>NZ_JAUHUK010000002.1:0-377537 GCF_030417915.1 Pseudomonas sp. C32 | reverse complement strand
GCCCCAGACCTAACGGCCTGAGGCTTTCTCATTACAACGTATGGTGCACCAGGCGGGATTCGAACCCACGACCCCTGCCTTCGGAGGGCAGTACTCTATCCAGCTGAGCTACTGGTGCAATGCGGGCGCCATGATACTCATATGCATTGCGGGCGTCCATGCTGCTGAATCGTCTGCGTTTTTCGAAGCTGTTACAGGCGTTTGCTACGCTGATCAGAAAAATGAGGCAAAAACGACGTTTTCGTTCTTTTTTTCGAACAGCCTATTGTCCTTTACCCCCTTTGATCCTAGGATTCGTTTGAGATTTCAAACGCTCTTGTCTGGGTGCTGAACCGCACGAGTTCAATCAGTGCGCTATTTATGTGCTTCAGCCCGGTGAATGATTTCCCTGACGGCAGCCTATTGAGGCGCCTTTCTACAATCATAATTCGCTCCGTATTGTTACGGTGCTGTTAAGGAAAGCCGACATGCAGCTTAAAGACACCCAGTTGTTTCGCCAGCAAGCCTTCATCGATGGCGCGTGGGTCGATGCGGACAATGGTCAGACGATCAAGGTCAACAACCCGGCAACGGGCGAAATTCTGGGCACTGTGCCGAAAATGGGCGCTGCCGAAACCCGCCGTGCAATCGAAGCCGCTGATAAAGCGCTGCCGGCCTGGCGTGCACTGACCGCCAAGGACCGTGCGAACAAGCTGCGTCGCTGGTTCGAACTGATCATCGAGAACCAGGACGACCTGGCTCGCCTGATGACCATGGAACAAGGCAAGCCATTGGCCGAAGCCAAGGGCGAAATCGTTTACGCCGCTTCCTTCATCGAGTGGTTCGCCGAAGAAGCCAAGCGCATCTACGGTGATGTGATTCCGGGCCACCAGCCAGACAAGCGCCTGATCGTGATCAAGCAGCCAATCGGCGTGACCGCTGCAATCACCCCGTGGAACTTCCCGGCTGCAATGATCACCCGTAAAGCCGGCCCGGCCCTGGCCGCCGGTTGCACCATGGTGCTCAAGCCTGCTTCGCAAACCCCGTTCTCCGCGTTCGCCCTGGCTGAACTGGCCCAGCGTGCCGGCATCCCGGCTGGCGTGTTCAGCGTGGTGTCCGGCAGCGCCGGCGACATCGGCAGCGAGCTGACCAGCAACCCGATCGTGCGCAAACTGTCCTTCACCGGTTCGACCGAAATCGGTCGTCAACTGATGTCGGAATGCGCCAAGGACATCAAGAAAGTGTCCCTGGAGCTGGGCGGCAACGCGCCGTTCATCGTGTTCGACGACGCGGACCTGGATAAGGCCGTCGAAGGCGCGATCATTTCCAAATATCGCAACAACGGCCAGACCTGCGTCTGCGCCAACCGCCTGTACATTCAGGACTCGGTTTACGACGCGTTCGCCGAAAAACTGAAAGTGGCTGTGGCCAAACTGAAGATCGGCAACGGTCTGGAAGACGGCACCACCACCGGCCCGCTGATCGACGAAAAAGCGGTCGCCAAGGTACAAGAGCACATCGCTGACGCCGTCTCCAAAGGCGCCACGGTGCTGTCCGGCGGCAAGCCGATGGAAGGCAACTTCTTTGAACCGACCATTTTGACCAACGTGCCGAACAACGCGGCCGTGGCCAAGGAAGAAACCTTCGGTCCATTGGCTCCACTGTTCCGCTTCAAAGACGAAGCCGATGTGATCGCGATGTCCAACGACACCGAATTCGGTCTGGCCTCGTACTTTTATGCTCGCGACCTGGGTCGCGTGTTCCGTGTGGCTGAAGCCCTGGAATACGGCATGGTTGGCGTCAACACCGGCCTGATCTCCAACGAAGTCGCGCCGTTCGGCGGCATCAAGGCCTCGGGCCTGGGCCGTGAAGGCTCCAAGTACGGCATCGAAGATTACCTGGAAATCAAATACCTCTGCCTGGGCATCTAAGCCCGGCAAGGCATTGCTTCAAGCGCAAAGGGCACGAGAGCGCTGACCCTTTGCGCCGCTTCAAACGGAATTTTATCTGCGGCCGGGAACGCTGTAGCAGTCGATCATCGCATGCTGCCACCGTTGACTCCCCGCCGCATTTTCCTTGAACCACGCCGCCCGATGAGCGGCGAATGAGGACTTTATGAGCAAGACTAACGCTTCTTTGATGGCCCGCCGTACCGCTGCTGTTCCACGTGGTGTTGGCCAGATTCACCCGATCTTCGCCGAGTCTGCGAAAAATGCGACCGTAATCGACGTTGAAGGTCGCGAGTTCATCGACTTCGCTGGCGGTATCGCTGTGCTGAACACCGGCCACGTGCACCCGAAAATCATCGCCGCCGTGACCGAGCAGTTGAACAAGCTGACCCACACTTGCTTCCAGGTACTGGCCTACGAGCCGTACGTGGAAGTGTGCGAAAAAATCAACGCCAAGGTCCCAGGTGATTTCGAGAAGAAAACCCTGCTGGTCACCACCGGTTCCGAAGCGGTAGAAAACGCCGTGAAAATCGCCCGTGCCGCCACTGGCCGTGCCGGCGTGATCGCGTTCACCGGCGCCTACCACGGTCGCACCATGATGACCTTGGGTCTGACCGGTAAAGTCGTGCCTTACTCGGCCGGCATGGGCCTGATGCCAGGCGGCGTGTTCCGCGCCCTGTACCCGAATGAGCTGCACGGTGTGAGCATCGACGATTCGATCGCCAGCATCGAACGCGTCTTCAAGAACGATGCAGAGCCGCGTGACATCGCTGCAATCATCATCGAGCCGGTTCAGGGCGAAGGCGGTTTCTACGTTGCGCCTAAAGAATTCATGAAGCGTCTGCGTGCACTGTGCGACCAGCACGGCATCCTGCTGATCGCCGACGAAGTACAGACGGGTGCTGGCCGTACCGGTACGTTCTTCGCCATGGAACAGATGGGCGTTGCTGCCGACCTGACCACCTTCGCCAAATCCATCGCTGGCGGCTTCCCGCTGGCCGGTGTGTGCGGCAAGGCCGAATACATGGACGCCATCGCTCCAGGCGGCTTGGGCGGCACCTACGCCGGTAGCCCGATCGCTTGCGCCGCGGCCCTGGCCGTGATGGAAGTGTTCGAAGAAGAACACCTGCTGGACCGCTGCAAGGCTGTCGGCGAGCGTCTGGTCACCGGCCTGAAAGCCATCCAGGCCAAGTACCCGGTAATCGGTGAAGTCCGCGCCCTGGGTGCGATGATCGCTGTCGAGCTGTTCGAAAACGGCGACAGCCACAAGCCAAACGCTGCCGCTGTGGCATCGGTTGTGGCCAAGGCTCGCGACAAGGGTCTGATCCTGCTGTCCTGCGGCACCTACGGCAACGTTCTGCGCGTCCTGGTACCGCTGACCTCGCCGGACGAGCAACTGGACAAAGGTCTGGCGATCATCGAAGAGTGCTTCTCCGAGCTCTGATCACCGAGTGTGACCTGATCCACAAAAAACCCGCTTCGGCGGGTTTTTTACGCCCCTTGAAACGCATCCAGCGCATTAGCGCTGTATCGAAGGGCCAGCATTGGCTAAGGTTTCTGCATTGCCAGGGAGCGTTGTATGCCAGCCGTCACTTTGCCCGCCGTTCCACGCGTACTGATCGCCGAGGCTGACCCTTGGTCCCGGGACCTGCTCAAGGAAGTGCTGTTGAACGTTCGCTGCGATGCGCGGCTGGACTTGTGCGCCGACGGTCAGCACGCACTGGAGTTGCTGGCGGCTAATCCTTACGACCTGGTGATCGCTGACTGGGAGTTGCCCGGCGTCGATGGCCTGAATGTCTTGCGCAGTGTTCGCCAGCGCAAACGCAACCCGCCGCTGCCCTACATGCTGATGAGCAGTCGCAACGACAGCGCCAGTGTGCGTGAAGCTCTGCCGCTCGCACCGACGGCGTATCTGACCAAGCCCCTGAACATGGAAAGCCTGACCCGCCGCTTGCAGGATTTGCTGCTGGACGCTGGCGAAGAGGTGTCGTGTGAAGTACCGGCGCTGGCACCGGGGATGACATTGCCGGTGTTTCTGGAGCGTCGTCGCGAGCTGGCAGAGGGTGCGCCGCTGATGGCGGACGTGCAGGTAGCAGTCAAGCGCAGCCTCAATCCCAACGGCCTCGATCTGACCGTGCTCGAAGACGAAATCCGCACCGATCCGCAGGTCACTGCTGTGCTCATCGCTGCGGCCAATAGCGCGGCCCAGCATCATGGCGCGGCGGTACAGACGTTGTCCCAGGCGCTGCACCGCCTGGGCACCGGGCAGAGCATGAACCTGATCCTCGGGCTGGCACTCAAGCGCAGTGCACGGCTCAGCGATCCTTGCCTGGCCGACTACGCCGAGCGCTACTGGGAGCTGTCGTTGCACACCGCCGAATTTGCGCGGACCCTGGCGCGTTTGCTCGATCTGGATCAGGAACGCTGCTACTGCGCCGGCATGCTGCACCGTCTCGGCGATCTGGCGCTGCTTCGGTGTTTGCAGGAATGGAAGCAGGCCGGTGGTGAGCTGGATGAGTTGGAGGAGGTCGGCGAGTCGCTGGCCAAATTCGGCGCAGCTTATGGTTCGGCGCTGCGCACCCGTTGGCGTCTGCCGCTGGAGTTGCGCGAGTTGATTGCGGCGGCCTATCAGCTCGGTGGCGGGGTTTACTCGCGCGAAGCGCTGGTGATGAACATGGCGGCGCAGCTGGCGCGCCTGACCGAGCACGAGGGCATCGAGGAGCTGGCGAAGAGCCGGACGGCGCGGTTGCTCAAGATCGGCTTGCCGGAGTTGATGCGGTTGCGCAAGAAGTAAGTTTCACGCGAATTTTTGTGGGCGCGAGCCTTGTGGCGAGGGGCCTTGCCCCCGTTCGGTTGCGGAGCAGCCGTAAAACCAGCAAATGCGATTGTTCTGAAAATACCGGATCGCTCCCTCGCTACAGGTGTGAATCTTCAAAAAACAGTCAGGCCGTGACAATCCGGTTCTTGCCCTCATGCTTGGCCTGATACATCGCGGCATCGGCACGGGCAAACAGGCTCTCCACGTTCTCATCCTCGGCAATGAGGCTGGTCAGACCCTGACTCACGGTAATGCCGAATGTCTGGCCCTCATGACTGAAGCTCAATCCCTGAATCTCCCGTTGCAGGCGTTCGGCGACGTGCAGGGCCATCTGAGGCGTGCAGCCGGGAAACACCGCAGCAAACTCCTCCCCGCCAATGCGCCCGAACAAATCGCCACGCCGCAGGGCTGCACGGCCACTCTCGGCAATGCGTTGCAGCACGTTGTCGCCTTGCTGATGGCCGTAGGTGTCGTTGATCGTTTTGAAGTCATCGATGTCGAGCATCAGAAACGACAAGGGTTCGCCCTGTTGCCGTGCGTGCTCGAACGCTCGGTGGGCGCACTCGAAGAAGTGCCGGCGGTTGCTGCTTTGGGTCAGGTCGTCGGTGGTTGCCAGTCGATGCAGCTCGGCTTCCATCTGCTTCTTGTCGGTGATGTCTTCGGCGATGCCGACGATGATCACCGGTTGCCCGGGTTCCGGCTGGCGATTGATGAAGCATTTGTCGCTTATCCAGCGGACCTGGCCGTCGGGGGCGACAATTCGATATTCGCGATCTTCGACAGCGCCCCTGACCAGAACATCGGCCAGGCTGCGTTCTGCATAGTCCAGGTCATCGGGGTGGATGCTGTCGCGCCATTGATTGCTGTCGGCCAGCAGCAGATCGGCCGAGCGCCCCACGATCCGCTCGTAAGCGGGGCTGACATACAGCACCTGGCGGGTTTCCCAGTCAAACGCCCAAAGTACCGCGTTGACGCTCACCATCAGCGTACTGAACAGCTGCTCACGTTCGTTCAGGCGTGCGACTTCACCTTCGGCATGCATCAATGCCATGAGGGTTTGCGCAGCCTCGGGCCATTGCGAGGGGGATGGGTCTTTCAGGTTGTTTTTGACCATCGACACAAATCTCAAAGGACGTGCGCCGCTTGAGGTTCGACAGCGGCTACAACGAAGCCCGCCTGGAGGGCGAAGTGTTTTTGAGATAGGGGATTTGAAGCGAAGTTCCCGCTTGTTGTGGCGAGGGAGCTGGCTCCCGCCGGGCGGTACTGATGGCGGTTTCAGTCAGGTCGCAAACCAATGTGGGAGCGAGCAGGCTCGCTCCCACAGGTTTTTTGGCTCAGACAGCAGCAGGGCGCAGGGAGTAGGTTTTCAACTGGTCGGCAAAGTCACGCAGGGATTGAATCCCGCTGGCTTCTGCCTCGTGAATCCATTCCTTGATGGCGGCCAGCATGTCGTGACCATTTGAGCTGGTCTTGACCCAGATCTGCTGCAAGGCCAGGCGTTTCTCGTAAATTACCGTCAGTGCCTGGCTGTGCTCGAGCATGTTCTGAATGCGCGCATGGTGTTTGTCATCCAGCAGGCTGGTTTCACGCGAGAGCAGGCGTTTGGCCCGGCGGAACTGGTGACGGACCGAGTGATCGACCTTTTCCAGCTCTTGCTTGACCAGTGGGCCGATCACCAATTTGCGGTACTGGGCCATGATCTGGAAGCGGTTGTTGAGGATCGCCATCGCGGTGTCCATGTCCAGGCTGCCCTTGCCTTCGACGCGGTGGGCAATCGGCGCGACCCGCTGGACCTTGGCCAGACGCAGGAAGCTGAACACTTGAATCCAGGCCCAGCCCAGGTCGAATTCCCACTTCTTCACCGACAGTTTTGCCGAGTTAGGGTAGGTGTGATGGTTGTTATGCAGTTCTTCACCGCCAATCAGGATGCCCCACGGCACCAGGTTGGTCGCGGCGTCGCGGCATTCGAAGTTGCGATAGCCGACGGCATGGCCCAGGCCATTGACCACGCCGGCGGCCCACACCGGAATCCACATCATCTGGATGGCCCAGATGGTGATGCCGATGGTGCCGAACAACAACAGGTCGATAACGCCCATGATGGCGATGCCCAGCAGCGGAAAGCGGCTGTAGAGGTTGCGTTCGATCCAGTCTTCGGGGCAGTTCTTGCCGTAGATGCGCAGGGTCTCGGGGTTTTCCGCTTCGGCGCGGTACAACTCGGCGCCTTTGCGCAGGACCGTGGACAAACCCTTGATGACCGGGCTGTGCGGGTCATCGACGGTTTCGCACTTTGCGTGATGCTTGCGGTGGATGGCCGTCCACTCGCGGGTGTTCTGCGCCGTGGTCAGCCACAGCCAGAAACGGAAAAAGTGCTTCAGGCCGGCATTCAGCTCAAGGGAGCGATGGGCTGAGTAACGATGCAGATAAACCGTGACGGCAATGATCGTGACGTGGGTCATCAGCAGGGTGACTGCCACCAGTGACCAGGGCGACAAGCCAAGAAAACCTTCGTACCACATAGGCTGTAGGGCCCTCGATAAAGAAAAAACAGCCGTTGCATTATCACTAAGCCCACAGAGAAAACCAGTCGCCCTTTCAGATAAGAGTGGCTGGATGTGTCTTTAAACTATAATTCCAACCTTTTTGTAGGGACATGGATCGCCTAATGTCTGCCACCTATCGCGATGCTCTGCGTGCAGCGCTGCTTTATCTAGTGTTTTCTGCTGCCTGGCTGCTGCTGAGTGGCTATTTATTGAACAGTTTCTTCGATGATTCTCTCGAGCGTCTGCGATGGCAACTGATCAACGGTTACGTTTGGGTGCTGCTCAGCGCCGGCTTGATCTTTATCGCCCGGGCGCGGCTGCTCCGCTGTCTGGGCATCGGCGCCAAGCTGCGTGAGCGTAACGCTGATCGCGAGCGTCTGCGCCAGGCTGCTGCGGTGTTCGATTGCACGCGCGAAGGGGTGTTGGTCACCAACCTCGACGGCTTGATCGTCCACGTGAACCGGGCATTCATCGACATCACCGGTTACCACTGCAAGGACGTGCTGGGCCAAAGGCCCAGTCTGTTCAAGTCGGGGCGGCATCCTCCGGCTTTTTATCAGGCCATGTTTGCCGCACTCCACAGCGACGGAGAGTGGAGCGGGGAAATCTGGAACCGGCGCAAGAGCGGCGAGATTTACCCGCAATGGCAGACGATTCGCCTGACTCACGACGACGAAGGTCGCCCCAGTCATTACGTGGCGGTGTTTTCCGACATCAGTGCAATCAAGAAATCCGAGCACGAACTGATGCACCTGGCGCACCACGACCCGCTGACTGACTTGCCAAACCGTCTGCTGTTCACCGACCGCGCCGAACAGGCCTTGGCGTCGGCGCAGGTTCACAAGCGCGGCTGTGCGCTGCTGATGATCGATCTGGATCATTTCAAAATGATCAACGACAGCCTCGGGCATACCATCGGCGATCAATTGCTCAAGGCCGTGGCCGAGCGTCTGAGTGCCATGTTCGGTCCGGGCATTACCCTGGCGCGGCTGGGCGGTGACGAGTTCGCCGTGCTTGCGGAAAGTTGTCCGCAGCTGGTTCAGGCCGCCGCGCTGGCTCAGCGGATCATCGATGGGCTCAAGGAGCCGTTCGTTATCGATCGCCATCAGTTGTTTATCAATACCAGCATCGGCATCAGTCTGTTTCCCGGCGATGCGCTGAGCGTCGAGCAATTGTTGCGCAACGCCGACTCGGCCTTGTTCAAGGCCAAGAGCACCGGCCGCAACGGCTATGCCCTGTACACCGAAGAGCTGACGGCCCACGCTCAGCAGCGGGTCGAAATCGCTTTCGAGCTGCGTCGCGCCCTGGACCAGCAGGAGCTGCGGGTGTATTACCAGCCGGTTCACGACCTCAAGACTTCTCGCCTGATTGGCGTCGAGGCGCTGGTGCGATGGGAGCATCCGCAGCGGGGATTGGTGGCGCCGGCGGAATTCATTCCGGTCGCCGAGCGTACCGGTTTGATTGCCGAAATCGATGCCTGGGTCATGGGGCAGGCGTGTCGGCAGATGTGTCAGTGGCATCAGGACGGAGTGGCGTTGTCGTTTGTGGCGGTCAACGTTTCGTCGCGCCTGTTCGCCCGCCGCGAGCTGTACCAGCAGGTGGCGCAGGTGCTGCATGAAACCGGACTGGATCCGGCGTATCTGGAGCTGGAAGTCACCGAAAGTGCGGTGATGGAGGACCCGGAAGTCGCGTTGGAGCAGATGCATCGCCTGCGCGAGTTGGGTGTGCGCCTGGCCATCGACGATTTCGGCACTGGTTATTCGTCACTGTTGCGACTCAAGCGTTTGCCGGTGCAGAAGCTGAAAATTGACCAAGGCTTCGTGGCCGGATTGCCATGGGACGAGGATGACGCGGCCATTTCGCGGGTGATCATCGCCCTGGCCCAGAGCATGGGCATGCAAGTGCATGCCGAGGGGATCGAACAGGTTGAGCAAGCGGCTTTCCTGCTTGAGCACAGTTGCGATCTAGGGCAAGGCTACTGGTTTGGGCGGCCGGTGCCGGCAGGGCAGTTGAATTGGACGCATGCGCCGATCATCGCCTGACTTACAAAATCCCTGTGGGAGCGAGTGTGCTCCCACAGGTTTTTTGTGTGCTTGAAAGTGGGCGGTTCATCTCAAGTCCTTGTCCCGTCAAACAATGTTTTTTGGTTATATAAACATTCTTAAATAGTCTTTTTAAGAATATCCGCGCCTCTCTACTATTGGCTTCACGCCGCAAGCAGTGCCGCCACTGCCAGGCAAACCTCTCAGTTGAAGGAGCAGCCCCATGAGCGCATCCCTGCGTAGTGTCGACGGTCAAGACGAAACCACCATCCTGCGTGAAATCCAGAGTGCATTGCGCGACCTGCGCTTTGGCGCCGTGGAAATCACCGTGCATAACGCCCAGGTGGTGCAGATCGAGCGCAAAGAAAAATTCCGTCTGCAGCAGCCGGCCCACAAGCCGGGCTGAAGAAGTTCGCAGCCTGCGCCAGCTCCTGCAGAACACGCGATCACCTGCAGGAGCTGCCGAAGGCTGCGATCTTTGAACCGGCAACGCGATTCCAGAAATCCATAAAAAAAGCCAACAAACCAAGAATTCCAGGAGCTTTCACCATGTCGTCGATTCGTCATTTCGCTTTGGCCGCCCTGGCCAGCGCCCTTTTTGCCGGCTCCGCTGTTGCCAAGGACTACGAGCTGCTCAACGTCTCGTATGACCCGACCCGTGAGCTGTATCAGGACTACAACGCTGAGTTCATCAAGTCCTGGCAGAAGGATCATGCTGGCGACACGGTGAAGATCCAGCAGTCTCACGGCGGTTCGGGCAAGCAGGGCCGGGCGGTCATCGACGGCCTGCGTGCCGACGTCGTAACCCTGGCCCTGGCCGGTGACATCGACGAAATCGCCAAGCTCGGCAAAACCCTGCCGGCGGACTGGCAAAAACGCCTGCCGCAAGCGAGCACGCCGTACACCTCGACCATCGTGTTCCTGGTGCGCAAGGGCAATCCTAAAGGCATCAAGGACTGGGGCGATCTGGTCAAGAACGACGTCTCGGTGATCACCCCGAACCCGAAAACCTCCGGTGGCGCTCGCTGGAACTTCCTCGCGGCCTGGGCTTATGGCCTGAAAGCCAATGGCGGCGACGAGGCCAAGGCCAAGGAATACGTGCAGACCCTGTTCAAGCACGTGCCTGTGCTGGACACCGGTGCGCGTGGTTCGACCATCACTTTCGTCAACAACGGTCAGGGCGATGTATTGCTGGCCTGGGAAAACGAAGCCTTCCTGGCGCTGAAAGAAGAGGGCGGCGCCGAGAAGTTCGACATCGTCGTGCCTTCGCTGTCGATCCTCGCCGAGCCACCAGTGGCCGTGGTCGATAAAAACGCGGAGAAAAAGGGCAACACCGAGATCGCCGAGGCATACCTCAAGCACCTGTACAGCCCGGCTGGCCAGGAAATCGCGGCGAAAAACTTCTATCGTCCACGTGACAAGGATGTGGCCGCCAAGTACGCCCAGCAGTTCCCGAAACTGGAGCTGGTGAGCATCGACAAGGACTTCGGCGGGTGGAAAACCGCGCAGCCGAAATTCTTTAACGACGGTGGCGTGTTCGACCAGATCTACCAGGCGCAGTAATCTTAAATAGCCATCAACGAGCCCCGGATTCGACTCCGGGGCTTATTGCGTTCTCAACCAAGGACTTTTATGTCGCGTCGTATCTCCCCCGTCATACCCGGCTTCGGGCTGACGCTGGGCTACACCTTGGTGTACCTCAGCCTGATTGTGCTCATACCCCTGGCGGCGATGTTCGTGCACGCCGCTCAACTTACCTGGGAACAGTTCTGGGCAATCATCTCGGCGCCCAGAGTGCTGGCGGCGTTGAAGCTCAGCTTCGGCACCGCCCTGTGTGCCGCGATCATCAACGGCATCATCGGCACGCTCCTGGCCTGGGTATTAGTGCGCTATACCTTCCCTGGACGAAAAGTGATCGATGCAATGATCGACTTGCCGTTCGCATTGCCCACTGCCGTCGCGGGTATCGCACTGACCGCGCTGTACACACCTACCGGTCTGGTCGGTCAATTCGCAGCGGATTTGGGTTTCAAGATTGCCTATGCCCCCTTGGGCATCACCCTTGCCCTCACTTTTGTGACACTTCCATTCGTAGTACGTACCGTACAGCCAGTATTGGCCGATATTCCCCGTGAAGTGGAAGAAGCGGCCGCGTGCCTCGGTGCCAAACCGTTGCAGGTATTCCGCCATATTCTGGTTCCGGCACTGCTTCCGGCGTGGCTGACAGGGTTCGCCCTGGCCTTTGCCCGCGGGGTCGGCGAGTACGGTTCGGTGATTTTCATCGCCGGCAACATGCCGATGAAAACCGAGATCCTGCCGCTGCTGATCATGGTCAAGCTCGACCAGTACGATTACACCGGCGCTACCTCCATTGGTGTACTGATGCTGGTGGTTTCTTTCATTCTGCTGCTGCTGATCAACTTGCTGCAGCGACGCATCGAAACCCCATAAGGAGGCGGCACCCATGTCCCAATCGTCTATTGCTGCCGCGTCCTCGAACGCTGCCCGTCGTGGCAGTGCAACGTCGCGGCGAGTCCTGATCGGTCTTGGCTGGCTGATTTTTGCGCTGTTCCTGTTGCTGCCGCTGTTCATCGTGGTGTCCCAGGGCCTGAAGCTCGGCCTCGGTGCGTTCTTTTCCGCGATCTTTGAACCGGATGCGTTGTCGGCACTGAAACTCACGGTGATTGCCGTACTGATCTCGGTGCCGCTGAACCTGGTGTTCGGTGTCAGCGCCGCGTGGTGCGTGAGCAAGTACTCGTTCCGCGGCAAGAGCATGCTGGTGACGCTGATCGATCTGCCGTTCTCGGTATCGCCGGTGATCGCGGGTCTGGTCTATGTGCTGATGTTCGGCGCCCAGGGCTTGTTCGGCCCTTGGTTGCAGGATCACGACATCCAGATCGTCTTCGCCCTGCCGGGTATCGTGCTGGCGACGATTTTCGTCACCGTGCCGTTCGTGGCCCGTGAACTGATCCCGCTGATGCAGGAACAAGGCACCCAGGAAGAGGAGGCCGCGCGCCTGCTCGGCGCCAACGGTTGGCAGATGTTCTGGCACGTCACTGTGCCCAACATCAAATGGGGCCTGATCTATGGCGTGGTGCTGTGTACCGCGCGGGCCATGGGTGAATTCGGTGCGGTGTCGGTGGTTTCCGGGCACATTCGCGGGGTGACCAACACCTTGCCGCTGCACGTCGAGATCCTCTACAACGAATACAACCACGTGGCCGCGTTCGCCGTGGCGAGCCTGTTGCTGATCCTGGCGCTCTTCATCCTGCTGCTCAAGCAGTGGAGCGAAAACCGTATTAACCGCCTGCGCGCCAGCGCCGCGGAGGAATAATTCATGTCGATCGAAGTGCGTAATGTCAGCAAGAATTTCAACGCGTTCAAGGCGCTGGACAACATCAGCCTGGACATCCAGAGCGGCGAACTCGTCGCGTTGCTCGGCCCGTCCGGTTGCGGCAAGACCACGCTGTTGCGGATCATCGCCGGCCTGGAAACCCCGGATCAGGGCAACATCGTGTTCCACGGTGAAGACGTCTCCGGCCACGACGTGCGCGATCGCAACGTCGGTTTCGTGTTCCAGCACTACGCCCTGTTCCGCCACATGACGGTGTTCGACAACGTCGCGTTCGGCCTGCGCATGAAACCGAAAAACCAGCGCCCGAGCGAAAGCCAGATCGCCACCAAAGTGCACGAACTGTTGAACATGGTGCAGCTGGACTGGTTGTCGGATCGCTACCCGGAACAGCTCTCCGGTGGTCAGCGTCAGCGTATTGCCCTGGCCCGAGCGCTGGCGGTTGAGCCGAAAGTGCTGTTGCTCGACGAACCTTTTGGCGCCCTCGACGCCAAGGTCCGTAAAGAGCTGCGCCGCTGGTTGGCGCGCCTGCACGAAGACATCAATCTGACCTCGGTATTCGTGACCCACGACCAGGAAGAAGCCATGGAAGTGGCCGACCGCATCGTGGTGATGAACAAGGGCGTGATCGAGCAGATCGGCTCACCGGGCGACGTCTACGAAAACCCGGCCAGCGATTTCGTCTATCACTTCCTCGGCGACTCCAATCGCCTGCATCTGGGTGGCGACGATCACGTGTTGTTCCGTCCGCATGAAGTGTCGCTGTCGCGGCATGAACTGGAAGATCACCACGCCGCTGAAGTGCGTGATATTCGACCGCTGGGGGCGACGACGCGGGTGACGTTGAAGGTCGAAGGTCAGAGCGATCTGATTGAAGCCGAAGTGGTCAAGGATCACGACAGCCTGGTGGGGTTGGCGAAGGGCGAGACGTTGTTCTTCAAGCCGAAGGTCTGGCAGAAAGTCGCCAACATCTGACTCTGATCGAAGGAAACCCTGTAGGAGCTGGCTTGCCAGCGATCAATGACAACGCGGTGTGTTTGATGCACCGCTATCGCCGGCAAGCCGGCTCCTACAGATCCGTTCAGGCCGCCGCATTTTTGCGACTGACCCGAACACCCCCTGCCCGCGCCTCGATCTGCTCTTTCAGCTCATGCCGCATCCCCAGCATGAACGCCAGTTCGGCCACCACAAACAACGGCCCGACAATCAACCCCGTCACGTCATCGACGAACGCCGGTTTGCGTCCTTCGTAATGATGGCCGACAAACTGGATCGCCCAGCCAATCACAAACATCGCCACACCGCTGCTCAGCCACACCAGCGTGCTTTGCTGTGCAAGCACATGGCCGGTCCACACGGACAACCCGAGCAACACTGTCATCAGCACGCCCAGGCGCAACTCCAGCCGCAGGTAAAACCACGCCGACGCCAGCGCCACCAGCACCGCGGGCGAAATCCACACGCCACCCAGCGACCATTCCGGCCGGGACAGCAACACCGCGACGGCCACCACGATCAGGGGAATACCAATGAAGTGCGTGGCAATGTTGCGCGGGTCGCGGTGGTACGCGGCGTATTGACTGAGGTGGTCGACGAGGCTTTTCATTGTTGTTCTCCTGTAGGGTGATGAGATCATGCCCCGGCGCCACGTTGCGCTCTGTCAGCCAGGCGACAATCTCTAGGAGTTTTCATGGATATGCAGGACTGGCGTCCACGCCTGATGCGCGGTCAGTGGTTCAGTCAATTGCCTGTTTCCCTACAGGATAGTCTGCTGTCGGCCACCAAGGTACGACGCCTGACGCCGGGCCAGCGGCTGTTCAAACGCGGCGATCCACCCTGCGGCCTGTATGCGGTGCTGGAGGGGGCGGTACGCATCGGCGCCGTGAACGAGCAAGGCAAAGAGGCGCTGCTGAGCCTGGTGGAAGCGCCGCACTGGTTCGGTGAAATCGGTTTGTTCGATGGTCAGCCACGGACCCACGACGCATTTGGCGTGGGCCAATGCACCTTGTTGCACATCCCGCAAAACGTCCTGCTGGCCTTGCTCGACCAACAGCCGCTGCACTGGCGGCCACTGGCGCTGCTGATGAGCCATAAGCTGCGCCTGACATTCATCAACCTCGAACAACTGAGCCTGATGCCAGCCCCGACCCGGCTGGCGCACCGCTTGCTGATGATCGCCGCAGGCTACGGCGGCGAAATCGACGAACCGCGTCGCATCCTGCAACTGCCGCAGGAACAGCTTGCCGCCATGTTGTCGCTGTCGCGCCAGACCACCAACCAGATCCTCAAGGATTTGCAGGGCCAGGGGATCATCGGGCTGAGTTACGGCGAAATTGAAATCCTTGATGCCGGGCGGTTGCGGGTGTTGGCGATGGTTTGATGCCTGATAACGCGTCAGAAAATGTAGCTGGACTTCAATCATGATCTGCACTAAATACAATGCATAATTGTCTTTTTTATAAAATATGCACTGTATACGATGCATGGTGGTGAAATGGAAAACCTTGGCAAGCTGATCCGAACGTTACGCAAGGAGAGAAAACTCTCCCAGCAGGCATTGGCACAGCAATACGGAATGAGCCGGGCAACGATCTCCGGCATCGAAAACAACACCCTCCCCGAAATTGGCCTGCGCAAGGTCGAGGCGATCCTCAATGGTCTCGGTTATGAGCTGACGGCTGTGCCGCGACAGTCGAAGCGGCCGACGCTGGACACCCTGAAAAAGGTGGATTTCCATGGATGAGCCGCAGGAAAAGGATCGACTGGCGATCAGTGTTTCCAACAGTGCAGTGGGAATCCTTGGTCGCGGTCAGCTTCCTGTTGATACCGTGTTTGCTTACGCCGAAAACGCGTCAGAGCAAGACGCCGTCTCGTTGACCATGCCGGTGCGGCTGGAGAGTTACGCGTGGGAATCGGGCGTTCCACCGGTTTTTGAAATGAATCTGCCTGAAGGCGCCCTGCGTGATGAATTGACTCGTCGCTTCAGCAAGGCCGTCCGAGGGTTTGACGATTTTTCGATGCTTGCCATCGTCGGCCCGCACCAGCTCGGAAGGGTCGGCATTTCAAAAGCCCAGGGTCCGGGTGACCAGCCACCTGAAACCAGCCTGGCGGACCTTCTTGTGCATGATGGTGCGCAAGGTCTGTTCGAAGACCTCTTGCAGACCTATGGCCAGTATTCGGGGGTTTCCGGAGTGCAGCCGAAGGTACTGGTACGTGACAGCGCGTCAACCATCGATCGGCTGTCCCATCGGGGGGCCACGCATTTGGTCAAGGCCTTTCGTCCTGAGCAATACCCGGAGCTCGCTGCCAATGAATACTTCTGCATGCGGGCGGCGTTGCATTCGGGTCTTGAAGTGCCGAAGTTTGAACTCAGTGAGCATGGCAAGTTTTTGATCGTTGAACGCTTCGACCTGAATGAAAAAGGTTACCTGGGGTTCGAGGACTTTTGCGTGCTCAATGCGTGGCCATCAAAAGCCAAATACGATGGTTCATACGAAGGTGCGGCCAAGCAGATCAAGGCCTTTGTTTCTCCTCCTTTGCTCAATCAGGCATTGGAGTCGTTTTTCAAAATCGTCGCGCTTTCATCGGGTCTGAAGAATGGCGACGCGCACCTGAAGAACTTCGGTGTTTTGTACGAAGATTGCGGTGTCGATGCGGCAATCAGCCTGGCACCTGCCTACGACATCATCACTACGTCGGTCTACATCAAGGCCGATAGCATGGCGCTTCTATTGGGCGGATCGAAGGCGTGGCCGAAGTACAAGATGCTGATGCGGTTTGGCCGTTCCGCCTGCAATTTGACCGAGGGGCGTTGCAATGAATTGCTGCAACAGGTCATGCATGGGATGGCAGTGGCGATGGGCGAGATGGGCCAATACATAAAAACAAGCAGTGCCTTTTCCAAGGTTGGAGAGGCAATGCTGGAGCAGTGGAACGAGGGTATGACACGCAGCCTGGTCAAAGGCTGATCACCGCAACCCATCCCGAAACTGCCCAGGCGTCATTCCCGTCCAGCGCTTGAAGGCGCGGCTGAAGCTGCTGGTGTCGGCAAACCCGAGCAAGTAACTGATCTCGCTCAGTGACACCTGCAGGTCACGCAGGTGCAGCAGCGCTAGGTTTTCGCGGCTTTCGTTGAGCAGGGTGTCGAACCGGCAGCCTTCGTCGGCCAGGTGCCGTTGCAGGCTGCGCAGGCTCAGGTGCAACGTCTGGGCGATGTGTTCGGCGCTGGGTTCGCCTTCGGGCAGTTGTTCTTCAATGGCATCGCGGACTTTGCGTTCCCACGTCAACGGTTTGAGTTGCGCGAGGGTACGCCTGAGCACGGTTTCGTTGTGCTCGGCCAGTTCCGGGTTCGCGTCGTCGAGGTGGCTGTCGAAGTCGGTGAGGGCGAACTCCAGCCGGTCCTCATCGGCGCCGAAGTGCACCGGCGAGCGAAAGACTTTATGCCATTGCTGTGCATCCACAGGCTCCGGGCGGCGCAGGTACGTCGCCAGTGGCGCATAGTCGCGGCCGAGGCGATTGCGGCAGGTGCGCACGTAAATCGCCATGAACGCATCAATGGCTTCGAAGGCCGGCGGTGGATTGCCGATCGGCATCTTCAGGCGAAAGTGGTAGCGATCCTCGGCCCGGCTCAGCTCCAGCTCCAGGGCATCGCTGACCACCTGGTGATAACGCACGATCCGCTCGAACACTTCTCGCAGGCTGCCGCTGGCCACCAGCGCATAACCCAGCGCATGAAACGTGGTGGGGCTGACAAAACGGGAAACACGCAAACCAATCGCCGGGTCGCCGCTGACCTGCACTGCCAATTCCCACAGGCGCGTGGTGCCGGACAACGGGTAGCGGGCGTTCGGGTCGTCCATCAACTGCGGGTCGAGCCCCGCTTGCTGGCACAGGCTGGTGCTGTCGAGGCCAAGGGCGTCGAGTTGCTTGCGCAAGGCGCGGGTCCAGCTGGCGAGGGAGGTCGGTTCAGTCATGCTGATTGGCGCTTCCAGTCAACAGGTTGGCGTTCTCGGCTACCGCGTTGCGAGGCTTCGCAAGGCAGGATGCAACCATCAATAACCAGAGGATGGAAGCATGGACGGTACTTCTGCAAGTCCCCAGCGACTGAATGCAGCTCAGCGATCAGCACATATTCGCCAAGTGGTGCTGGCCAGAGGGGTTGAGCTGCGTGAGCGTTACCCGATTCTCAAGCATCAGGATGCCCTCGGCGCGGGCATTCTGGGCTTGGCGCTGACCGGCATGATCGGTTCGGCGGCGCTCTACATCACCGGGCACATGGCCTGGTGGGCGTGCCTGTTGCTCAACGCTTTTTTCGCGTCGTTGACCCATGAGCTGGAGCACGACCTGATTCACAGCATGTACTTCCGCAAACAGAAGGTGCCGCACAACCTGATGATGGGGTTGGTATGGCTGGCGCGACCGAGCACGATCAACCCGTGGATTCGCCGCCATCTGCACCTCAATCACCACAAGGTTTCCGGTACGGAAACCGACATGGAAGAGCGGGCGATCACCAACGGCGAGCCTTGGGGAGTCGCCCGTTTGTTGATGGTCGGTGACAACATGATGTCGTCGTTCATCCGCATGCTTCGCGCAAAAACATGGGCGCAAAAGTACAGCATCATTTACCGCACGCTGAAGGTCTACGCGCCGCTGGCGCTGGTGCATTGGGGCGCGTGGTACGTGTTCCTCGGTTTCCACGCCGCGAACGGCATCACGCATCTGATGGGCACGCCAATCGAATGGTCGGCGACCACGTTGTCAGTGATGCAGGTGATCGATATCGCGGCGGTGGTGATCATCGGCCCGAACGTGTTGCGCACGTTCTGCCTGCACTTCGTCAGCTCGAACATGCACTATTACGGCGACATCGAGCCGGGCAATGTGATGCAGCAATGTCAAGTGCTGAACGCATGGTGGTTGTGGCCGTTGCAGGCGTTCTGCTTCAACTTCGGCAGCAGCCATGGCATCCATCACTTTGTGGTGAAGGAACCGTTTTACATCCGCCAGTTGACCGTGCCGGTGGCGCACAAGGTGATGCGCGAGATGGGCGTGCGGTTTAATGATTTTGGGACGTTTGCGCGGGCGAACCGGTTTGTGCGCAGGGAAGAAGTACAGGGGCAGACTGTGGAGAGTGCGCGCGCTTGATGGCCTCATCGCTGGCAAGCCAGCGCCTACAGGGTTTGTCGGTGTGAATGCGATCGTCGTATCACATCGATCATTGTAGGAGCTGGCTTGCCAGCGATGGCGGTAGATCAGGCTGAATCAATCCGGCTGAAACGGCGACTCGCTCAAGATCACCCCGGTCTCATCCACATACCGCTGCCAATGCTCGATCAAGGCACTGAGCTTTTCCGGCTGACTCGACGCCAAGTCATGAATTTCCCCCGGATCACTGTCCAGGTCATACAACTGCCAGGTCGCCGGCCCTACCGGTCCCGGGATGTAGACCGCCTTCCATTGCCCCTGCCGAATGGCCCGCCGCCCAAACAATTCCCACCCGGTGACGGTGTGCTCGTCATGCACCTGTGCGGTCTCGCCCGACAGGAACCCCAGCCACGATTTCCCGCGAACTTGCGCCACGGGTTTGCCGTGCCATTGCTTGCCAGGATGGCGCACACCGGCCAGGTCCAGAATGGTTGGCGTGATGTCCATCACCGTACCAAATCCATGGCTGATCTGGCCCTTGAGCGGCAGTTGCGGATAGTGCACCAGCGCCGGAACACGGATCCCGCCTTCGGTGGTGAAGGCCTTGAACAGCCGCGACGGTGCAGTGGCGACCTGCGCCCAGTTCGGCCCGTACCAGACGTAGGAATTGGCGCGGCCAATGTTGTCCAGGCTGTTGTCGTAATGCTGGTTGAGGTAGGTCAGCAATTGCGGGCCGAATTTCGGGAAAGCCTCCAGCAGCGCGCCTTCGGCACCGTTGTCGGACATGAACAGGATGAACGTGTTGTCCAGTTGACCTTGCTGGCGCAGGTAATCGACGACGCGCCCGATGTTCCAGTCCATGCGCTCGACCATCGCCGCGTAAACCTCCATGGCCCGGGCGGAAATCTGCCGCTGCTCATCGCTCAGGGCATCCCATTGCGCGGTCAGCTGGATCAGTGGATGTGGCTCTACGTCGGCCTCGATCAACCCCAGTTTCTTGAGTTTTTCCAGGCGCTCCAGGCGCAGCACTTCGGGGCCTGCGTCATAACGGCCCCGGTATTTTTCGACCACATCGGCCGGCGCCTGCAATGGCCAGTGCGGCGCGGAAAACGGCAGGTAGGCGAAGAACGGCCGAGTCTGGTCGCGCTCCTTGAGGTATTGCAGCAGCTTGTCGCCGAAGGCGTCGGAGGAATAGAAATCCTTCGGCAGTTCATCGATGAATTGGTCGTCTTCGATGTACAGCGCCGGGGTGGATTTCAGCAGGCGTGGCGTTGTTTCATCGTAGGTCGGTTCGAAGCCGTAATGGTTGGCGGCGCCGGGCAGCAGCGAAAACGAACGCTCGAAACCCCGGGCGTGAGGCGCCAGTTCTGCGGTCAGGCCCAAGTGCCATTTGCCGCTCATCAAGGTCTGGTAACCGGCCTCGCGCAACAGCTCGGGCAGGGCGACGACGCGGTCGTTCAGGTGCCCTTCGTAACCCGGTTTGCCGATCAGGTCCGGGGTCAGTGCTTCTGCCATGGTGCCGATGCCGGCGATGTGATGGTCGGTGCCGGTCAGTAACATCGAACGGGTCGGCGAGCAGGTTGGCGCGGTGTGAAATTCGGTCAGACGCAGGCCGTTATTGGCCAGGGCATCGAGGTTTGGTGTGTTGATCTCGCCACCGAAGGCACCGAGATCGGAAAAGCCCAGGTCATCGGCCAGAATCACCAGAAAGTTGGGACGTTGCGGCATCAAAAATTTCCTTTTTCAGTAGGCAATGAAAGACAGCGGCAGGTCGCGGACCTGCACCGGGATGGGCGGCTGGTAGTGATCGTCGCTGGTGAGTTCGTGCAGCAGTTCTTCGCGCAGTTGGTGGAAGTCGAAACTGCTGCGCTGGCGCGGATGGGGCAGGGCGATGTCGACCACTTGCTTGATCCGTCCGGGACGCGGCTCCATCACCACCACGCGGTCGGCGAGAAAGATCGCTTCCTCGACATCGTGGGTGACCAGGATGGTGGTGATTTTTGCCCGGGCGCGGATCGCCAACAGTTCGTCCTGCATCTGCTGGCGGGTCAGCGCATCGAGGGCGCCGAAGGGCTCGTCCAGCAGCAGAATCCGTGGGCTCGCCACCAGACCGCGAGCAATCGCCACGCGCTGGGCCATGCCGCCGGAGAGCTGATGCGGATAGGCGCGGGTGAAGTCGCTCAGGCCCACCAGGTCGATGAAATCATCGATGCGTTTTTTCTTTTGCGCGGCACTCAACGGCTCATTGACCAAACCCAGGCCGATGTTGTCGGCCACGCTCAGCCACGGGAACAACCGATGCTCCTGAAAGACGATGCCGCGTTCGCCGCCGATGCCGCTGACGGCTTTTCCGTCCACCGTGATCTGCCCGCGAAACTGCGTATCGAGGCCCACCAACAGCCGCAGCAAAGTGGATTTGCCGCAACCGCTGGAGCCGACGATGGCGACGAACTCGCCCTCGGCAATGTCCAGGTTGAATTCGCGAATGGCTTCCAGTTCGAAGCCGTCGACGTCGAAGGTTTTGCCCACGTGATTGAAACTGACAATCGGTGCGTTCATGCGTGTCTCCAGCGGGTGGCGCGGATTTCCAGGCGTTGGCCAATGAGGTTGAGCAGGGCGCCAGTCAGGCCCACCAGCAGCATGCCGGCCATGATCAGGTCCATGCGCAGCAGTTGCTGGGCGCCGATCATCTGGCTACCGATGCCGCCGTTGGACGGCATGAAATATTCGGCGCCGATGGTGCCGAGCCAGGCGTAGATCAGGCTCAACCTGAGCCCGGCGAAAATCCCCGGCGCAGCGCCCGGCAGCACCAATCGGCGCAGACGTTGGCGCAGGTTCAGACGCAGCACCTGAGCGGCTTCGTTGAGTTGCGGTGAGAGGTTGGCGACGCTGCGTTGAGTGGCGATGAACAGCGGGAAAAAAGCGGCGAGGGCGACGAACACCCACTTGGCCAATTCGCCGAGACCGAACCATGCGGTGAGCAACGGCACCCAGGCGAAAATTGCAATCTGCCGGATGGCGGCGAGGGTCGGGCCGAGCACGCGTTCACTGATGCGCGACAGTCCCAGCAGCAGTCCAAAGGCAAAGCCGAGCCCGCCACCGAGCAGTAATCCGCCAAGGGTTCGGCCCAGGCTCAGGGCCATGCCACCGATCAACGTGCCGTCGAGCAAACCGCTCCAGGTGGTCTGCAGGACCGCCAGCGGGCTGACCAGAATGTTTGCATCGACCCACTGCTGATCCGAGGTCAATTGCCACAACGCCAACAGCGCCAGCGGCAGCAGCCACGGTTGCAGGCGTTGCCAGCCTTGATAACGCGGGCCGCGACGGATCTCGGCGGTGGCCGGGTGCGGCCAGTGCACCAGTTTCCTGTCCAGCAGGCCGATGCCACGGTCCATCGCCACGCCGATCACACCGATCACCACGATGCACACGAAGACAATGTCGAGCATGAAAAGCTGTCGCGCCCAGACCATCAGGTAGCCGATGCCTTCGCTTGAGGCGAGCAGTTCCACGGCGAGCAACGACGTCCAGCCCGCTGCCAACGCAAGTCGCACACCGGCCATGAATGCCGGCAAGGCCGCAGGCAGTACCAGTCGCCGGATCAGCAGTCGCGGCGGCAAGCGCAACACGGCGGCGGCCTCGCGCAGTTTCGGTTGCGCATCCCGCACGCCGACCAGCGTGTGCAAGGTCACCGGCACTACGATGGCCTTGATCAGTACCACCAGTTTCAGCACTTCGCCGATGCCGAAAAACACCATGAACAATGGAATCCAGGCCAGCGTCGGGACCTGCGCCAACCCGGCGAACGTCGGGAACACCAGGCGCTCCAATCGAGGACTGAAACCCAGCGCCGCACCCAGCACAGCGCCGGCGCTGATCCCGGCCAACAGCCCCCAGAACAAGCGTTGCAGGCTGATCCATAAATGGCTCCACAACTCGCCTTGAGACAACTCAACGGCGCTGCTCCAGACCAGTGACGGTGTGGGCAGGATCTGCTCGCTCATCCAATGATTTCGACTGGCCAACCACCACAGGCTGAACAGGGCGGTTGGCAACAACCATGGCAACAAACGTTGGCCCAGGCTCGGCCACGTTCGCTGGTGTTTGAGCGATGGCGCAGGCAGCGGCAGGCTGAGAAGGGAAACACGGGCCATGGGTGACCTCCGTTGTCGGGTGAAGATCAAAAGATCGCAGCCTTCGGCAGTCCTACAGCGATCGACACCCCCTCTGTAGGAGCTGCCGAAGGCTGCGATCTTGGCGATTTCGTTTTTGGTTAACGGTTATATAAATAATCTTATCAATGCTATTTGGAGATAAGAGAGCCCATTTATGGCTTGCCATTACGCTCGTATCCAATGCATTCGAAGAATATTTTTAATGCCGGTTACGCATACCTGGTCGAGAGGCCCGGAAGCATTGATATAGATCGTAATGATCTAAAAATGTGAATTATTAGTATTTTAGTGTGTGGTTCATATCAGCCTAGTTTCAGCTCCTCAACGCCCGTTGCCCCAAGGAGCTGCACCCATGAACCTTCCTTTCAAACGCGTTATCAGCCTTTTCGCCGCACCGGCCCTGGCGGGTTTACTGGCCTTCACGGCCAATGCCGGCGAACTCAAGGAAATCCGCATCGCCGTGCCGGACCTCAGCGCCGGTACCCAGCACAGCGGGGGTGGAGTCGTGGACGTTTTGCGAGATCAACAGATCTTCGAAAAGGCCTTCGCCGAACAGGGCATCAAGATTCAATGGAGCTTCTTCAAAGGCGCGGGACCGGTGATCAACGAGGCGTTCGCCAACGGCCAGGTCGATCTGGCGTACCTCGGTGATCTGGCGGCCATCATCGGCAAGTCCAATGGTCTGGACACCCGGTTGCTCAGTGCGACCGCTCGGGACGTGAAGCACTATCTGGGCGTGGTGCCGGGGTCGGGGATCAAGACCCTGCAAGACCTCAAAGGCAAACGTGTGGCGATTTTTCGTGGCACCGCCAGCCAGCTGTCGTTTGATGCGGCGCTGGCCAGTCAGGGCTTGAGCGAGAAAGACGTGAAAGTCATCAACCTCGATTTCAATGCAGCAGTCGCGGCACTGGCGGCGAAGCAGATCGATGCGTCCTGGAGCGGTTCGGGCCTGACGGCGCTGCAAGCCAAAGGCCTGGCGGAACTGCCGCTGAACACCAAGGACCTCGGCGGTGCCGGCAGTGTGCAGGCGGTTTTGTTGGGCACCGGGAAGTTTGTCGATGCACATCCTGAGGTCGTGGCGAAACTGCTCAAGGCTCAACAGCAAGCGGTGGAGTGGCTGACCCAGGACAGCAACAAGGATGCCTACATTCAGTTGGTCTCGGGATTGGCGAGTTATCCACCGGTCATTCTTTCTCAGGACTTGAAGGATCAGAAACTGAGCGAGGTTTTCCAGTCGTCGCTCGATCCGGTGTTCCTCGGCAAATTGCAGGATTCGGTGGATTTGGCTTCGCAGCAGAAGTTGATTCGCAAGCCGTTCAAGGTCAGTGATTGGGTGGCGCCGGAGCTGGCGGCGGCCAAGCTCTGAATCTTTAGCGCCCATTCGGCCGCTTTCGCTGGCAAGCCAGCTCCCACAGGTGTTTCTGGTGTTCACAAAATTTGCGCTCACTGGAGCTCCCTGTAGGAGCTGGCTTGCCAGCGATGAGGCCCTAAACCGCAACAGCCATCTGCTGCCGATCCACCGCCACCAACGTCTCAATCATCGCCCGCGCCGCCGGCGACAACCGGAACCCGGAGCGGCTGACGATCCCGCAACGCGCATTCATGCTCTCAATGTTCTGCGGCAGATTGCGCCAGTGCAGCAACACCAGTGAACCCTGAGCAATGTCTTCGACAAACGCCTCCTCGGTGCCCACACCAATCGCATTCGATTGCAGCACGATTTTCACCAGTGCCGGGAAATGCTCGGTCTCGATGCTCGGGGAAAAATCCACCCGCCCACTGAGGTTCGCCAGCAACTTGCGAATGCCCGGCGGGATCATCGTGGCCGCCAGCGGATAGTCGAACATGTCGTTGGTCGACAGGCTCTCCTTGGCCAGCAGCGGATGCCCCGGCCGGCAGAAAAACACCCCGCGCTTGGGCGTCAGTGCCTGGGTCTGGAAGTTCGGGTCGGACTCGAAATGGCGGATGTCGGCGATGAAGAATTCGATCTCCTCGCGGCTTAGGGCACGGCTGAGTTTTTCCCAGTTATCCACCTCAAAACAGGTGCGCACTTTCGGGTGTGCATTGATGAACTGCGCCACGGCATCCGGTACCAGTTTGACTGCCGGCGCCGGGCCGCAACCGAAGCGCAATTCGCCGGCATCGAGCTTGGTCATCTGCGTCACTTCAGCGCTGAGCAGCGCCGCGCCTTGCACCAGGCTGCGGGCGTGTTGCAGCACCATCAAGCCTTCGGGCGTGGGTCGCAAATCCTTGTTGCCACGGTCCACCAGGACGCAGCCGAATTCGTGTTCAAGCCCTTGAATGGCGCGGCTGAAAGCGGGCTGTGTAATGCCCATGGCCTCGGCGGCCCGAACAAAACTGCGGTGTTCGTCGAGGGCGATGAAGTAACGCAACTGGCGAAGATCCATATGCTTTTCCGGCATCCTAAAAATAGCTCGAAGGCATTTGCGACGAGGGTTGACTGAGGTTTTAAATGCAACCTCTTATTCCGTCAACGAAGCATGTAGTTATCTATTAGATCTAAATAGAATATAGATAGAGCAGTGTTTCGCGGCCGGTCAACCGCAAGCAGTCCGATGAGGGTCTACCCATGAGCAATGCCGCTTTAGCTGTAAAACCCGCTGTTCACGCGCTGGAAATCCATCCGGTGGCTGGCCGCATCGGCGCCGAAATTCGTGGCGTACACCTGTCGGGCGACCTGGATGCCGCCACGGTGGAAGCCATTCAACAGGCGCTGCTGCAATACAAAGTGATCTTCTTCCGCGAGCAGACCCAGCTCGACGATCAGCGCCAGGAGGCGTTCGCCCACTTGCTCGGCGAGCCGGTGGCGCACCCGACCGTACCGGTGCGTGAAGGCACGCGTTTTCTGCTCGAGTTGGACGGCGCAGAAGGCCAGCGCGCCAGCTCCTGGCACACCGACGTGACCTTCGTCGAGGCCTACCCGAAAGCGTCGATCCTGCGCTCGGTGGTCGCCCCGGCTTTCGGCGGCGACACCCTGTGGGCCAACACCGCCACCGCCTATGACGGGTTGTCGGCGGAGCTGCGGGAGCTGGCCGACAAACTGGTCGCCGTGCACAGCAACGAATACGACTACGCGGGGGGCAAGCCAGACGTCTCGGCCGAGAAGCTGGAGCGCTATCGCAAGATCTTCACCTCGACCGTCTACGAGACCGAGCACCCGGTGGTCCGCGTGCACCCGATCAGCGGCGAGAAAAGCCTGTTGCTGGGGCATTTCGTCAAACGCATCAAGGGCTATTCACAAGCCGATTCGGCGCACCTGTTCGGGCTGCTGCAAAGCCATGTGATCCGCCAGGAAAACATCGTGCGCTGGCGCTGGCAGGCCGGTGATGTGGCGATCTGGGACAACCGCTCCACCCAGCATTACGCGGTGGATGACTACGGGACCCAGGCGCGCATCGTGCGCCGCGTAACGCTCAAGGGTGAAGTGGCGGTGGGAGTGAATGGGCAGGTCAGTCAGACCGTGAAAGGGCCGGATATCGGCAGCGTTTGAGCTGACGCCATCGCCAGCAGGCTGGCTCCCACAGGGGATTTGTGGCGTACGCAAAAACCAATGTGGGAGCCAGCCTGCTGGCGATGGCGGCCTGGCAAGCAATACAGAATTTCTTTTGATCGGGAAACCCGCCTTATGAGTCCGTTGCACTTCGCCTCAACCTCTTCACCCCAACGGCTCAAACGCCTGCCTCTCGCACTGTTGCTGGCCGGTAGCGCCAGTTGGACCCAAGGCTATGCAGCCGATAGCGCCACCCCTGAAACCACCCCAAAAAAATCCGCCACGGCTGACAGCGCACAACTGGAAACCGTGACGGTCACCACTCGCCGCCGTGAGGAAAGCTCGCAGGATGTACCAACGCCAATGAGCGTGGTCAGCGGCCAGAACCTGGAGGCCCAGCGGGTCTATCGCATCCAGGATTTGCAGCAACTGGTGCCCAGCGTCAACGTCGCCTATATGCATGCGCGCCAGTCCAGCGTGTCGATCCGCGGACTGGGCAACAACCCGGCCAGCGATGGCCTGGAAGGCAGTGTCGGCCTGTACATCGACAACGTTTATCTCGGTCGGCCAGGCATGGCGGTGTTCGACCTGATGGACATCGAACAGCTCGAAGTGCTGCGCGGTCCGCAAGGCACTTTGTTCGGTAAAAACACCACGGCCGGCGTGATCAACATCAGCACCCGCGCACCGACGTTCACCCCGGAGCGCAGCATCGAAACGTCGGTGGGCGAAGATGGCTACTTCCAGACCAAGGGCACGATTTCCGGCCCGTTGAATGACGAACTGGCAGGACGTTTTTCCGCGTATCGCACCCGCAGCGACGGCGACATCAAGAATGAATACGACGGCAACGACTTGAACGGCGGCTCGCGCGAAGGCTTCCGAGGGCAGTTGTTGTTCAAGCCCAACGAGGCGTTCAACCTGCGTTGGATCGGCGATTACAACGAGGAAGATTCCAGCGCCGGGACCCGTGTGTTGTACAACACCGGCCCAACCATCAATGGCACCAACCTTTATCAGGCGCGGGCCAACGCAGCGGGCGCGACACTGGTCGACGGCACGCACCGCAAGGTCAACCTGAACAACGAACAGCACGTCACCGTGCATCAGAGCGGCACGTCGGTCGAGGCCAACTGGGCGTTGCCAAGTGACTTCACCCTGACCTCGATCAGCTCCTATCGCTGGTGGAATTTCACCCCGCGCAATGACGACGGCCTGAACGTATCCGCCTTCTACAACGCCGGCGTTTCGGTGGAGGATAAGCAGTATTCCCAGGAGTTTCGCCTGGCATCGCCCTCGGGCGGTTTCTTCGACTACGTGGTCGGTGCCTACTACTTCGGCTCCGACCTGGACAATAAATCCTTCACCTATTACGGACCGCAAGCGGACATCTGGAGCGGCACGCCTAACGGAGCGCTCAACAACATCAACAGTGTCGGCAACGGGCACATCAAAACAGACAGCTTTGCGCTGTTCGCCCAAGGCACCTGGCACCTGACCGAACGCCTGGATTTCACCGCCGGGGTACGCGGCACCTATGAGGAGAAAAATGCCTGGGTCACCCGTGATGCGCCTGTGGGTGGTACGGCGGTCAGCGGTGCGGCAGCCACCGCGAGACGTGGTCGTGCGGGGGTATACGATTCCGGCGATCTGAATCAGTACAGCTCCAGCCCTTCCGGTTTGTTGAACCTCAGCTACCGCCTCACCGACGACCTGCTGACCTACGCCACGCTGTCCCACGGCGAGAAATCCGGTGGGGTCAACCTGGCCGTGGGCACGGCGCCGGTGGCCGGTGCGGACTCGTTGCTGATCGGCACCGAGCGCGCCAACAACGCCGAGCTCGGTTTCAAGAGCACGCTCTGGGACCGTCGCCTGCAACTCAACGCCAACGTGTTCTGGACCCAGGTCAACGGCTACCAGACCAACGCCTACGACGACGCCAACCGCGTGCAATACCTGACCAACGCCGGTTCCGTGCGCTCGCGTGGTGTGGAGTTCGAAAGCACCCTGATTCCGCTGCGCGGCCTGACGTTGAACTTCAACGGTTCGTACAACGACGTCAGCTACCTCTCGTACAAGGACGCACCGTGCCCGCCGGAAGTCAGCCTGGCGCCGGGGGCTCCAGCGTCTTGCGATCTCACCGGGCATCAAGTGGTCGGCGCTTCGAAATGGATCGGCAACGCCAACGGCGAATACAAATGGAACCTGAGCAACGGCTTCGAAGAGTACGTCACCGGCAGTTACGCCTTCCGTTCCAAAGCGGTGGGCACGGTGGAGGATTCCGACTACGGGCAGATCCCGAGTTATGCGGTGATCAACCTGTCCACAGGCTTGCGCGGTGACTTCAAACAGGGTCAATGGGACGTGTCGCTGTGGCTGAAAAACGCCTTCGACAAAACCTACTACACGACGCTGTGGACGGCTGCCAACGGTGGTTACGAAGGCCTGCTGGGCACGCCGCGCACGTTGGGTGTGACCGGTCGATACGACTTCTGACGGCGAAACACCATGCCTTGGAGGAATACTTTTAATGCAGACAAGGCATTGGTTTTTCGCCTTCGGGCCAGAGCCCTTGAACGACGGGGGCTGGCGCTGGAACGATATTCTCAATATTCGATATCGATCTAACCATAACTTTAAAGATTACTTTAAGAGCTAAGCGATCCGGCCAATGATGGGTTCACCGAGGCGTCGTCGGGGGATGTACAGCACGACGTTTCGGTGATTCGCAAAGAGACCGCAGGGAGTCAAGCAATGGGCAATGTTCAGACCGCCGCCAGTGCACACGAAGTGTTGTGGCGCCAGGCACAGGGTGGCGAGTTGGTCGACCTCGGTCGGCCGCACCGTGTGCCCCTGGGTCAGTTGCGTTTGCAACGTGCACCGAAGGGAATCCTGAGTCGTCGGGAAACGATCCTGCTGGGCGTGCTGGCGTTGCTGGTGCATGGCGCGGTGATCTATTGGGTCAATCAGCAGCCGACCCCGGCATTGCCGATCGTGCCGCCGGAAATTCCGCCGATGACCATTGAGTTCTCGCGTCCGGCACCGCCCGTGGTCGAGCCACCGCCGCCGCAACCGGTTCAGCCAGTGGTCGAACCGCCGCCACCCGTGCAGGACGAACTGGCCGTAAAACCGCCACCGCCCAAACCGGTGCCCAAACCGAAACCTGTTGCCAAACCGATCGCAAAACCGGCCCCGAAAGCCGCAGAGCAACCTCCGGCGCCGCCGCAACCGGCAGCACCCGTTGCGGCCCCGGCGCCACCGGCTCCGCCCGCACCGGCGCCCGTGACACCGGCCTCCGCGAACGCGGGCTACCTGAAAAATCCGGCGCCGGAATATCCGTCGCTGGCCCAGCGTCGCGGTTGGGAAGGCACGGTGTTGCTGCGGGTGCATGTACTGGCCAGCGGTAAGCCTGGCGAGATCCAGATTCAGAAAAGCAGCGGCCGCGATGCCCTCGACGAAGCGGCCTTGAGCGCGGTGAAACGCTGGAGTTTTGTGCCGGCCAAGCAGGGTGATGTTGCTCAGGACGGCTGGGTCAGCGTGCCCATCGATTTCAAGATTCATTAAACCGAAACCAAATTCGCGCGAAACGTTTACACGAGGACTTCACCATGACGTTACTGGCATCTCCACTTGAATCCATCGAAAGCGCGGTGATCTGGCTGCTGGTGGTTTTTTCCGTCGCGACCTGGGGCTTGGCATTGCTCAAGGGTGTGCAGTTCGGTCGCCTCAAGGCGCAGGATCGCAGGTTTCATAAACAGTTCTGGGCGGCGTCGAGTCTCGATTCGGCCGCCGAGTTGAGCGAGACCCATCCCGGCGCTGCGGCGCGGGTGGCTCAGGCCGGTTATGCCGCGATCCAGGTCGGCGAGGCGCCGCAAGCAGCGGATCTGAGCCAGGCGATCAATCACCAGGACCGTCTGGAGCGAGCGTTGCGTCAGCAGATCGTGCGTGAGCGCCGGTCATTGGAAACCGGGCTGGCGGTGGTCGCGAGTATTGGCAGTACCTCGCCGTTCATTGGTTTGTTCGGCACGGTGTGGGGAATCATGGAAGCGTTGAAAGGCATCAGTGCAGCGGGTTCGGCGAGCCTGGAAACGGTGGCCGGACCGATTGGTGCGGCGCTGGTTGCTACGGGCGTAGGGATCGCCGTCGCAGTGCCCGCAGTGCTGGTTTACAACTACTTTTTACGGCGTCTGAAACTGACGGCGGCGGACCTGGATGACTTTGCCCATGACTTCTACAGCCTGGCGCAGAAGAGTTCGTTCCGCGTGTTGATTCACCCGACGGCGCACAAGGTTGTGGCCCAGGGCGGCGCGCAGAAAGTGAAGGAGGCGTCCTGATATGGCCTTCTCCACGCAAGACAGTGATGAGGTGCTGAGTGAGATCAACGTAACGCCGTTGGTGGATGTGATGCTGGTGCTGCTGGTGGTGTTCATCGTCACCGCGCCGCTGCTGACCAACGCGATACCGATCAACCTGCCCAAGACCGAGGCGGTGGCACCGGTCGAACAGAAGGACCCGTTGGTGGTGAGCATCGACGGCGCCGGCAAGCTGTTTATCAACAAGGATGAAATCCAGCCCGACTTGCTGGAGTTCAACCTCCAGGCGGCCAAGGCCAAAGACCCGGACGTGCGCGTGCAATTGCAGGCCGATGATGGGGTGAATTACGGCGAAGTGGCGCGGGCCATGGCGTCGATCGAGCGGGCAGGGATTACCAAGCTGTCGGTGATTACCGCGCGTTAACAGAATTTTGCTTTCCGGGGCCGTCTCCTTGGCAGGGTGCGGCCCTTTTTTTTATGTCCGGCAAACTCTGTAGGCGCTGGCTTGCCGGCGCTGGCGTCCTTCCAGCCGGTAAATTGCTGCCTGACCTACCGCATTCGCTAGCAAGCCAGCTCCTACAAATCATTAATCTAATATTCCTTTAAGATCTTAATAAATAGCTTCTTATTCCTTAACGAATATAACTCTCCTCCCTATACTCGACCGGGAACAGACACGCAGCAGGAGAGCTCCCCCATGCGCAACGAATCCATTCGCTACCTGATTGTGCCGGGCTGGCAAGGATCGCCAGACGATCATTGGCAAAGCCACTGGCAAAACAGCCTGCCGAACAGTGCGCGGGTGGAGCAGGCCGACTGGCTGACGCCGCGTCGTGAAGACTGGGTGGCGGCTTTGGCCGAGGCGATTGCTGCCGACAGCACGCCGGTGATTCTGATCGCCCACAGCCTGGGTTGCATCACCGTCGCGCACTGGGCGGCGACAGCGCCAGTGCAATTTCTGCGTCAGGTACGTGGGGCGTTACTGGTTGCACCGGCGGACGTCGAACGCCCGGCCTGCGCACCGGCCTTGCGCAATTTCGCGCCGATTCCAACCGATCTGCTGCCCTTCCCGAGCCAGGTCGTCAGCTCCGACAACGACAGCGCCGTCAGCGCGCCGCGCGCGCTGGAACTGGCACGCAACTGGGGCGCCGAGGCGGGGATTCTGGCAGGGGCGGGGCACATCAACGTCAAGTCCGGCCACCAGCGTTGGGAGCAGGGGTTTGCCTATCTGTATCGCCTGCAAAACCGCATGGAACATCACGCTCTGCGCCGCGCTTGAGTCTTTCTTTTCATTGAATCGCCCCCGTCTCCCGGCGGTTTTGGGCGGGAGTCTGCCATGAGTTTTGAAACGTTCGGTCAGCCCTTGCTGACCTTTCCCGATGCAGAAAAAAGTCCCCTGAGCATTCGCGCCAAGGCGCTTGTGTTCGTCGATCCACGTTCCCGCCAACTGCGCGAGGACCTGGAGCAATTGGCACCACGCTCGATCTCGGTACTTATCCGTGGCGAAACCGGTACCGGCAAAGAGTTGCTCGCACGGCATATCCATCGCGCCAGCGATCGCGGCGGTTTGTTCGTGTCGGTCAATTGCGGCGCCATCAGCCCGACGTACGCCGACGCCGAACTGTTTGGCTACGCCGGGGGCAGCTTCAGCGGTTCGGCGAGCAGCCGCGCCGGGTGGTTTGGCTCGGCCAATGGCGGCACGCTGTACCTGGACGAAATCGGTGACTTGCCGCTGCCGATCCAGATCAAACTGCTCGCAGCCCTGGAAAACCACGAGGTCACCCGCGTCGGCGCCCATCAGCCGAGCCCGGTGGACGTGCGCCTGGTCGCGGCCACCAGCATCGATCTGGCCCAGGCCGTCGCTGCCGGAAAATTCCACGAGCGGCTTTTTCACTACCTCGGCGAAGGCCAACTCGAACTGCCGGCGCTGCGCGAACGCACCGGCGACATCCTGTCGCTGGCCGAGTATTTCCTCGGCATCTACAGCCAGCGCCTCGACTTGCCGGTGCCGCTGATCAGCGAGGCGGCGCAACGGGTGCTGGAGCGCCACAGTTGGCCGGGCAACACCCGGGAACTGGAAAACATCATTCACTTTGCGCTGCTGGTAAGCACCGGGGATGAGATTTTGCCGGAGCATTTGAATTTGCCGGAGCTCTCGATTTCTCTGGAGCAGATCGAGAGTCAGATCCGGCAGATTCTCGACAATGGCTCTGTCGCTGACCAGGCAGCCTTGAAACAGTTACTCAAAAACACCGGGCTTTCGTAGGAGCAAGCTTGCTCGCGATCGCGGCGACGCGGTTTTTCTGAACGGACGCCATCGCCAGCAAGCCGGCTCCTACAAAGGAAGATGTGCGAGTTAGAGTTTTATGAACAAAATGGAATATGAAGCTGAATAAACGTTATTGTTCGGGAATAAAAAATCCCGGTATTGTCCGCATCACGCCAGCGATAGCACTTCACTGGCACTCTCATCTTCAAGCCGTCGCCACAAGCGACTGTGATTTTCGATAAGGACACTGCATGAAAAAGGTTCTGTTGTTCACCGCACTGGCGGCCGCCCTGACCTCGGGCCTGGCACAGGCCGGCGAGAAACTGGTGGTTGCCGCGACCCCGGTGCCACACGCCGAGATTCTCGAGCTGATCAAGCCCGCCCTCGCCAAAGAAGGCGTGGACCTGGAAATCAAAGTCTTCACCGACTACGTCCAACCGAACGTGCAGGTCGATCAGAAGCGTCTGGACGCCAACTACTTCCAGACCCTGCCGTACCTGAAAAGCTTCAACGAAGGCAAAGGCACTCACCTGGAAACCGTGATCGGTGTTCACGTGGAACCATTCGGTGGCTACTCGAAGAAAGTCAAAAGCCTGGCTGAGCTGAAGGACGGCGCCACCATCGCCATCCCGAACGAAGGCAGCAACAGCGGCCGCGCCCTGATCCTGCTGCAGAAGGCTGGCCTGATCGAATTGAAAGACCCGAAAAACGCCCTGGCCACGCCGAAAGACATCGCCAAGAACCCGCACAACTTCAAGTTCAAGGAACTCGAATCGGCCATGCTGCCGCGCGTGCTGGATCAGGTCGACCTGGACATGATCAACACCAACTACGCGCTGGAAGCGGGTCTGAACCCGGCTAAAGACGCTCTGGTGATCGAAGGTGCCGATTCGCCTTACGTGAACTTCCTGGTGGCCCGTCCGGACAACAAGGACAGCGTTGCCATCCAGAAACTGGCCAAGGCCCTGACCAGCCCGGAAGTGAAAGCCTTCATCGAGAAGAAGTACAGCGGCGCGGTTCTGCCGGCGTTCTGATTCGCGAAGCAAACCCCTTCAAGGTTTCAAACGCCGACGGCTGATTTAGCGTCGGCGTTTTTTTATGGGTGTTTGATTTAATGGTGGCGTGAAGCTTTTGTGGCGAGGGAGCAAGCTCCCTCGCCACAAAAAACAAACATCAGATCCTGCAACAAATCTTTCAGACCGCCCTGGTCTTCATCGCCCTGCGCAACGCCATCAATAATTTAACAACGTCCTGCGGATCCAGCCGTTGCGGCACGGTTGCCTCTGCCATTTCTCTCATCCTTGTGATTGCCCGGCCGGGGAGTCTGGCCAAAAGCGGTCCGTCCTTGGAGTGGGATCTCGAAAAAAAGATCCTTCCTACGGTGCCAGGGAAAATAGTCGTCTTCCATCGTTCCGGCAAATCGCTCAGGTCGGCGACACCTAGCAGTTCTGCTAGGTGTCGACATGGCGGTGAGGGTGCAATCTCTGCTCAAAGACAGGAGGACTCATCCGATGAACGCTACGGAAAAGACCACATACCGCTACGACGCTCTGGATCGTCTGGTTGAACTGGCACCGTTTGGGCTGGATAACGTGACCCGTTTCTACCGCGGAGAACATTTGGCAACGCAACTGCAAGGGAACGGCGGGCATAGTGTTTTTCAACACGGCACGCAGTTGCTGGCAGTGCAATCGCGTGAGGGGCCCAGCATCAACAGCCAGTGGTTGGCCACGGATCAGCAGCGTTCCGTACTGCGGGCGGGTCCCGAATCTCAGGCTTATGCGCCTTACGGTCATCGTCGGGTCGAGGGTGGTCCAGGCAGTCTTCTGGGCTTTACTGGCGAAGTGATCGACCCGGTCACTGGCGATTACTTGCTGGGCAACGGGCACCGAGCGTTCAACCCGGTACTGATGAGGTTCAACAGCCCGGACAGCTTGAGTCCGTTTGGGCGGGGCGGGTTGAATCCGTACGCGTATTGTTTGGGGGATCCGGTGAATTTCAGTGATCCGACGGGGCGGTTTGCCGATATCGCCAGGCTGATCACAAGCGTCCTGGGCGTGTCGAATACAGCGCTGGGCCTGTCCCGTGTCATCCCTTCCTTTAATGTGGCCAAGGACGCCTTGAGATTTGGAGCCGCGAAGAAGTTGCCATTCAGACAGACTTTTACGGCCGTCAGTACCGTCACGGCCAGTGCTGTGGTAGTCACCACTGGCCTGGTAGGGGTAGGCAGTGCCATTGCGGGAGTGATCGGAGACACTGAGGCAAGCAAAATTCTGGGGTATGTCGCTTTAGGGCTGACAGGCATCGCGATAGCATCGAGAGTGGGTACTTACTGGGCGGCGAGCAAGGCTGGGACTGAAGCTGCCTTGGTGAACTTTGTGAAGAACAAGGGGGTTATCGCCGTGGCACCGTCTTCTACGCCCCGGCCTTCCTTGTCGCCTTCGTCGTCTTTCGAGCCCTCCGCTCCGCCACAGACACCTGGCATGTTCAGTTCAAACGACAGACATCGAGGTATTAAGCGATCTCTCGACGAAATGCATGCCTCGGACTGGAACCGGCCAACTCTGGAGCCCAGGCGTCAGCGGCCGCAGTCCAATCTGAACAAAAAAATTCGCATGACCTGATCGCCTGAAGTGAAGATTTCAATCCGGCCAACTCCACACCGGCTCATCCAACATCCGTTGCCCCACAATCCCGGTCTGCCCGAGGTTCTTCTCCAGCACGATGCAGTTGCAGTCCGGGTCCTCCTGCAATGCCGAGATCAACCGTCGGGCATGGGACACCACCCACACCTGGCACTGCTCGGACGCGCGAATGATCAAGCGCGCCAACGCCGGCAGCAGGTCCGGATGCAGGCTGGTTTCCGGTTCGTTCAGCACCATCAGCGTCGGCGGGCGTGGCGTCAGCAAAGCTGCGACCAGCAGCAGATAACGCAACGTCCCGTCCGACAATTCTGCCGCCGACAACGGGCGCAACAACCCCTCCTGATAAAACTCGATAGCGAAGCGCCCGCCCGGCAGAGGTTCGATGGCCAGCCGTGCACCGGGAAACGCATCACTGATCGCCGCCCACAACGTCTCCGGATCGCCGATTTCAATAATGGTCTGCAAGGCCGCCGCCAGATCACGCCCGTCGTGGTGCAGCACCGGTGTGCGCGTGCCCAACTGAGGTTGTCGCGCGGGCGCATCGGCGTCGCTGCGAAAGTGATCGTAAAAGCGCCAGCGGCGGATGAACTCGCGCATCTCCAGCACTTCTGGCGAACTCCGCAGGCTGCCGACCTGATCGAACAGGCTGTCGAACGCCGGCGTGTGTTGCGCCAGCACGTCCCAACTGCGATTGGCGCGGGTGCGGATCATCGGGCCGTCGCGATCCACCAGCAGGCTCGCAGGGCGATAGAACGCTCCGGCCCACAGGCATTCGCGCTTGATTTGCGGGTCGAGGCTGAAGCGTGACGGGATGGGTAACGTGTGGTTGGGCAGCATGAAATGCCCATTGGAATCGGGTAGGCCCAGGCTGATCGAATAGCCAAAGTCTTCACCGGCAAAACCCAGGCGCAGGCGTTTCACACCTTGGCGCACCGAGGCTTCGATCGGTACTTCGCCATTGCGCATGCGTCGGGTGATGGTTTCCGGCCCGGCCCAGAACGTCGAATCCAGGCCACCTTCGCGGGCCAGCGCATTGACCACGCCGCCCTGAGCGGTTTCCGCCAGCAGTCGCAAGGCGCGGTAAAGGTTGGACTTGCCGCTGCCGTTGGGGCCGGTGATCAGATTCAGCCGGCCCAACGGGATCACCAGTTTGTTGATCGAGCGGTAATTGGCCACGGCGAGCGTCTGGAGCATGTGGATTCCTGAAACGGTATCAAACGAGGCGTTCATTGTCGGGTAGGCGCAGGCGTCTATGGCAAGTGTTTTCGGCAGAACCTGCTTCGAACTTTTTCTTAATAAGACGCTCGTGCAAGGTCCAGAGTCTGTTCTAAGCTCTGTGTCGTGTTGTATCTGAAAAAGGCCAAGGAGTGTGCATGGTGGTTCCCGGATTGAAAGTGGTAATGGCCTTGAGTGTCGTCATGCTGCTGACGGCTTGTGAAGAGAAAAAACCGGTGCAGGAGTACCTGCCACGGGTGTTTGTGCAAGTCGTCAAGCCGGAAGATTTTGCGGCCTCGGTCACCCTCACCGGTGACATTCAGGCGCGTGTCCAGACTGAGCTGTCGTTTCGCGTGGGTGGCAAGATCATCCAGCGCTCGGTCGATGTCGGTGACCGGGTGACCGCCAAGCAAGTGCTGGCACGGCTCGACCCCAAGGATTTGCAGACCAGTGTCGATTCGGCCCAGGCGCAAGTCGTCGCCGAACAGGCGCGGGTGACGCAAAGCGCGGCGGCGTTCGTGCGTCAGCAAAAGCTCCTGCCCAAGGGCTACACCAGCCAAAGCGAATACGACTCGGCCCAGGCCGCCTTGCGCAGCAGTCAGAGCGCATTGAGCGCAGCGCAGGCGCAACTGGCCAATGCCAAGGATCAGTTGAGCTACACGGCGCTGATCGCCGATGCGCCGGGTGTGATTACCGAGCGCCAGGCCGAAGTCGGCCAAGTCGTCCAAGCGACCATGCCGATCTTCAGCCTGGCCACCGACGGCGACCGCGATGCGGTGTTCAATGTCTATGAATCACTGCTGGCCGAGAAGCCGAAGGACCAGACCATTGTCCTCAGCCTGCTCGACAACCCGGCCATCAAAACCACCGGTACCGTGCGTGAAATCACGCCGGCGGTGTCGGCGCAGTCCGGTACCGTGCAGGTGAAAGTCGGCCTCGATAAATTGCCCGAGGGTATGCAATTGGGTTCGGTGGTCAGCGCCACGGCCCGGGGATCAGGCAAGTCGGTCGTGGAATTGCCGTGGTCTGCATTGACCAAGAACATCAGTGAACCGGCCGTCTGGATTGTCGACGACAAGGGTCAGGCACAGTTGCACTCGGTCACCGTCAGCCGCTATCTGACCGGCAAGGTCATCATCGGTGATGGTTTGAAGGGCGGTGAAAAAGTCATTGTGGCGGGTGGGCAATTGTTGCACCCAGGCATGGAAGTCGAGATTGCCGAAAACACTTACAAGGATTTGAGCTGGGAGGCCAAGCCATGAAGCCTTTATGGGCGTTGTCCATCGGGCTGCTGCTGAGCGCCTGTTCCGAAAGCAAGCCGCCACCGGAGCCTGTGCGCCCGGTGCTGTCGATCAAGATCAAGGCGTTGAACGAAGAGGATCTGGGGCGCTTCGCCGGCAGCATTCAGGCGCGCTACGAAAGCAACACCGGGTTCCGCGTGGGCGGTCGGATCGCCAGTCGTAATGTCGATGTGGGAGCCGAGGTCGAGAAGGGCACGCTGCTCGCCACCCTCGATCCATCCGACCAGCAGAATCAGTTGCGTTCGGCCCAGGGCGACCTGGCGAAAATCCAGGCGCAACTGATCAATGCCAAGGCCAGTGCCATGCGCCAGCAAGCCCTGTTTGATCGTGGCGTTGGCGCACAGGCGCAGCTGGATGACGCCATGACCAACCTGAAAACCACCCAGGCGTCGCTCGATCAGGCCCGCGCGGCCGTCAATCAAAGCAAGGACCAATTGAGCTACACCGAGCTGCGTGCCGACCATAAAGCCGTGGTCACGGCGTGGAGCGCCGAGGCCGGGCAAGTCGTCTCAGCCGGGCAACAAGTGGTCACCCTGGCACAACCGGATATCAAAGAGGCGGTGATCGACCTGCCGGATACGCTGGTCGATCAGCTGCCCAGTGATGTGGTGTTTCTGGTCGCGGCACAACTCAATCCAGGCATCAACACCACCGCGACCATTCGCGAAATCGAACCCCAGGCGCAAAGCGCCACGCGCACCCGGCGTGCCCGTCTGACCCTGGCCGAAACGCCAGAAGGCTTTCGCCTGGGCACGGCGATCAGCGTCACCTTGAGCACGGCGATCAAGCCGCGCATCGAACTGCCCGTTTCCGCGTTGCAGGAGGTCGATGGCAAACAGCGCATCTGGGTGATCGATGCACAGAACAAAACCGTCTCCCCCCGGGATGTCAGCGTGATCAGCCGCACCGCCAGCACTGTAGTGCTGGCCGGCGGGGTGAAGAACGGTGAACGGGTGGTGAGTGCCGGTGTACACAGCCTCAAACCAGGGCAGGCAGTTAAAATCGACGAGGACAGTCAATGAAAGGGCCTTTCAACCTCTCCGAATGGGCTCTCAAGCATCAGTCGTTCATCTGGTATCTGATGTTCGTCGCATTGCTGATGGGTGTGTTCTCTTACTTCAACCTGGGGCGTGAGGAAGATCCTTCATTCACCATCAAGACCATGGTGATCCAGAGCAAATGGCCGGGGGCGACACAGGAGGAAACCCTCAAGCAGGTCACCGACCGAATCGAGAAAAAGCTCGAAGAGCTCGACTCGCTCGATTACGTGAAAAGCTACACGCGCCCCGGCGAATCGACGGTGTATGTGTACCTGCGCGACACCACCAGTTCCAAGGACATTCCGGAGATCTGGTACCAGGTACGCAAGAAGATCAACGACATCAAGTACCAGTTCCCGCAAGGCATACAGGGGCCGTCGTTCAACGACGAGTTCGGTGATGTCTTCGGTTCGATCTACGCCTTTACCGCCGACGGCCTGACCCAGCGTCAGTTGCGCGACTACGTCGAACAGGCGCGCATGGAAATTCGCGGCGTGCCGGGGCTGGGCAAGATCGAAATGGTCGGCCAACAGGACGAAGTGCTGTACCTGAACTTCTCCACGCGCAAACTTGCAGCACTGGGCATCGATCAGCTTCAAGTCGTGCAGAGCCTGCAAACCCAGAACGCCGTAACGCCGGCGGGGGTCATCGAGGCCGGGCCGGAGCGGATCTCGGTGCGCACTACAGGGAAGTTCGCTTCGGAGAAAGACCTGGCCGAGGTCAACCTCAAGCTCAACGACCGCTACTATCGACTGGCGGACATTGCTGAAATCAAACGCGGCTACGTTGATCCCGCCGCGCCGGAATTCCGCTTCAACGGCAAACCGGCCATCGGGCTGGCCATTGCCATGCAGAAGGGCGGCAACGTCCAGGCGTTCGGCAAGGCCTTGCACGCTCGTATCGACCAGCTGACCGCCGACCTGCCCGTGGGTGTCGGCATCCACAACGTTTCCGATCAGGCCGTGGTGGTGGAAGAAGCCGTCGGCGGCTTTACCAGCGCGTTGTTCGAAGCGGTGGTGATCGTGCTGTTGGTCAGCTTCGTCAGCCTTGGCGTGCGCGCCGGGCTGGTGGTGGCGTGCTCGATCCCGCTGGTGTTGGCGATGGTGTTTGTGTTCATGGAATACAGCGGCATCACCATGCAGCGGATCTCCCTCGGTGCACTGATCATCGCCCTCGGCCTGCTGGTGGACGATGCGATGATCACCGTGGAAATGATGGTCACGCGCCTGGAAATGGGCGAGACCAAGGAGCAGGCGGCGACGTTCGCCTACACCTCCACGGCGTTCCCGATGCTCACCGGTACGCTGGTGACGGTGGCGGGTTTCGTGCCGATCGGCTTGAACGCCAGCTCGGCGGGCGAGTACACCTACACGCTGTTTGCGGTGATTGCCTGCGCGATGCTGGTGTCGTGGGTGGTGGCGGTCTTGTTTGCGCCGGTCATCGGCGTGCACATCCTCAGCACCAAGGTCAAATCCCACGAAGGCGAACCGGGACGCATCGGCAAGGCTTTCAACGGCGGGCTGCTGTGGTGCATGCGCAATCGCTGGTGGGCCATCGGCTTTACCTTGCTGTTGTTCGCGTTGTCGGTGTTCAGCATGCGTTTTGTGCAGAACCAGTTCTTCCCGTCCTCGGACCGCCCGGAAATCCTGGTGGACCTGAACCTGCCGCAAAACGCCTCGATCGACGAAACCCGCCGGGCTGTCGATCGCCTCGAAGCCACGCTCAAGGACGATCCGGACATCGTGCGCTGGAGCACCTACATCGGTCAGGGCGCGATTCGTTTCTACCTGCCACTGGACCAACAACTGCAAAACCCGTTCTACGCGCAGTTGGTGATCGTCAGCAAAGGCGAGAGTCGCGAGGCCATGATGCAGAAGCTGCGTGAGCGTCTGCGCAACGACTTTGTCGGCATCGGCAGTTACGTGCAGGCACTGGAAATGGGCCCGCCGGTCGGGCGTCCGATCCAGTACCGGATCAGCGGCAAGGACATCGACCAGGTGCGCCGACATGCCATCGACCTCGCCACTGAGCTGGACAAGAACCCGCACGTTGGCGAGATCATCTACGACTGGAACGAACCGGGCAAAGTCCTGCGCATCGACATCGCACAGGACAAGGCGCGGCAGTTGGGGTTGTCTTCCGAAGACGTGGCCAACCTGATGAACGGCATCGTCAGCGGCCATGCGGTGACTCAGGTCGACGACGACATCTACCTGATCAACGTGGTCGGTCGTGCGGTGGATTCCGAACGCGGTACGCCGGAAACCCTGCAGAACCTGCAAATCGTCACGCCGAGCGGCACGTCGATTCCATTGCTGGCGTTTGCCACTGTGCGTTACGAGCTGGAGCAGCCGTTGGTATGGCGACGTGATCGCTTGCCGACCATCACCATCAAGGCGGCGATACGCGACGAGATCCAGCCGACGGACCTGGTGAAAATCCTCAAACCGTCGATCGATGCTTTCGCCGAAAAACTGCCGGCGGGCTACAAAGTCGCTACGGGCGGTACGGTGGAGGAAAGCGGCAAGGCCCAGGGCCCGATTGCCAAGGTCGTGCCGTTGATGCTGTTCATGATGGCGACCTTCCTGATGATCCAGTTGCACAGCGTGCAGAAGCTGTTCCTGGTGGCCAGCGTCGCACCGCTGGGGCTGATCGGCGTGGTGATTGCGCTGGTGCCGACCGGTACGCCGATGGGCTTCGTGGCGATCCTCGGGATCCTGGCGCTGATCGGTATCATCATCCGTAACTCGGTGATTCTGGTGACCCAGATCGATGAGTACGAGAAGAAGGGCTATGCGCCGTGGGATGCGGTGGTGCAGGCCACCGAGCACCGACGTCGGCCGATTTTGCTGACCGCTGCGGCGGCGAGCCTGGGGATGATCCCGATTGCCCGGGAAGTGTTCTGGGGGCCGATGGCCTACGCGATGATCGGCGGGATCGTCATCGCCACCTTGCTGACGCTGCTGTTTTTGCCGGCGCTGTATGTGGCCTGGTACAAGATTCGCGAGCCGAAGAAAGAGGTGCAGTAAAGGCGAGCGCTTCGCGCTCATCGCGAGCAGGCTCGCTCCCACAGGTTGACCGCGTCGCTACAGACAACGCGATCCACTGTGGGAGCGAGCCTGCTCGCGATGGCGTCCGAACTGACTACGCAGCTTTACGCCAGACACTCGCCAACCAAGGCTGCTGCTCCCGCGGCAGCCCCGCTGGCCGGTAGTAATGCTCCAACTCCACAAACCCCGCCTCGGTCAGCAACTGTTGCCACGCCGCCAGGTCGTGATACGACCCATAACGCGGCCCGTTCCAGCCTTCCTGATTCTCGCCACGAGGATTGGAGCTGAACAACACCCCACCCGGTTTCAGCGCCCCGCGCAATTGCTTCAACACTCGAGGTAATTCCTGACGCGGAATGTGAAACAGCACCGCATTGGCAAAAATTCCGTCGAAGCGTTCGGCCGGCAGATCGAGCTTCAGAAAATCCTGTTGCCAGACTTCGCAACCGCTGTCCTCACGGGCCATCTGTGCAAATTTTTGCGAACCGTCGAGGCCGACGGCCCGATGGCCCATGCGGGTAAAGGTCTGCAAATCGCGTCCCGGCCCGCAGCCAAAATCGAGAACGTCGAAAGGCGCCTCGCCCTGAAGGTGTCGCAACAGGGCAGCGATGTTCTGGCTGACGTCGTGATCGCGGGTGCCTGCACGGAAGTCTTCGGCGACCGCGTTGTAATGACCCAGAGTGGTGGAGGTGATCTGTTCGAGGTCGTCGGGTGTTTGCTTCATGGTCGGCTGCGCAGGAAAAAGGAGATGTGTTGACTATAAGCGCTTTCGCGCTTTGAAAGATCGCAGCCTGCGGCAGCTCCTACAGAGCCTGAGTCGGACCTGAATTCTGTAGGAGCTGCCGCAGGCTGCGATCTTTTGATCTTCACTCAGCCCTTCTTCATCCCCAAACACTCAATGGAGTGATCGACCATCGCCTTGGCAATCTCCAGCAAATGCCAGATCGAATACACCATCGCCCGGTCGGCGCCCTTGAGTTGATCGCCACACTGATACGCCGTAACCGAAGCACAACGCAGCAAATCGGCGACATAGAGTTGGGTGTCTTCAAAGCTCACCTCTTTGCTGACGTTGTAGAAACGCATTTCATCCGGTGGTGCGGGTTGCTTGCCGGTGAGGTGGAAATCGATGGCGCGGTAAAGCGCGGAACGATCCCTGAGAGGGTCTTCAGTGACGGTTTCGTTGGTAGGATTTTCGGGAGGCGGATCGGGAACGGATCGTTTCATTGGTAAAACTCCTAGAGGAAATTGGTGCCAACCGATATCGCGACTAAACGAACAGGGGTGGCGGCTGCACACAGGTTAGTCGACCGGCCTCCAGGCATACCGGCGCACCCGAGGGTGCCCTGCGCACAGCCACCATAGTTCAGGCAATAAAAAACACCTGAGATGAGGTGACGCCGTGCGCCTAGAGAAATCCGGGCGACTAAACCCGATCACTGATAAGCAGTGACGGACCGAGACTAGCCACCGGATTTGGCAGGCGCAAGCGAGCGAAATGATCTAGGAAATGTCCTGCAAAGGAAAGGGAACAGGCCTTCGGAATCGCTGATTTTCCTGTACGAAAACTTCCCGCTGGAAGTATGTGATCACCTGTGGCGAGGGAGCTTGCTCCCGCTCGATTGCGCAGCAATCGTAAAATCTGACACCCGAATTTCACTGACACACCGCACTGAAGGGTTTGGGGCTGCTGCGCAGCCCAGCGGGAGCAAGCTCCCTCGCCACACAAGCACGGCGTCGTCAGCGCTTGTTCAACCCCCGAGCCAACCGATCCCCACCCAACTGAATCGCCGCCACCAACACCACCAGCAACACAATCACCGTCAGCATGATCTGGCTATCAAAGCGCTGATACCCATACCGATAGGCAATGTCGCCCAACCCGCCCGCACCAATCGCCCCGGCCATGGCTGAGGAGTTGATCATCGTCACCAGCGTGATGGTGAACCCACCAACAATCCCCGGCAGCGCTTCAGGCAACAACACATGCCAAACGATGTGCCAACGCCGGCATCCCATCGCCTGCGCCGCTTCGACCAAACCGTGATCGACCTCTCGTAAACTCACTTCAGCAATGCGCGCAAAGAACGGTGTCGCCGCAATGGTCAGTGGCACCACTGCCGCCCACACGCCGTAAGTGGTGCCGACGATCAATCGCGTGAACGGAATCAGCGCCACCATCAAAATCAGGAACGGAATAGAGCGAAACAGGTTCACGAACGCGCCCAAGGCCCGGTTCAGCGCTGGCGCTTCGTAGATGCCACCCTTGGAACTGGTGACGAGGATCACCGCCAACGGAATACCCGCCAACAGCGCGATCAACGACGACACGCCGACCATCAAAAACGTGTCGATGAAACCTTGCAGCAAGCGATCAAACCACATAACCCAGCACCTCCACCTGTTGCGCCCACTGGCCGGCGCGCTGACGCAATGCCTCGGCACCCAGCGGCGAGCCGCTCACCGCCAACAACAACTGCCCCAGAGCATGCCCCTGAATCCGTTCCACTCCCCCTTGCAGCAGTCGCACGCGACCACCGAGTGCGCTGAACAACGCGGCCAGGTCCGGCTCGTCGCGTTGGCTGCCGGTGAACTGCAAGCGCAGGACCACGGCGGCATCGGCGGTTTTTGCCTGTGGGTGCAAACGGCTTTGCAGCTCCTCAGGCAATGCGTGTTGTAACGGCGCGAGTAGCGTCTTGCTGACGTCATGTTGCGGATTGCCGAACACTTCCCACACCGGCCCTTGCTCGACAATGCGCCCGTGTTCCAGCACCACGACGCGATCACAGATATCGCGGATGACCGCCATCTCGTGGGTGATCAACACGATGGTCAGGCCCAGGCGCTGGTTGATCTCACGCAGCAGGCCGAGGATCGACTGTGTGGTCTCCGGGTCCAGCGCCGAGGTGGCTTCGTCGCACAGCAAAATGTCCGGATCATGCACCAGCGCGCGGGCGATGCCGACACGCTGTTTCTGCCCACCAGACAGCTGTGCCGGGTAGGCCTTGTGCTTGGATTGCAGACCCACCAGTTCCAGCAGCTCGCGGACTTTCTGCTCGCGTTTTTCTTTCGGCACCCCCGCGACTTTCAACGGCAATTCGACGTTCTGCCAAACCGTCTTGGCCGACATCAGATTGAAGTGCTGAAAGATCATGCCGATGCGCCGACGCAGCGCCACCAAGCGGTTTTCATCGAACTCGCCGATGTCGACCTGATCGATCAGCACCCGACCACTGCTCGGTTGTTCCAGACGGTTGATGGTGCGGATCAGTGACGACTTGCCGGCGCCGCTGCGACCGATGATGCCGAACACTTCACCGCGCTGGATCGCCAGGTCGATGCCATGCAACGCGGCCACCGGGCCTTGCTGGCCGCTGTAGGTTTTGCCCAGATTGATGAAGCGCACATGGGCGCGATTGAGCTCGGGATGCAGCTCCGTTTGTGCAGCGTTTGCAGGCTCTGGAATCTCCAGTCGCCGTTGGATCGCGGCGGTCATGCTCAGCTTTCCCAACCGGCTTGATAGAGTTTGCCGTGGGCCTTATCCAGTGCTGCGCGAACGGCCGGGGAATGCTGGTAGATGTCGACGAACTTGATCAGGCGCGGGTCGGTTTTGCTTTTCGGCTGGATCACGAACTGGATCACGTATTCCTTGTGATCGAGTCCATCGAACAGCAGCGCGGAGCCGGCGTCGAAGGTCTTCGATAGGCGAATGTAGGCCGGGTAACCCTGGACCAGATCGGCGTCGTCGTAAGCACGCACCAGTTGCACCGCTTCGACCTGGAGGATTTTGATTTTCTTCGGGTTGGCGATGATGTCTTCTTCGGTGGCTTTGTAGCCGACACCGGGTTTAAGCGTGATCAGCCCCGCCTTGGCCAGCAACTGCAAACCGCGACCGCTGTTGATCGGGTCGTTGGCGATGGCGACGCTGGCGCCTTCTGGCAGCTCGTCGAAGCTTTTGTATTTCTTCGAGTAGAGACCGACGTTGTTGATGATCCCGGGCGCGAACGGCACCAGGTCAAAACCTGCGGCAGCCTTGGCGTTCTCCAGGAACGGGATGTGCTGGAAGTAGTTCACGTCGATATCGCCTGAGGCCAGGCTGACGTTCGGTGCGATCCAGTCGCTGAACTCCACCAGTTCGACTTTCAGGCCTTGTTTGTTGGCTTCTTCGACGGCGGCTTCCAGAGGAATGGCGAAAGCCGCGGTGGTGCCGATTTTCAATGGCGCGTCGGCGGCGAAGGTCACGGAGCTGAAGAGGCCGAGGGCCAGGGCCAGTGCTTTGACTGGGTGAGAGAGGTGGTTCTTTTTCATGATGAGTTATCCAGTCAGTGCATAAGGTTTGTGTTGTTTGGTCGGGCCTCATCGCTGGCAAGCCAGCTCCTACAGTGGATTTATGGCGTTCACAAAACCCTGTAGGCGCTGGCTTGTCGGCGATTCTTTTAACGGCGAAACGCCGAACCGGTGTGTTGCTCAGGCAAATGCGCCCCTTCGTGAAACAGCTTTTGCCGCAAAGTGCCATTGTCATAAGCGGTCTTGTACGACCCCCGGCGCTGCAACTCCGGAATCACCAGCTCGATGAAATCCAAATAGCTTTCCGGCGTGACAATCCGTGTCAGGTTGAAGCCATCCAACCCCGTCTCGGCGATCCACGACTCCAGCTCATCGGCCACCTGCTCGGGCGAACCCACCACGGTGATGTAGCGACCACCGAGAGCGTGTTGTTCCAGCAATTTGCGTCGGGTCCAATCGTTGTTTTGCAGGTGCTTGGTCGCGGACTGAATGGCGTTGCTCTTCACGTACTGGATCGGTTCGTCGATTTCATATTGGGAAAAATCGATCCCGGTGGACGCCGAGAAGTGCGCCACGCCGGCTTCGGCACTGGCGTAGCTCAAGTATTCGGCGTGCTTGGCCCAGGCCAGCTCTTCGGTTTCGTCAACGATCACGTTCAGGCCCATGAACACCTTGATGTCGTCAGGGTTGCGCCCCGCTGTGATGGCGCTGGCGCGGACCTTGTCCACCTGAACTTTGGTCGATGCCTTGGTCTGGCCGCTGATGAACACACACTCGGCATGTCGCCCGGCGAACTGCAAACCGCGATCCGAACTGCCCGCCTGAAACAGCACCGGCGTGCGTTGCGGCGACGGCTCGCAGAGGTGATAACCCTCGACCTGATAGAACTCGCCTTTGTGCTCGACCTTGTGCACTTTGTCCGGCTGCGCATAGATCCGCTGCTGCGGATCGTTGAGCACCGCGCCGTTCTCCCAACTGCCTTCCCAGAGTTTGTAGAGCACTTGCAGGTACTCGTCCGCCTGGTCGTATCGGCGGTCGTGCTCGACCTGTTCGCTCAGGCCCATGGCTTTGGCAGCGCTGTCGAGGTAGCCGGTGACGATGTTCCAGCCCACGCGGCCGCGACTCAGATGATCGAGCGTCGACAGGCGCCTGGCGAACAGGTAGGGCGGTTCGTAAGTGAGGTTGGCGGTCAGGCCGAAACCGAGGTTTTTCGTCACTGCCGCCATCGCTGAAACCAGCAACAACGGGTCGTTGACCGGCAACTGGATCGACTCTTTGAGCGGTACATCCACCGAGTTTTGGTAAACGTCGTAGACCCCGACGATGTCGGCAATGAACAGGCCGTCGAACAAGCCACGCTCGAGCAATTGCGCCAGTTCGGTCCAGTATTCGAGGGTGTTGTACCGGGTCGACGTGTCCCGTGGATGCGTCCATAAACCGTGATTGATGTGCCCGATGCAGTTCATGTTGAACGCGTTGAGCAGGATTTTCTTTTTGGCCATCAGATGGTCCCCCGCAGTGGCGGGTTTTCATCGTTGAGGTAGTAGTTGCCGATGGCGTGGTATTTCCAGCGCACCGGGTCGTGCAGGGTATGCACGCGGGCGTTGCGCCAATGGCGGTCCAGTCCGTGTTCGCGCAGCGTCGCCTGGCTGCCGGCCAATTCGAACAGCGTGCTGCCGGCAGCGAGCGAGATTTCGGTGCTGATGGCGCGGGCTTCGGCAACGGCAATCGACGCGGCGGCGACAGTGTCGGCGTTGGTGTCGGCCTGGGCCTTGTCGAGGAATTCGCCCGCGCGTTCCAGCAGCGCTTCGGCGGCGTGCAGGCGAATGCTCAAGTGGCCGAAGCTCTTGAGGGTCAGCGGATCGTCCGTGGCGTTTTCGTGGGTGGCGTCGATCCACGGTCGGGTTTTCGTGCGCACGAAATGCAACGCATCTTCATACGCGGCGCGGGCGATACCAGTGTCGATGGCGGCATGGAGAATCTGCGCCAACGGGCCGACTGGTGTCGGGCGCTCGAAAGCGCTTTGGAACGGGATGACGTCTTCGGCAGTGACATGGACGTCTTCGAACACCACCGAACCGCTGCCGGTGGTGCGCTGGCCGAAGCCGCTCCAGTCATCAATCACGGTCAGGCCTTTACTGTTACGCGGTACGAACGCCAGTTGCTGCACGCCGTTTTCATCCACCACTGAAGTCGGAATTCGCTGGGCGTAAATCGCTCCCGTGGCGTAGAACTTGCGACCGTTGATGCGAAAACGGTTGCCGTCACGCGTCAGGCTGGTTGTGCGGTCGTGGGCGGTTTTGGTGCCGAGTTCGGCCAAGGCATTGCCGAAGCGCTGGCCGGCCAGGACTTCTGCATAAAGACGTTTTTTCTGCTCGTGACTGCCGTTTACGCGCAGCACTTCCAGTGCATAGAAATGGTTCTGCGGGATCTGCCCGAGCGAGCCGTCAGCCTGTGCGATCAGGGCGATGACCTTGGCCAGGATGACGTTGGAAACCCCTGCACCACCGTATTCTTTCGGCACGCTGATGCCCCATAGGCCGGAGCGCGAAAACACTTCCAGTTCCGGGTGTGGCAAACGACGCTCGCGGTCGCGCAGGGCGCTGTCACGCTTGAAATCTTCGGCCAGGTCGCTGGCGACAATCAGGGCTTGTTCATCGCTGGTGATGACCGCGACGTGGTGAGAACTTGTCATGTGTTTCTCCAGATGTCTGGTCGTCAGATCCAGGAATGACGGGCCGGCAACGTGCCGTTCAGGCGATAGGCGCCCACCGCGTAATACTTCCAGCGCACCGGATCGTGCAGCGTGTGCACCCGGGCGTTGCGCCAGTGACGGTCGAGGTTGAATTCGGCGAGGGTCGCGCGGCTGCCGGCCAGTTCGAAAAGCTTTTCGCTGGCCTGCAACGAGATCTCGGTGGTCAGCACTTTGGCTTCGGCCACGGCAATCGAGGCGCGGGCGGCGGACTCGGCGGTGAAGGGCGCGGCGCTGACCTGATCAAGCACCTGCCCGGCCTTGCGCAACAGGGCTTCGGCGGCGTGCAGTTCGATTTTCAGTTTGCCGATGTCGGCGATCACATACAGGTCATCGCTGGCCCGTTCGACCTTGGCGTCGATCCACGGCCGGGCGCGTTTTTTCACGAAGTCGATGGCATCGTCGATGGCGCCCCGGGCGATGCCAGCGTCGATGGCGGCCTGGATCAACTGCGAGACGGCGCCCTGGATATTCGGCGTGTCATTGATGCGCCAGTTATCCACCACCAATTCGGGATCGGCCTGCACGTTGTTGAGCAAAATCGTGCCGCTGGCGGTGGTGCGCTGACCGAAGCCCGACCAGTCATCAACGATGCGCAAACCCGGTGTGCCGCGACGGATGAACGCCAGCACTTGTCTGCCGTCCTCGTTCAATGCTTTGACCGCGACCCAATGGGCGAACAGTGCGCCCGTGGAGTAGAACTTCTGGCCGTTGAGGACGCCGTCAGCGGTGATGCGCGCTTTCAGTTCCAAGGTGTTTTTGGTGCCGCGTTCCGGCCCCGCATTGCCGATGCGCCAGCCGTCGAGCACGCTTTTGAACAGCTGTTGTTTCTGCGCTTCGGTGGCGCTGCCAAGCACCAGGTTAAGAATGCCGAATTGGTTTTGCGGGATCTGCCCAAGCGCCGGGTCTGCCGCGGAAATGATCGCGAACACCTCGGCCAGGGTGACGAACGAAACCTGGGGGCCGCCATACTCACGGGGAATGGAAATACTGCCCAGGCCGCTGCGGGTGAACTGTTCGATTTCAGACCATGGCAGCTTGCGCTGCTGGTCACGTTTGGCCGCTTGCAGGCGGGCGACCTGCGCCAGCTCGTGGGCAGCCTTGATGGCTTGGGCATCGTTGCGCAGGACTTGCGCGGGCAACAACAACGGGATGATGTCCAGGTCACTCTGGACGATTGCATCTGCCAGACTGGACATCAGCGCCACTCCTTGGCAACACGCAATGCCCTGGCGATCTGCACTGGGGTGATTGTGTTACGGACCATACCTACCTCACATCTTATGAAAGCGCCGCTTGTGGCCGCGCATGAAAACAAGGATGTCCGGTGGTCCGGTTCATATACCCTAAACGTGTATAAATATTTTATGAACTAACTTTTAGGAATATGGATAGAAGGGTTACCAGCGAGATGAACGCAACCCCTGTGGCGAGGGAGCTTGCTCCCGTTCGGCTGCGAAGCAGTCGTAAAACCAGCTAATGGGTCGGAACGGGGGAAATTCATTAGAAGGTTTTGGAGGCGCTTCGCACCTCAACGGGAGCAAGCTCCCTCGCCACAGAACCTGCCTTCATTACTTGCGGGATTCGGCAGCCTTGAGGGGCTGTTTCTTCGGGACTTTCAGATAAGGATTGGCACAACCAATCTTCAGCACACGTGCCGGCGCCCAGCGAGAGTTATTGCCCACCCGGTCGAGGATGCAATACGTCACTTCCAGCCGCAGGTCTTCACCGGCTTCGAGAATGATGGCCGGCGGCACCCAGACCTGAATGGGCTGGCCCACATCACTCGCCTTGAGCCTTGGCAGATCCATGCGCGCATCACCCCAGCGCAAGGTGATTTCGTCATCGATGGCCATGTTCAGGTACGGCTCAATGGTCAGTGGAACACCGCGTTTGATCTGATTGGCGTTGACCCCCTGACGGCGAATCGCCTCGGGAATGCTGACCGGCGCGAGGCTTTGATTTTCATCGCCGCACAATGGGGAGGGCTGGCCGCCAGGGCAGTCGAGTTTGATCTGCACTTGCCTGCTGGCTGATACCGCCGGCGCTTGGCCGACCTGCATGATCCGGTAGTGAATGCGCGAAGTACCGTTGGTGACGAAGCTTTCCGGGACTCGTAGCTGTACCGATTGCCCGATATCGCTGGGTGTCAGGGCTCTGGAGGCTACGTAGCAGTTGTCCCAGAACAGTTCGATCAGATCCCCTTTGTCCATGCCGGGGTAGGGTGCCACGTCGATCAACAGATGCGCCGCGCAGGTGATGTTGATACCGGTCTTGTGAGATTGCGCCAGGGTCGGGGCCACGGGCCCGGGTTTGTTCGAGGTGCTTTTCATGGAGTCTCCTTGAAGTCTTGCAACGAAGTCCGTTTCTGGAAAAACAAAAAAACGTAAGTATCGAACAGCAAAACATTTCATTACTTTGAGTTGGAATAATGATTAAGCGTTGTGAGTGTCGCGGCAGGAGACTAGATAAGAGTGTGCTGGAATAAGTGTCAATAAGAATTATGGGTTAAGGCGGGAGAGGGTAGTTATTCAGAAAGTTCCTACGCTGGAAGGTTAATAAGCCTTGGGTCTGTGTCGAATATGCCTGCTAAAACCCGCTGGAATCGGGTTTTTCATAGCAAAGCCTAAGCCCCTGTAGGGGCTCGTCATACAGCGATCAATAGCGTGATTGAATGGTTGTTTGAATATAAATATGTACCGCTTGCGCTGACAAAAAGTTGTCTGGCGTTCGCGTACATTTATTTGGGTTTGAAAAGGTTTGTTGGCGGTGGGTGTAACTTCCATCCATGGAAGTTATCCGGTGTTGCGCAGGTTTGTTAGTTGTGGGCGTTGTTCAAGAACTTGCTGAGAAACTGTTTTGTCCGTTCTTCTTTCGGGTTGGCAAACAGCGCCTTGGCTTCGCCTTGTTCGACGATGACGCCTTTATCGAAAAACACCACGCGATTGGCCACGTCCCGGGCAAAGCCCATTTCGTGGGTGACGATCACCATGGTGCGATTTTCTTCGGCCAGGCCACGAATGGTCGCGAGCACCTCGCCCACCAGCTCCGGGTCGAGCGCCGAGGTCGGTTCATCGAACAGGATCACTTCCGGTTCCATCGCCAGCGCCCGGGCAATCGCCACGCGCTGTTGCTGACCACCGGAGAGACGACGCGGGTAAGCGTCTTCCTTGCCGGCCAGGCCAACCTTGGCCAACAGCTTTTTACCCAGGGCAACGGCATCGGCGTGCGCGATCTTCTTGACGATGATCGGGCCTTCGATAACGTTTTCCAGGGCAGTGCGATGGGGGAACAGGTTGAAGTTCTGGAACACGAAGCCCACATGCTGGCGCAAACGACGCACCAGGCTCTGCTGCTGGTTCAGGGGGCGGCTGGTATCGATTTCGATATCGCCGACCTTGATCCGGCCGCTGGAAGGCTCCTCCAGAAAATTCAGGCAGCGCAGGAAGGTGGTCTTGCCCGAACCGCTAGGGCCGATGATCGCGACCACCTCGCCTTCCTTGACCTCAAGATCAATGCCGTTGAGCACCACTTGACCCTTGAACTGTTTTGTCAGTTTTTCCACGACAATCATCGGGTCAGGACTCCTGGTCGTGCCGATTGACCCGCGCTTCCAGCTGGTTCTGCAGGTGCGATAGCACGGTTGCGAGAACCCAGTAGATCAGTGCGGCGGCAAGATACATGGTGAAGATTTCGAAGGTGCGGGCGGTGATCAGTTGCGCCTGGCGGAACAGTTCCGGCACCTGAATGGTGGCGGCCAGCGCGGTGTCCTTGACCAGCGAAATGAAGCTGTTGCCCAGCGGTGGCAATGCCGTGCGCATGGCTTGCGGCAGGATGGCCCGACGCAACGTCTGTGCACGGGTCATGCCGATGCTGGCCGCTGCTTCCCATTGGCCGCGTTCGATGGAGCTGATCGCGGCACGCAGGATTTCACAGGCGTACGCGGCCATGTTCAGCGAGAAGCCGATCAGGGCCGCCGGCAGCGGATCCAGTTCCACACCCAACTGCGGCAAGCCGTAATAGATCACGAACAATTGCACCAGCAACGGCGTGCCACGAAAGAACGACACGTAGATGCGGGCAATCCAGCTCACCAGCTTGAAACGCGACAGGCGCATCAGCGCCAGGCCAAACCCCATCACCAGGCCGAAGAACATCCCGCCCAGGCTCAGGATCACCGTGTAGTACGCGCCCTTGAGCAGAAAGGGCGCGGAGTCCAGTGCGAGTTGAAAAGCTTCTTCCATTATTGAGTGACGTCAGCGTTGAAGTATTTTTCCGAGAGCTTTTTCAGGGTGCCATCGGCACGCAGCTTTTCGATTGCCTTGTTCACCGCGGCCAACAGTTCTGGCTCGCCTTTGCGCAGGGCGATACCGGCTTCCTGACGGGAGAACGCTTCGCCGGCGGCGGTGGTGTCCTTGGCTTTCTTGGCGTATTCGAGCGCAGCGAGGCGGTCGATCAGAATGGCGTCGATGCGGCCGACACGCAGGTCCTGGAACTTGGTCGGATCATCTTCGTAGGTGCGGATGTCAGCCGTCGGTACGTTTTCTTTTACCCACTGTTCGTAGTTGGTGCCCAGGCCGACGCCGACTTTTTTGCCACCCAGGTCGGCGGCAGTCTTGATGTTCAGCTCGGCGGCCTTCTTCGTCAGCACCAGCGCCTGAATACCGGAAACGGTGTAAGGCACGGAGAAGTCGTACTTCTTCTTGCGCTCTTCGGAGATGGTCACCTGGTTGATCACTGCGTCCAGACGCTTGGATTCCAGCGCCGCGAGGATGCCGTCCCATTTGGTCGGTTGCAGTTTGACTTTAACGCCCAGCTCTTTGGCCAGGGCTTCGGAGAACTCGACTTCGAAGCCGGCCAGTTTGCCGTCGGCATCGACGAAACTGAACGGTGGATAAGTGCCTTCAAGGCCGACGTTGATCACGCCTTTGTCCTTGATTTGTTGCAGCTGCTCACCGGCAACCGCCTGGCCAATCAGGCCGGCGCTCAGTGCCAGGCCGAGTGAACCCACCAGCAGATTTCGACGTAGTGCGGAAAAATTCATGACAAGCCCCTGTGTTTTCTTATGGAAGACGCATTAGGAAAGTTGGCAAATTCGGGATTTGGACGACTGCGATATCGTGCCCTAAAGCAGCTTATGCGTCTCGCTGCAAATTCGCCTGCGGCGTGACTATAAGATGACGTGGTTAGATTGGAAAATAATAAATATTCTATTTGTTATGCGTTAAATGAATATATGGGTAGTCCATTGTGGCGAGGGGGCTTGCCCCCGTTCGGCTGCGCAGCAGTCGCAAATAACCTACAACCGAGACTTAACTGAAACACCGCATCGCAGGTTTCAGGGGGGGCTTTGCACCCCAACGGGGGCAAGCCCCCTCGCCACAAAAGCCCCACTCCACAAATGTGCGTCAACCCGTCAGAAAATCCTTATAGGCAAACAACGCCGGTGCGCCACCGGTGTGCAGGAAGATAATCGGACCTTCATCGAAACGCTGACGTCCGATCCCGTCGAGCAACCCGGCCATCGCCTTGCCAGTGTAGACCGGGTCGAGCAACAGGCCTTCCTGGCTTGCCAAAAGCTTCAACGCCGCCAGTGTCCCGGCATTCGGCTCGCCATAGCGCGGGCCGAAGTACTCGTCCCACAACTCGACGTTGAATGCAGCCGGCAGGCTCACGCCCAGCAGTTCGGCGGTGCGCTCAGCCAGGCCCTGGACCTTCGGTCGCTGGTCTTCTTCGCTGCGCGAAACCGTGACGCCAATCACTGGCAAGTCCGGCAGCGCTTCGCTCAAGGCCAGTGCCAGACCGCTGTGGGTCCCGGCGCTACCCGACGCCAGGACCACGGCGGCGAAGGTCAGGCCGGTGTCCTTGATCTGTTCGGCCAGTTCCAGCCCCGCACGCACGTAACCCAGCGCACCCAAGGCATTGGAACCCCCGATCGGCACCAGATACGGTTTTTTGCCGTTGCTGCGCAGCCGATTGGCGAGGGCCTGAAGTTGCTCGTCAGCGTTGTCGAGATTTTCCACCAGCTCGACCTTGGCAGAGAACAGGTCGAGCAGCAGGCGGTTACCGTTGCCGGTGTAGTTGCTGTCGTCGGTGCCGAGCGGGTTTTCCAGCAGGGCCACGCAGCCGAGGCCAAGTTTTGCGGCAATCGCGGCCGTCTGGCGCACGTGATTGGATTGCAGTGCGCCGGCGGTAATCAAGGTGTCGGCGCCTTGGGCGAGGGCGTCGGCGGCCAGGTATTCGAGTTTGCGCAGCTTGTTGCCACCCATGGCCAGCGTCGTCAGGTCATCGCGTTTGACGTACACATCGCGGCCCAGCCACGTCGACAGGCGTTCGAGTTTTTCCAGGGCGGTGGGCTGACCGAGCAGGTCGAGACGATTAAAACGGGCGAGCTGTTGTTTGATCATGGGTCCGTACTGGCGGTGAAAGATCTCAGGACTATAGGCACGCCGATTTGTCGCGGCAACCGTCAATCACTTATAGCCAAACGAACTGACCACAGCACAATTGGTTCTTAATTTGCCTTGCGACCCTTGCCGTAAAGTAGGCGCCGTCAGTGCGGCCAGACAGTCCGGCCGCCCGTAAGGAGTCTTTTACCGTGAGTGAGCGATCCAGCCATTGGCAATTGCAGACCATCGTCAGCCAGCTGCGCACGGCACGTGAACAGTGGCGAGCACAAAACGGCCGGGCCAGCGGCGAGCAGGGTGGTCGCGAGTTGCCCTCCCGGGCGGCCATGGCGGAGATTCTCGAAGCCTTGTGTGGTGCATTGTTCCCGATGCGTTTGGGGCCGGTGGACTTGCGTGAGGAAAGTGAAGACTTCTATGTCGGCCACACACTGGATGTGGCGCTGAATGCCTTGTTGGCCCAGGCGCGACTCGAACTGCGTTATGCCGCGCGCCACAGTGCCCAGGCCGAGACGGAAGTCGAAGCCAGGACCATTCAGATCATTCAGGATTTCGCTCTCGCGTTGCCGGGGTTGCGCAGCCTGTTGGATACCGACGTGCTGGCGGCCTATCACGGTGACCCGGCGGCGCGCAGCGTCGATGAAGTGCTGTTGTGCTACCCGGGCATCCTGGCGGTGATTCACCATCGACTGGCTCACCATTTGTATCGCGCCGGGTTGCCGCTGCTGGCACGGATCAGCGCGGAAATCGCCCACTCGGCCACTGGCATCGACATTCACCCTGGCGCGCAGATCGGCCGCAGTTTCTTCATCGATCACGGGACCGGCGTGGTGATCGGCGAGACCGCGATCATCGGCGAACGCGTGCGGATTTATCAGGCGGTGACTTTGGGCGCCAAGCGCTTCCCGGCGGATGAGGACGGTCAGTTGCAGAAAGGCCAGCCGCGGCATCCGATTGTCGAGGATGACGTGGTGATTTATGCCGGCGCGACGATTCTGGGGCGGATCACCATCGGTCAGGGTTCGACCATCGGCGGCAATGTCTGGTTGACCCGCAGCGTTCCGGCGGGCAGCAACCTGACCCAGGCGAATCTGCAGCATGATGATGGGGCGCAGAAGTAAGGATGTAACAGCTGTAGGAGCTGTCGAGTGCAACGAGGCTGCGAGGTTTTCCAAGCGCGCCGCCAACCAAAATCAAAAGATCGCAGCCTGCGCCAGCTCCTGCAGAACACCTCTAAATTCCGCGTAATGCCCTTCCTTGAGCTAGCGTACAACCAGTACCGCCGAGCCCTGCGATTAGTCCTTAGCCCCCTATGTATGTTTAACTTGAACGTTCATTCAAGTTAAACCGGTGGTTCGCCGCCCGCTCACAACAGGAGGCTTGCCTTTGCTGAGTCCGATTTCTACAGCCACGTTTTATCCCCCCGAGGTGCACCGCTCATGAGTGCATCGTCCCTCCCACCAAGCGGCCTGGTCCGCATGAATCCGCCGGTTTTCTACTTCTCGGCGAGCTTCATTCTGTTGTTTGGCGTTGTTGTCATCGCCATGCCCGAGCAAGCCGGGGCCTGGTTACTGGCGGCGCAAAACTGGGCGGCCAACACGGTCGGCTGGTATTACATGTTGGCGATGACCCTGTATCTGGTCTTCGTGGTGGTCACCGCGTTATCGGGCTACGGCAAGATCAAACTCGGTGCCGACCACGACGAGCCCGAATTCAGTTACCTGTCCTGGGCCGGCATGTTGTTCGCCGCCGGGATCAGCATCACGCTGTTTTTCTTCTGCGTGTCCGAACCGCTGACCCACATGCTCCAACCGCCCCAAGGCGAGGCGGGCACGGCGGATGCGGCGCGACAGGCGATGCAGATCCTGTTTCTGCACTGGGGCCTGCATGGCTGGGGTGTGTTCGCCTTTGTCGGCATGGCGCTGGCGTATTTTGCCTATCGACATAACCTGCCATTGGCCCTGCGTTCGGCGCTGTACCCGCTGATCGGTAAACGCATCAACGGCCCCATCGGTTACGCCGTGGACGGTTTCGGCATCATCGCCACGGTGTTCGGTCTTGGTGCCGATATGGGCTTTGGCGTACTCCATCTCAACTCGGGTCTGGACTACCTGTTCGGCATCGCTCACACGCAGTGGATTCAAGTCGGGCTGATCACGCTGATGATGGGCGCAGCGATCATCGTTGCCGTATCAGGCGTCGATAAGGGCGTGAGGGTCATGTCCGACATCAACATGCTGCTGGCCTGCGCACTGCTGCTGTTCGTGTTGTTCGCCGGGCCGACGCAGCATTTGCTCAACACGTTGATCCAGAACCTCGGCGACTACCTCGGCGCGTTGCCGATGAAGAGTTTCGACCTTTACGCCTATGACAAACCCAGCGACTGGCTGGGTGGCTGGACAGTGTTCTACTGGGCCTGGTGGATTGCGTGGTCGCCGTTCGTGGGCCTGTTCATCGCACGGATTTCCCGTGGCCGCACCATCCGTGAATTCGTCTTCGGCGTGCTGCTGATTCCGCTCGGCTTCACCCTGGCGTGGATGTCGATCTTCGGCAACAGCGCCATCGATCAGGTGCTCAACCACGGCATGAGCGCGCTGGGCATGTCGGCCATCGATAACCCGTCGATGACCCTTTACCTGCTGCTGGAAACCTACCCGTGGAGCAAAACGGTCATCGCCATTACGGTGTTCATCAGTTTCGTGTTCTTCGTGACCTCTGCCGATTCCGGCACCGTGGTGCTGTCGACGCTGTCTGCCAAGGGCGGTAATCCGGACGAAGACGGGCCGAAATGGTTGCGGGTGTTCTGGGGTGCGATGACTGCGCTGGTGACCAGTGCGCTGCTGTTCTCCGGCAGTATCGATGCGCTGAAGTCGGCGGTGGTTCTGACGTCGCTGCCGTTCTCGCTGATCTTGCTGCTGATGATGTGGGGACTGCACAAGGCGTTTTATCTGGAGTCGCAAAAGCAGATTGCGCAGATGCACTCGTTGGCGCCGGTGTCCGGCTCACGGCGTGGCAAGGGCGGTTGGCGTCAGCGCCTGAGCCAGGCGGTGCATTTTCCGTCGCGTGATGAGGTTTATCGTTTCCTCGATACGACGGTGCGTCCGGCCATTGAAGAAGTGTCTGCCGTGTTCATCGAAAAAGGTTTGCACGTAGCGACACACCCGGACCCGGCCAACGACAGCGTCAGCCTGGAAATCGGCCATGGCGATCAGCATCCGTTCGTCTATCAAGTGCAGATGCGCGGCTACTTCACGCCGTCGTTTGCCCGTGGCGGCATGGGTTCCAAGCAGCTCAACAATCGCCGTTACTACCGCGCCGAAGTGCATTTGAGCGAAGGCAGTCAGGACTACGATCTGGTCGGCTACACCAAGGAGCAGATCATCAACGACATCCTCGACCAGTACGAACGGCACATGCAGTTCCTGCATCTGGTGCGCTGATCGGGGGGCAGGGCGTCGAGGCCAGTCAGGTCTCGGCGCTCAGCACCATGAACAACACCAGCGCCGCCACCGGAATGCTGAACACCATTGTGCCGATCCCCAATTCCGTGCTCAGCGACTGGCCGGCCGTCACCATGCCAATGGCACCATTGATGACCGTCAACGCCAGCCACAGGACGACGAAACTGTAGGTCAGGGTCTGCCGGCTGAAGCCGAGTTTCTCGCCGATGAACAGCATCATCGCGAGCAGGGCCAGGCCGAAGGTGATGATGATCGTCGTGTGCATGCTTGCTCCATCCTTGCGATAGGTATCGCCGGTTTGATGCCATGGCAACTTTGTGCCTGCCGAGTGCGATTGTGCAAGTGCGCCGTCGGTCTGGGGTGAAGGTCAGGCTCGGCTTGTTCGGCCAATATTTTACTGAGTGTGTATGGTGTGTATTGTTGTCAAGCCTTGGCGCTTAAAGTAGACAGCCGTTGATGTCGAAAAAGGCGAAGGACATGCGAAGTCGGGAAATGATCAGGATGATCGAAGAAGATGGTTGGTATCTGGTGGCGGTGAAAGGTAGTCATCATCAGTACAAACATCCTGATTCGGAGCTGCCAAAAGGAACGATCAACAGCATATTGAAACAGGCGGGGCTGAAATGACACCCGTCAACGGATATGAAAGTCCCGACAGGGACACATCACAGGAAGGAATCATCGAGATGAAATTTCCGGTTGTTCTGCACAAGGATGCCGACTCTGATTACGGAGTAATCGTCCCGGACGTGCCGGGTTGTTTCTCGGCGGGTGGTACGGTGGCGCAGGCGCTCGAAAACGTGAAGGACGCGCTGTCTCTACATTACGAGGGTTTGGTTGCCGACGGTGATCCGTTGCCGCAGGTGCAGGAAATCGACGCGCACCTTGATAATCCCGATTTTGCTGGTGGGGTTTGGGCAGTGGTCGATTTTGACATCACGCCCTATTTCGGCAAGTCGGTGCGCTTCAATGCCACGCTGCCAGAGCAACTGCTCGAGCGTATCGATCAGACCGTCAGACGGGATCAACGGTACAGTTCAAGGTCTGGCTTTTTAGCCGCAGCGGCCCTGCGGGAATTGTCGGCATAGCGGTGGGTAAAGCCGGTTTACCCAGGAAACCGGCTCAATATTTACCTGAAAAACGGCACATCCCCCAACACCGTCGCCCGCTGCATCACCCGCCGTGCCGGGCGGTAGTCGTCTACCGCGTAATGCTGGGTTACGCGATTGTCCCAGAACGCGATGTCGTCCTGTTGCCAGCGCCAGCGGATGGTGAATTCCGGGCGTGTTGTATGGGCGAACAGGAACTTCAGAATCGCTTCGCTCTCGGTTTCCGACAGCTCGTTGAGCTTCGAGGTGAAGCCTTCGTTGACGAACAACGAGCGGCGTCCGCTGACCGGATGCGTGCGGATCACCGGGTGCGACAGTGGCGGGTTCTTGCGCCGGGCTTCTTCCCATTGGGCCAGCGCCTCTGGCGTGTTGCCGTAGCGCTCCAGCGGAAATGAACGGGTGAAGTCGTGGGTGGCGGTGAGCCCTTCGAGCAGGTTTTTCAACGGTGCCGACAAGGCTTCATACGCTGCGATACCGCTGGCCCATAACGTGTCGCCACCGAACTCCGGCAGCAGTTTGGCGCTGAGTACCGCGCCCATGGCCGGGGTCGGCAGGAAGGTTACGTCGGTGTGCCAGATGGCGTTATCGCGCACGTCGGTGACGGCGGTGTCGAGGATCAGCACTTCGGGTTGCTCAGGCACGTTCGGGTAGATCGGGTGAATGTGCAGGTCGCCGAAATTGGCGGCGAATCGTGCCTGTTGCTGTGGGGTGATTGGCTGATTGCGGAAGAACAAAACCTGATGTTTGAGCAGTGCCTGTTCGATGGCATCGCGCTGTTCCACATTCAGCGGCTGACTGATGTCGATGCCACTGATCTGGGCGCCGAGGGCGGAGCTTAAAGGGGTGATGGACAACTGACTCATGATGATTCTCTTCAATCCGGTTTACCAACTGTAGGAGCGAGCTTGCTCGCGATCGCGGTGCATCAGTCAAAGCATCGTCGTCTGATGATCAGCAATCGCGAGCAAGCTCGCTCCTACAGGGTTGTTCAATTTTCAGTGAGCCTGGCCGTGCCACGGCACCAGTTTGCGTTGCAAGGCGCGCAGGCCCATTTCCATGGCGAAGGCAATCAGTGCGATCACCAGAATGCCCAGCACCACCACATCGGTGACCAGAAACTGCGCGGCCGACTGCACCATGAAGCCCAAGCCGCTGGTGGCGGCAATCAGTTCGGCGGCGACCAGCGTCGACCAGCCCACACCCAGGCCAATGCGCACACCGGTCAGAATGTCCGGCAAGGCACTTGGCAAAATGACGTGGCGAATCAACTGCGCCCGAGTCGCTCCCAAGGACTGCGCGGCGCGCAACTTGGCCGGGTCGACGGTGCGCACACCAGTGGAGGTAGCGATGGCAATCGGGGCGAAAATCGCCAGGTAGATCAGCAAGACTTTCGACAACTCACCGATGCCGCACCAGATCACGATCAGCGGCAGATAGGCCAGCGGTGGAATCGGGCGGTAGAACTCGATCAACGGATCGAGCACGCCACGAGCAACACGGTTGGCACCGATGGCAATGCCCACCGGCACGGCGGTCAGCACTGCGAAACCGAGGCCCAGGCCAATGCGGCCGAGGCTCGCGCCCAAGTGCTGCCACAACGTCGAATCCATGTAGCCGCTGGTCACCAGCAGCCAGCCTTTTTGCAGCACGGCGGACGGTGGCGGCAGGAACAGCGGTTCGATCAAACCGCTCGCGGTGACGGCCCACCAAATGAAAACGAGGGCGGCCAGCGTCAACAGGCTGATCCAGCGAGTGCTCAGGCTGCGACGGACCGGACTTGTCGTAGCGCCGGGTTTGATCGCCGTCGCTGCGGGGATTTCGTAGCTGCTCATGCGCGCTCCTGCCGCTGGGCGGCGCTGCGTTGGGAGAACACTTTGGCGAGTACGTGTTCGCGGGTTTCGATAAAGCGTGGGTCGGATTTGATCGAGCGAGCCGACTCACCGGCGGCGTAGCGCTGACCGAAGTCGAGGCTCAAACGCTCGACGATTTGCCCAGGATTGGGCGCCAGCAGAATCAGGTCGGTGGCGAGGAAAACCGCTTCTTCAATGTCGTGGGTGATCAGGAACACGGGTTTGGCTGTGCGCCGCCAGACTTGCAGCAGCAGCTCTTGCATCTGTTCACGGGTGAAGGCATCGAGGGCGCCGAAGGGCTCATCCATCAGCAACACACGCGGGTCGGCGGCGAGGGCGCGGGCCAGGCCGACACGTTGTTTCTGGCCACCCGAGAGTTGCCAGATCCGGCGGCTCTCAAACCCGGAGAGGTCCACCAGCGCGAGCATTTCCCGGGCGCGGATTTCGCGTTTGTCCCGGGCGATGCCGGCCAGTTCCAGGCCGAAGCCGACGTTGGCCAGCACGTCCTGCCAAGGCAGCAGGGCATCGTCCTGGAACACTACACCGCGTTCGGCGCTCGGGCCTTTGACCGGTACGCCATCGAGGGTGATGCGCCCGGCACTGGGCTCGACGAAACCGGCAATCAGGTTCAACAACGACGTCTTGCCACTGCCGGACGGGCCGAGGGCGACCAGCAATTGCTGGGGCCCAAGGCTCAGGGAAATATCCGCCAGCACCGGTTCCGGACTGCCGGGGTACTGTGCGCTGATGCGCTCCAGCTGTAGCAAGGCCATCGCAAATCTCCCGATCAGTTGGTAATGAACTTGGCGCTGACGTACGGCGCGTAGTCCGGCAGCACGGCCTCGACCTTGCCTTGTTCCTTGAGGAACGCGGCGGTGTCGGTGATGGCCTTGGTGGTCGGCGCGCCGAGGGTGATCACCTGATCAGCCGCCAGCGGGTAGACGTTGCCTTGCAACAGCAGCGGAATGTCGCTGGCCTTGGCGCCGGACAGTTTCACCAACTTGTCGACGTTGCTTTGATTGGCGAGCCAGGCTTGCGGGTCTTTGCGGTAGTCGGCGTAGGCATCGAGGGTCACTTTGGCGAACGCGGTGACGATTTCCGGGTGCTTCTCGGCGAAGTCCTTGCGCACGATCCAGGCATCGAACGTCGGTGCGCCGAACTTGGCCAGTTCACCGGAGGTGATCAGCACTTTGCCGTTCTCCTTGGCGACACCCAACGCTGGGTCCCACACGTAAGTGGCGTCGATGTCGCCGCGTTTCCAGGCGGCAATGATCGCGGGCGGCGCGAGGTTGAGGACGGTCACTTTCGAGGGATCGATGTTCCAGTGCTTCAGTGCGGCCAGCAGGCTGTAATGCCCGGTGGACACGAACGGCACGGCGATTTTCTTGCCGATCAGGTCTTGAGGGGTCTTGATCCCGGAACCGTCGCGGGCGACCAGGGCTTCGGCGGCGCCGATCTGGGTGGCGATGAGGAAGGTTTCTACCGGCACTTTGCGGGTGATGGCGGCAGTCAGGGGGCTGGAACCGAGGTAGCCGATCTGCACGTCGCCGGAGGCGATGGCGGCAATGATGTCGGCGCCGTTATCGAATTTTCGCCAGCTGATATCGGCCTTGGTGGCCTTTTCGTAACTGCCGTCGGCCTGGGCGACTTTCGCCGGATCAACGGTGGTCTGGTAGGCGACAGTGAAGTCGGTCGCCTGGGCAAAAAAGCTCGCGGTAGCCAAGGAAGCGGCCGCCAGCAAGCGAAGGGGGAAAGTCAGTTTCATCAGAAAGCTCCTTGTCAGGCGACCGAATGTCGGCGTGAGAAAGAGACTAAATGATCTAAGAATTCGAAAATAAATAACTTTTTCGAATTAGCTTATGAGAGGAAAATTGAGAAGCGACCGCTTCGCGGTCAATCGCTAGCAGGCTAGCTCCCACAGGGTTCAAGGGTGTTCACACAATTGCGCGAACACTGAAAGTCCTCTGTGGGAGCTAGCCTGCTGGCGATAAGGTCCGCAGGACCTTCCGAGGTTAGTTACTGATCGCCAGAATGCTCGCCTGGTACGCCCCGACAAACACATCGAAATCGCCGACTTCGTTCTGTTCCAGCTCAACCTGATCAGCCAGCGACGAACGCGCCCGCGCTTCAAATTTCGCCTGTTGCTCAGCTGGCAATGGTTCGCTGCGGAAGAACTCCGCATGGGCCTGGCTCTGGCGCAGGGAGAACTGGGCAAAGCTCTCCTTGTGCTCGGCCATCGACGCGAGCACCTGGGCCGATGGCGTCAGGGACGGGTCCTGGACCTTGGCCATCTGAGCGTCCAGCGCCTTGCTGTGGGCATCGCCGCCATGGCTCTGATCAAGCAGGGCGGCCAGTGGTGCAATGTTTTCCAACAACTGGCCAGCCCACTCTTTCAGGTCGACCGGTTGCCCGTCGCGTTGCAGTTGCAGGCCCGGACGGCGCCCTTCCTTGACCACGCTGAGGAAGTTTGACGTCGCGTTGCCGCAATTGGTGTTGGTCAGCAGCGGGCTGTCGTTCAGCGCGCAGTACAGCAGGAACGCATCGAGGAAGCGCGACTCGGTAAGGTCGATACCCATTGGCAGGAACGGGTTGATGTCCAGGCAGCGCACTTCGACGTACTGGATGCCACGGGCCATCAGCGCCTGAATCGGTCGCTCACCGGTGTAGGTCACGCGTTTCGGACGGATGTTGGAGTAGTACTCGTTTTCGATCTGCAGGATGTTGGTGTTGAGCTGAACCCACTCACCGTCCTTGTGCGTACCGATCTCGACGTATGGCGCATACGGCGTGGCGACTGCTTTGCGCAGGCTGTCGGTGTAGCTGTTCAGATCGTTGTAGCACGGCGTCAGGCCGGCCTGGGCGTTGCTCTGGTAACCCAGATCGCTCATGCGCAGGCTGGTGGCGTATGGCAGGTACAAGGTGTGCGGGTCCAGTTGCTCCAGCTGATGCGAGCGACCGCGCAGGAAACCGGCGTCCAGCGCTGGCGATGCGCCGAACAGGTACATCAGCAGCCAGCTGTAACGGCGGAAGTTGCGGATCAGCGCGATGTAGGACGACGACTGAAAATCGCGATCCGTGCCGACAAAACCTTCGGCCTGCTTGAGCAGCGGCCAGAGCTTTTCCGGCAGGGAAAAGTTGTAGTGGATACCGGCAATGCATTGCATGGTCTTGCCGTAACGCAGCGCCAGGCCCTTGCGGTACACGTACTTGAGCTGCCCGATATTGGACGTGCCGTAATAGGCGATCGGGATGTCTTCCTCGGCCGGCAACGGGCACGGCATCGAGGGGCTCCACAGGTACTCGTTGCCGAGCTTGCTGTAGGCAAAGCGGTGAATGCTGTCCAGGCTCGCCAGCGTATCGGCCGGGTCGGGCAGGGCCGGGGTGATGAACTCCAGCAGCGACTCGGAATAGTCGGTGGTGATCAGTTCATTGGTCAGCGCGGAACCCAATTCTTCCGGGTGCGGCGTTTGCGCCAGGCGACCTTCGCCAGTCACGCGCAGGCATTCACGTTCGATGCCGTGAAGGCACTGTTCGAGCAGAGAGAGGTTAGCGCGCTCGCCAAGCAGGGCCAGGCGGCGGTTGAGAAGTTCGCTCAAGTTGGATTCCTTCACGCGTCAGTCGCCCCAATATGGGGGTGGGCAAGACGGTCTACAAGGGTGAAGTTAAAACTGGCGTTTTCGCCTGGTTTTTGCATCGAGCAGCCGTGACCCCTGTAGGAGCGAGCATGCTCGCGAAGAAGGCAGGGGCGCCGCTGAGATCCTGGCAGCCCTGGTTATCGTTGACCTTCTTCGCGAGCATGCTCGCTCCTACAGGTTTCTTAGCGCCGAAATTAACTCAAATCGATGACATCTAGCTACAGGACAGCGAACGTGCCTTGTGCTTTTGCGACCAGTTTGTCGCCTTGCATCACATCGGCTTCGACCACCAACGTGCGGCGGCCCGGGTGGATCACCCGCGCCGTGCACATCACCTCACCGTCCGAGACGGCGCGGATGTAGTTGATCTTGCACTCGATGGTTGCGCTCTGCTGGTCAAAGCCGTGGGTGCTGGAACAGGCCAGCCCCATGGCAATGTCCACCAGGCTGAACAAGGCCCCGCCGTGCAGCTTGCCACCGCGATTGCGCAGCTTCGGTTCCAGGCCCAGGGCAACTTGCGCGACCCCGGTTTCCAGGCTGTGCAAACGACAGCCCAGCAGCTTGAAAAAGGCGCTTTCGGTGTAACCGGCGGGGATCTCCATCAACGTTTCTTCAACTGCTTGGCGTTGGCGAACAGCGAAGCCATGGCGTTGTTGCTCGGTGCTGCCGCCGTGGATTCCTTGCGTGGTGCAGTGTTCTGGGATTGGCGCGGCGCCGAACCCGGACGTGCGCCACGAGCGCCGTCGATTTTCTCGCCTGGGGTGTCGCTCATGCGCATCGACAGGCCCACGCGTTTACGCGGGATGTCGATTTCCATGACCTTCACTTTCACCACGTCACCGGCCTTCACCGCTTCGCGCGGATCCTTGATGAACTTCTCCGAAAGTGCAGAGATGTGCACCAAACCGTCCTGATGCACGCCGATGTCGACGAACGCGCCGAAGTTGGTCACGTTGGTCACCACACCTTCGAGAATCATGCCCAGTTGCAGGTCCTTGAGGTCTTCGACACCTTCCTGGAACTCGGCGGTCTTGAACTCGGGACGCGGGTCGCGGCCGGGCTTTTCCAGTTCCTGAAGGATGTCGGTGACCGTTGGCAGACCGAAGGTTTCGTCGGTGTATTTCTTCGGATCCAGACGCTTGAGGAACGCGGCATCGCCGATCAGCGAACGGATATCGCGGTCGGTTTCAGCGGCAATGCGCTGAACCAGCGGGTAGGCTTCCGGGTGAACCGCCGACGAGTCCAGCGGGTTTTCGCCGTTCATGACACGCAGGAATCCAGCGGCCTGTTCGAAGGTTTTCTCGCCCAGACGTGCGACTTTCTTCAGTGCGGCACGAGTCTTGAATGCGCCGTGCTCGTCACGGTGGCTGACGATGTTTTGCGCCAGGGTCGCATTGAGGCCGGAGATCCGTGCCAGCAGGGCCACGGACGCGGTATTCACGTCCACGCCGACGGCGTTCACGCAGTCCTCGACCACGGCGTCCAGGCCGCGTGCCAGTTTCAGCTGCGATACGTCGTGCTGGTACTGGCCGACACCGATGGATTTCGGATCGATCTTCACCAGCTCAGCCAGCGGGTCTTGCAGGCGACGGGCAATCGACACCGCGCCACGGATCGACACGTCCAGGTCCGGGAATTCCTTGGAGGCCAGTTCCGATGCCGAGTAAACCGATGCACCGGCTTCAGAGACCATGACCTTGGTCATCTTCATCGCCGGGTATTTTTTGATCAGCTCGGCGGCGAGCTTATCGGTCTCACGGCTGGCGGTGCCGTTGCCGATGGCGATCAGGTCCACCGCGTGTTTGGCGCACAGGGCGGCAAGAATCGCGAGGGTCTGGTCCCACTTGTTGTGCGGCACGTGCGGGTAAACCGTGGCGTGATCCAGCAGCTTGCCGGTGGAATCGACCACCGCGACCTTGCAGCCGGTACGCAGGCCCGGGTCGAGGCCCAACGTGGCGCGCGGGCCGGCCGGGGCCGACAGCAGCAGGTCGTGCAGGTTGTGCGCGAACACGTTGATCGCTTCGGTTTCCGCGCCATCGCGCAGTTCGCCCAACAAGTCAGTCTCCAGATGGGTGTAGAGCTTGACCTTCCAGGTCCAGCGCACCACTTCGCCCAGCCATTTGTCGGCGGCGCGGTTCTGGTTCTGAATGCCGAATTGCTGGCCGATCATGCCTTCGCACGGGTGCATGGCGCCCGGCAGCTCATCGCCGACTTTCAGCGCGGAGCTGAGAATGCCTTCGTTGCGGCCACGGAAAATCGCCAGGGCGCGGTGCGACGGCATGCTTTTGAGGGGTTCGTCGTGTTCGAAGTAGTCGCGGAACTTGGCGCCTTCCTCTTCCTTGCCGGCAATCACGCGGGCACTGAGGGTGGCTTCCTGCTTGAGGTAGTTGCGCAGCTTCTCCAGCAGGCTGGCGTTTTCGGCGAAGCGTTCCATCAGGATGTACTTGGCGCCTTCGAGGGCGGCCTTCACATCGGCCACGCCTTTTTCGGCGTCGATGAAGCGTGCGGCTTCGGTTTCCGGGCTCAGGGACGGATCGTTGAACAGGCCGTCCGCCAAGTCGCCGAGGCCGGCTTCCAGGGCGATCTGGCCCTTGGTGCGGCGCTTTTGCTTGTAAGGCAGGTACAAGTCTTCGAGGCGGGTCTTGGTGTCGGCAAGCTTGATGTCGCGCTCGAGTTGCGGGGTCAGCTTGCCTTGCTCTTCGATGCTGGCAAGGATGCTGATACGCCGTTCGTCGAGTTCTCGCAGGTAGCGCAGGCGCTCTTCCAGATGACGCAGCTGCGTATCGTCGAGGCTGCCGGTCACTTCTTTCCGGTAACGGGCGATGAAGGGAACGGTAGAGCCTTCATCGAGTAGCGCGACGGCCGCTTCGACCTGTTGTGGGCGTACACCGAGTTCCTCGGCAATGCGGCTGTTGATGCTGTCCATAAAACCACCTGACAAATTGTGAAAGCAGGCTCGCAGGCGCAGAGATAGGGCCTCGGCGAGTCTGGTTGAGCGGCCTGGCCTGCGCCGCTACCTGGATCAAAAGGTAACCCGTTGACCCGTGAAATCGAATAATTACTGCCGGTGCGATGAAAATAAAAAGCGGCTGCCCGGTGTAACGATCAGACGTTGCCTGACACAAAAGGCCGCGCATTATAACCAGCGTTAAGGCATTCGGGGCCATCGTGGTGTGCAGGCGCAAAGGCCGGTTTTCTGGCGCTGGAGGAAAAATCTGCTAACAATGCACACGGTGCGCACAACGGCAGCTACGCCATAATGCGCGCCGAGATCAAAGGAGCATCCAATGAGCAGCACTGCAAACATTGCTGAAGGCGAAAAAATTCTTATTGTTGACGACGATCCGGGCCTCAGCAGCCTGCTGGAACGTTTTTTCGTCAGCAAGGGCTATCGCGCCCGCGCCGTACCGAACACTGAGCAAATGGACCGCCTTCTGGCACGCGAAGTGTTCAACCTGGTCGTCCTCGACCTGATGCTGCCCGGCGAAGACGGCCTGACCGCCTGCCGCCGCCTGCGCAACGCGAACAATCAGATTCCGATCATCATGCTCACCGCCAAGGGCGATGAGCTGAGCCGCATCAAGGGCCTCGAACTGGGCGCCGACGATTACCTGGCCAAGCCGTTCAACCCCGATGAGCTGATGGCACGTGTCAAAGCCGTCCTGCGTCGTCAGTCGGCACCGGTGCCAGGCGCGCCGGGCAGCGAAGACGAAAGCGTGACCTTCGGTGACTATGAGCTGTCCCTGGCCACCCGCGAACTCAAGCGCGGTGAAGAAGTGCACATGCTCACCACCGGTGAGTTCGCGGTACTCAAGGCACTGGTAATGAACGCCCGTCAGCCGCTGACCCGCGACAAGTTGATGAACCTGGCCCGTGGCCGCGAATGGGATGCCCTGGAGCGTTCCATCGACGTGCAGATCTCCCGTCTGCGCCGGATGATCGAACCCGATCCATCCAAACCGCGTTACATCCAGACCGTCTGGGGTGTGGGTTACGTGTTCGTTCCGGATGGCGCCGCCACCAAGTGATCGGCGATTTGTAGGGGCGGGTTGTGCGGGCAAGTCAGTCAAATGACATTGCCCGCAGACTCGCGATCTGCAATGTGCGAGCATCCCTCGCTCCTGCAAGTGTGTAACGGTTATCCATGAAAACCCCCATTTGGTTCCCCCAGAGCTTCTTCTCCCGCACCCTTTGGCTGGTGCTCATCGTCGTGCTGTTTTCCAAGGCGTTGACCCTGGTTTATCTGCTGATGAACGAAGACGTGCTGGTGGATCGTCAATACAGCCACGGCGTCGCCCTGACGCTGCGCGCCTATTGGGCCGCCGATGAAAACAACCGTGACAAGATTGCCGAAGCCGCGACCCTGATCCGGGTGGTGGGCGCGGGTGTTCCGGAAGGCGAACAGCACTGGCCTTACAGCGAGATCTATCAGCGGCAGATGCAGGCAGAGCTGGGGGCCGACACCGAAGTGCGATTACGCATGCATTCGCCACCGGCGCTGTGGGTCCGGGCACCGAGCCTGGGCGACGGTTGGTTGAAAGTGCCGTTGTACCCGCATCCGTTGCGCGGCCAGAAAATCTGGAACGTGCTTGGCTGGTTCCTGGCTATCGGTTTGCTGTCCACGGCGTCGGCGTGGATCTTCGTCAGCCAGCTCAATCAACCCCTGAAACGTCTGGTGTATGCCGCACGGCAACTCGGCCAGGGGCGCAGCGTGCGCCTGCCGATCAGTGACACGCCGAGTGAAATGACGGAGGTGTATCGCGCCTTCAACCAGATGGCAGAAGACGTCGAGCAGGCGGGTCGCGAGCGAGAGCTGATGTTGGCCGGGGTCTCCCACGATTTACGCACGCCGTTGACCCGATTGCGCCTGTCGCTGGAGTTGATGGGCGACCGCACCGACCTGACGGACGACATGGTGCGTGACATCGAAGACATGGATGCGATTCTTGACCAGTTCCTGGCGTTCATTCGTGACGGACGCGACGAGACGGTGGAAGAGGTTGACCTGAGCGATCTGGTCCGCGAAGTCGCCGCGCCGTACAACCAGAACGAAGAAAAAGTGCGCTTGCGCCTGGAGCCGATCCAGCCGTTTCCGCTGCGGCGTGTATCGATGAAACGTCTACTCAACAACCTGATCGGCAACGCCCTTCATCATGCCGGTAGCGGTGTGGAAGTGGCGGCGTATGTCTCCGGTGACACCGCCGCACCGTACGTGGTGCTGAGCGTCATGGACCGAGGCGCCGGGATCGATCCGTCGGAGCTGGAGGCGATTTTCAACCCGTTCACTCGGGGCGACCGTGCCCGGGGTGGCAAGGGCACCGGATTGGGGTTGGCAATTGTGAAGCGGATTGCTTCGATGCATGGCGGCAACGTTGAACTGCGCAACCGTTCGGGCGGCGGGCTGGAAGCGCGGGTGCGGTTGCCGCTGGGGTTGATGTTGCCGCGGGATGCGGTTTAACGGCTGAAAAGATCGCAGCCTGCGGCAGCTCCTACAGAGCAACGTGTACCCCTGTAGGAGCTGCCGCAGGCTGCGATTTTTTGCTTTATCCCTTGCCTTTGGTCCGGGTCATATTCGGCCCGCCATTCTTCTCCAGATGCTCAATGATGATCCCGGCCACGTTTTTCCCGGTGGTGGTCTCAATCCCCTCAAGCCCAGGCGACGAGTTCACTTCCATCACCAGCGGTCCGTGATTGGAGCGCAGGATATCCACGCCCGCCACCGCCAGGCCCATGACCTTTGCCGCACGCAATGCGGTCATGCGTTCTTCCGGCGTGATCTTGATCAGGCTCGCACTGCCACCACGGTGCAGGTTGGAGCGGAACTCGCCGGGCTTGGCCTGACGCTTCATCGCGGCAATGACTTTGTCACCGACCACGAAGCAGCGAATGTCGGCGCCACCCGCCTCCTTGATGTACTCCTGAACCATGATGTTCTGCTTGAGGCCCATGAACGCCTCGATCACTGATTCCGCCGCCGTGGCGGTTTCACACAGCACCACGCCGATGCCTTGGGTGCCTTCCAGCACCTTGATCACCAGCGGTGCACCGTTGACCATTTCGATCAGATCGGGAATGTCGTCCGGCGAGTGGGCGAACCCGGTCACCGGCAAGCCGATGCCCCGGCGTGACAGCAATTGCAACGAACGCAGTTTGTCCCGCGAGCGGGCGATGGCCACCGATTCGTTGAGTGGAAACACCCCCATCATTTCGAACTGGCGCAACACCGCACAGCCATAAAACGTGACCGACGCACCAATCCGCGGGATGACCGCATCAAAACCTTCAAGCGGTTTGCCACGGTAGTGGATCTGCGGCTTGTGACTGGCGATGTTCATGTAGGCGCGCAGGGTGTCGACCACCACCATTTCATGGCCGCGTTCAGTACCGGCTTCAACCAGGCGGCGGGTGGAATACAGACGCGGGTTCCGCGACAGCACAGCGATCTTCATGCAACACCTGTGGAGGAGGTAGATACCGGGAACACCGGCTTGTCTTGTACATATTTAATGCCCGGATTGACCACCAACTGGCCGTCGATCAGGGCTTTGGAACCGAGCAGCAGGCGATAGCGCATGGACTTGCGGCAAGCCAGTGTGAACTGGACTCGCCAGACCCGGTCACCCAGCGCCAGGGTGGTGCTGATCACGTATCGCACCTGCGCATGACCGTTGGAGCTTTTAATGGTTTTCATCGTCACCAGCGGCGCTTCGCAGCGGCGGTGGCGCAGTTGCACCATGGTGCCCAGATGCGCCGTGAAGCGCACCCATTGCTCACCGTCACGCTCGAACGTCTCGATATCGGTGGCATGCAGGCTGGAGGTGCTGGCGCCGGTGTCGATTTTTGCCCGAAGACCGGCAACCCCCAAATCAGGGAGCGCCACCCACTCGCGCAGACCGACAACGGTCAAATGGTCAAATGTCTTCAAAATGGCTCAGTCGGTGGAAACCGCGGTGGCCTCAGGCGGCCGAGTTCGCGGTATTCACGCAGAATAATGGGTAAAAGGCGACAGATATTCGCTGCCCGGTTTTCCAGCCTCGCGGGGGAGGTTATGGAATGTCAGCATTGTAGTCCGGGACGACGAAATTCTTGGCACGAGAGAAACGGTAGTACAGTTCACCAATATTTCAGAGTGAGGACATTCCATGGCACAAAAAAGCGAAGAGGATGACAAAGTCCGCCTCGACAAATGGCTGTGGGCTGCACGTTTTTACAAGACCCGTGCCTTGGCCAAGGCGGCGATTGAAGGCGGCAAGGTGCATTGTCGAGGCGAGCGTTGCAAACCGGGCAAGGAGCCGCGCATCGGCGACGAATTTGTGATTCGTTCCGGTTTCGAGGAGCGTACGGTGGTGGTCCAGGCGTTGTCGATCGTGCGCCGTGGCGCACCGCAGGCACAAACCTTGTATGCCGAAACCCTGGCCAGCATCGCCAAGCGCGAAGAGGCCGCGGCGCAACGCAAAGCAGGCGCCTTGGGCGTGAGCACCGACGGCAAGCCGAGCAAGAAGCAGCGCCGGGATCTGTTCAAGTTTCGTGGCAGTAGCAACGACGACTGAAGTTCGCAGCCTGCGATCTTTTCAAGAGCTTTCATTCTTGCAATCAGGCGATTGCGCATCCATATCAGGTGAGTTGCGCAGATCGCCGCTCGTCGAAAATTACCCACGACGCCGAACCTGTAGGCCATAAACAGATTGGCCGCAATCCGTTGGTGCATGTTCCACCTCCCTTGGATCAGCTCCGGATTGTTCATAAAATGTCTTCATTGGCGGAACATTGCGCGCCCAAAGGGGTGGCGCAGGTAAACTTCCTTGCTCCCGTCATCTTTTTCATCACTTCAGATACCCAGACCTATGACCGACCAAGCGGATAACGACTTCACCCAACGCTTCATCTTCGATGACAGCGACACCCGTGGCGAGCTGGTCTCGTTGGAGCTCAGCTACGCCGAAGTCCTGGCCAAACACGCCTACCCGCAGCCTGTCGCGCAATTGCTCGGAGAGCTGATGGCGGCCGCATCGTTGCTGGTCGGCACATTGAAGTTCGATGGCTTGCTGATTCTGCAGGCACGCTCCGAAGGCCCGATTCCGCTGTTGATGATCGAGTGCTCCAGCGAGCGCGACATCCGCGGCCTGGCCCGTTACGAGGCGGACCGCATCGCCCCTGACGCGACCCTGGCTGACTTGATGCCGGATGGTTCGCTGACATTGACCGTCGACCCGAAACGGGGTCAGCGCTACCAGGGCGTCGTCGATCTGGATGGCGAAACGTTGTCCGATTGTTTCACCAACTACTTCGTCATGTCCCAGCAGATTGGCACCCGCATCAAGCTCTGCGCCGATGGCCGTCGTGCCCGTGGCCTGTTGCTGCAACAACTGCCCGCCGACCGTTTGAAAGACGACGACGAACGCGCCGCCAGCTGGCAGCACATCACCACCCTGGGCGGTACGCTGACCGCCGATGAGCTGCTGAGCCTGGACAACGAAACCGTGCTCCACCGCCTCTATCACGACGAGCAGGTGCGTCTGTTCGACGTGCAGAAGTTGCGTTTCCGCTGCAGCTGCTCGCGCGAACGTTCGGCCAATGCACTGGTCAGTCTGGGTATGGAAGACGCGCAGCAATTGGTCGTCGAACACGGTGGCAACATCGAGATCGATTGCCAGTTCTGCAACCAGCGCTACCTGTTTGATGCCGCCGATGTCACTCAATTGTTCGCCGGCGCGGGCATCGAGACGCCGTCGGATACCCGTCACTAAAACGGTTCAGCGCAGGTAAATTCACTGGCAAGTGCCGGATTAACGCCGTTACGACAGGAGGGGCCTACTTTTTTTGGCCTTTTCTGGCATAATCCGGCCCACTTTTTTCGCGGTAGTAGTGCACGACTTTCTACTACAAAAACGTTTGGAGCACTCGGCCACTGGCCGACGGGGAACCTCATGACGCAAGCCAATAACGCCGTGTACACCGATCTGAGTGTTGATGATCTGGTTAAAGAAGCCCTCAACCGCGGTGAAGGCGAGCTTGCCGATACCGGCGCACTGGTTGTTCGTACCGGTCACCGTACCGGCCGTTCGCCAGTCGACCGTTTCATCGTTGAAGAGCCATCCACTTCGGCCGCCATTGCCTGGGGCCCGATCAACCGCAAGTTCCCGGCCGACAAGTTCGATGCCCTGTGGGACCGCGTTGAGGCATTCAACAACGCGCAAGAACACTTCGTTTCCCACGTGCATGTAGGTGCCGCTTCCGAGCACTACCTGGCCGTGAAGATGACCACCCAGACTGCCTGGCAGAACCTGTTCGGTCGTTGCCTGTTCATCAACCCTGCCCAGTACAACCCGGCTGGCCGTGATGAATGGCAAGTGCTCAACGTTGCCAACTTCGAATGCGTGCCAGAGCGTGACGGCACCAACTCCGACGGTTGCGTGATCCTCAACTTCGCACAGAAGAAAGTGCTGATCGCCGGCATGCGTTACGCCGGTGAGATGAAGAAAGCGATGTTCTCGGTGCAGAACTTCCTGCTGCCGGCCGCTGACGTACTGCCTATGCACTGCGCCGCCAACATCGGCGAAGAAGGCGACGTGACCCTGTTCTTCGGTCTGTCCGGCACCGGCAAAACCACCCTGTCCGCCGACGAAAGCCGTTACCTGATCGGTGACGACGAACACGGCTGGGGCGAAGGCGTGGTGTTCAACATCGAAGGCGGTTGCTATGCCAAGTGCATCGACCTGTCCGAGAAGAACGAGCCGGTTATCTGGAAAGCCATCAAGCACGGCGCAGTCCTGGAAAACGTCGTTATCGACGATGCCAAGCACGCCGACTACGCCGATGTCAGCCTGACCCAGAACAGCCGCGCCGCCTACCCGCTGGAGCACGTTGCCAAGCGTTCCGAGCAGAACCTCGGTGGCGAGCCGAACGCTGTGATCTTCCTGACCTGCGACCTGACCGGCGTACTGCCGCCAGTGTCGATCCTCAACGAAGAACAAGCGGCTTACCACTTCCTGTCCGGCTACACCGCACTGGTGGGCTCGACTGAAATGGGTTCGGGCAGCGGCATCAAGTCGACCTTCTCCACCTGCTTCGGCGCACCGTTCTTCCCGCGTCCGGCTGGCGAATACGCAGAACTGCTGATCAAGCGCATCCGCGGCTTCGGCTCCAAGGTCTACCTGGTCAACACCGGCTGGACCGGCGGTGGCTACGGCGTCGGCAAGCGCTTCAACATCCCGACCACCCGTGCCGTGATCGCAGCGATCCAGAGCGGCGCGCTGATCGGTACCGAGACCGAGCACCTGGACACCATCAACCTCGACGTGCCAGTGGCCGTACCGGGCGTTGAGACTGGCCTGCTGAACCCACGCAACACCTGGGAAGACAAAGCCTCCTACGACGAAGCCGCCAAAGCACTGGCCGGCCTGTTCATCGAGAACTTCAAGAAGTTCGAAGTGAGCGACGCGATCAAGGCTGCGGGTCCTAAGCTGTAAGTGTTGGTTTGAGCTAACGAAAAAGCCGCCCTTCGGGGCGGCTTTTTTGTGCGCAAAATTCGGTTTTTAGCGGGCAAGCCAGAATGCCTCGGGCCGTTACAGGCCTTCGAGCTCATCCGTGTCCCAGCGTTGGGCCTTGATGGCCTGGTAGAGCATGCCGATGGTCAATGACACCTTCTCACCGCGACCTTTGGCTTTGCGCTTTAGATTCACATCAGGGCCGGCAGGCTGGAAATAGCGGTAACTGTCGAAATCCACGAAGTCGATTGCGAAATGGTTTTCCAGGGTTTCGATCAGGTGCTGGGCGTCTGTTCCGTTGCACCCCAAGTCGAAGTTGATCGAGGTGCTGAGGCTTATGGTTTTGCGCTCGGGGAAGCCGAGTTCTTCGTGCAGCAGTTGCAGGAGTTGCTGCATCACGTGGTCGTCGGGGAGGTCGGGGGCGAGGTTCATGGCGGAGCGTCCGGTTGGGCCTGGATGGATCTTATTGGTCGTTGGACATGAGGGGAAGGATTGAAACCGGTGTTTATCGCTCAGGATTTCGTTCATCTCCTGAACGCAATCCATTAGCTCATCGAAAAATCTGCTCATGGCTGCCTCGTATGCTCGATGGCGACTTCAATGCTTTGTTTTCCGTTGCAGCAGATCTTACTGCTTGATCGCTCCTGCGTAATACGTAGGCGCGATCTGCAGATGACGTCAGGCCGGCGCTTTCCAGTTCAGCATGCGTTGCTGGGCGGCTTCGAGGATGTCTTGCGGGTTGGCCTCTGTGTCGATGATCAGGGGCGGGGTGTCGGTTAAGTTCGTTTTGAGTGGACGATATCGATTTTGAAATGGATTTAGTGTGGCCACTGAAGAAAACCTCTAGTAAGTGGAAATGTGCGTTCTCTCTTATTCGAGTGACCAAGCCCGAGTCGCTGATTTGGCAGCGACAGTCCGGACTATAGGTTTGAGTCACTGGTTGGCGATAGCCGACAAGGTGTCTTCTTTTGTAGGACCTTGCCGAAGCTTTGATAGGGCATTGCTGACGGACTTATCCACAGTGCACCGCGTTATCGTTCATCGCGAGCAGGCTCGCTCCTACAGGGGGTGTGGTGTTCTTCAGACGGTGAGTTTCGGCAGGCGTTGCCGGGCGATGTCGAGCAGGTCGTTGCCGTCCTGAGTCAGCAGATACAGGGCACTGACGATTTTCGGGATGTCGCTCGCGTCGGCCTGTTTGAAGCAAAGGCAATACAAGGTTTCCAGCAGGTCGCTGGCGGCGCGGATGCGCTGGCGGGCGGCATCGAGGATCTCGTAGGGATCGGCCTCGGTGTCGATGACCAGCACCGGGGTTTCGCTGTAGCTGGATGTAAGTGACTGGTAGCGTTCGGTCGTTGTGTTCAGCGGGGGCATTGATGTCGGTCCTGTGAGAAATCGGAGGTCACTCCGGCAGGCCGCCACAGTATCTTCAGCCGCGCAAAAACTATGAAGAGAGCGGCGCATCAGAGCAATACGGCCGCTATCGACAGGTTTTGTAGGGCGTTTACACCGATAGGGGAATGCTCCTACGCCCCCCATTGGTTTGATTGATGAACGCTTTTTCGGGTAACGATTCCTACGAGCTGAGCAGAAAAAACTGTTGGATGCGTCGACGATCAGGATTCAATCGGTCCCAGGTGCGGGAAGACGTCGCGATGCTGCTTCAAGATCCAGTAATCCTCGACCATAGGCTTCGCTGTTGGCGTAAAGACCTGTCCGGTTTGCAGTTTCCAGCACGTGGTCGCGAACTTGCTGTGTGCTCATTTCAGGGTACAGGCTCTGCACGGCTGCCAATGCGCCACTGACCAATGCGGCGGCGGGGGACGTGCCAGCGGTTTGCACGTATTTACCGTCCTTGCCTGTGGTCAACAAACCTTGACCAGCACCCGAATCCCCACCGGGAACGGCGATGCACCATGCCGCAGCTACGCCACAGTAATTGGATTTACCATTGATGGCACTGCCGTCGTTTTTCAACGCTACGACCGCGATCCAGCCTTTTTCCAGTTCAGGGATGGCAAGGGGCAAGCCCGGTTCTGCCAAAGGCTCTCGTTTGAGTTCATTGCCGGTTGGAAACACAAATACGGCACCTTCTTGAACCAGTTGCCGAGCCTTCACCAGCGAGTCTGGCATGACCTGGCTGTAACGCGCTTCAGTGAGTTCCGTCGCTGGAATGGCATTGGCCCAGGAGTTGTTGAAGATCCGCGCGCCGCTGTCAAAACCTGACTGCCAGGAGCGGGCAATTTCACTGTCAAAGAAAAAGGGTTCGTTATCGTCGCCGAAACGGAAGGGGATCAATTGCGCATTGAATGCGACGCCGTGCATGCCATGGTCATCCTTGTTGGCGGCGAGAATACCGGCCATCTGGGTGCCGTGACCGACGCGGTCAAATGTCCCCGGCCGGTTCTCAACATAATCAAACCCGGGGGCACCCACCCTGCCTTCAAACTCTGCAAGTTCGGCGTTCAGGCCTGAGTCAATCAAAGCGAGGGTCACACCCTGCCCGGTGCCGCCGCGTGCGTAGAGGCGTGACGCCTGCACGACCGCCAACCCCTTTTGAGCGTGATACTCAGGTGTCTCGAATGTGTCGGGCGCAATTGTGGTTTTTTCGGGAACAGTCAGGCATCCGCTGAGCAGCACAGGCATGGCCAATAGGAGCGCAAATTGAAAAGCATAGGGTTGGAACATGATCGGTCCTTCGAAAGGGGGCGCCCGTTTCAGTCCTCTTCAGTGATGAAAACGTCGCGCAGAATCTGGTTGGTCATAGAACATACCTGCGCCGCACTGGGGGCGTGAGATGGCAAAAGGCTCTGTGTGTTTCAACCTGTGGCGCGAGCGGGAGCGGGTTATGGCTGTATCATCCCGTATCGTTTTTACCCCCGACCTTTTCTCGACTCACTGCGATCGCCGACTAGGCTTTGCTCATCGCAGCGGTCAACGGAGTGACAGCTTATGCACAACACCCTGGAACAGGTTTTCGGTTATCCACAGTTTCGGCCCGGTCAGGAAGCGGCGGTCAGCGCGGTGCTGGCGGGGCGCTCGGCGGCGGCCATTTTTCCCACCGGTTCCGGCAAATCCCTGTGCTATCAATTGTCGGCCGTGCTGTTGCCACACCTGACGCTGGTGGTCTCGCCGTTGCTGGCGTTGATGCAGGATCAGTTGGCGTTCCTGCAACGTCATGGCATCGCTGCGGGCAGCATCGATTCGGCCCAGAGTCGCGATGACGCCAGCGACGTGATGGCCCGCGCCAAGTCCGGTGAATTGAAGATTCTGATGATTTCGGTTGAGCGCCTGAAGAACGAGCGCTTCCGCAATTTTCTTCAGCAAGTGCCGATCTCGCTGTTGGTGGTGGACGAGGCGCATTGCATCTCGGAATGGGGTCATAACTTCCGTCCGGATTACCTCAAGCTTCCGGACTACCAACGGCAGTTCAATATCCCGCAGGTGCTGCTGTTGACGGCAACGGCGACACCCAAAGTCATTGTGGATATGCAGACAAAATTCGCCATTGCCGCTGACGATGTCGTCACCACGGGTTTCTATCGACCCAACTTGAATCTGCTGGTGGAGCCTGTGCGGGGTCAGGACAAGCGTCGTCGCCTCGTCGAGTGGATGGCTGAGCGCCACGGCCAACCGAGCATCGTGTACGTCACGTTACAGAAGACCGCCGAGCACATTGCCGAGCACCTCAATCGTAATGGCATTCAGGCCGAGGCTTATCACGCCGGTTTGCCCCACGACCAGCGCGACGGTATCCAGAAACGCTTCATGGGCGGGCAGTCCGGTTGCATCGTCGCCACCATCGCCTTCGGCATGGGCATCGATAAAAGCGACATCCGCAACGTGGTGCATTTCGACCTGCCCAAATCCATCGAAAACTACAGCCAGGAAATCGGCCGCGCAGGACGCGATGGCCAGCCGTCCGATTGCCTGGTACTGGCCAACCGCGACAGCCTCAACGTGCTGGAAAACTTCGTCTACGGCGATACGCCTGAGCTGGATGGCATCCGCCATGTGCTCGACGAACTGCAAGCTTGCGCCCCGGAAGGACAATGGGAGTTTTTGCTGGGACCGCTGGCCGACCAGAGCAACATCCGTCAGCTCCCGCTCAAAACCTTGCTGGTGCAGTTGGAGCTGCGTGGAATTATTGCCCCGCGCTATGCCTATTACGCGGAGTACCGATTCAAGTACTTGCTGGAACCCGATGCCTTGCTGGCACGTTTCGAGGGTGAGCGCAGGGATTTTGTCGCAGCCATTATCCAGACCTCCAGCCGTGCCAGAACCTGGGCCACGGTGAATTTCGACGCGCTGTATGAACATCATCAAGCCGAGCGAAATCGAGTGGTCAAAGCACTGGATTACTTTCAGGAAAAGGGTTGGGTCGAGCTGGAAAGCAAGCAGATGACCGAGGTCTACAGCCTGCTGCAAAGCGGTTTTGACAGTGCCGCGTTGAGCGAGGAACTGCACGCCTGCTTCAGCCGACACGAACACACCGAGATTGCACGGATTCACGCGATGCTGGATCTGTTCGCTACCGAACGCTGCCTGGGTTATCGCCTGGCCGAGTACTTCGGTGACGAAAATGCGCCACAGCAATGCGGGCATTGTTCGGTGTGTCACGGGCATGTGGCGCGGTTATCGGCACCACCGGCGTTGCCGGCGCTTGTGGATAAAAACTTCGAGGCGTTGTGTGGCAATTTTATCCACAAGCACGAGCAGCACACGGGCAGCGCACCCTCGGCTGAACGCACGACAAGATTCTTGTGCGGTATCAGCGTGCCGCTGTTCACCAAGCTCAAGGCGCGGGCGATTCCGGGGTTTGCGGCGTTGGAGGATTATCCGTATGCCGAGGTGCGGGCGTGGGCCGAGCGGCATCTGTAGCAGGCCACATCCATCCGCTGAATGTTGCTCATCACAGGAATAAATTTCAAAAAAACGTTGTGGCTGACTATGGTGGGGGCTGTCTTAGGATCGCCAACAAGAGAACACAATATGAGCCAGACGCCGACGAATATTCAGCGCGCAGCCGTGATTGGCGCGGGCACCATGGGCCGAGGCATTGTCATGTGCCTGGCCAACGCCGGGGTAGCAGTGCAATGGGTTGATAACAATCCACAGATGCTCGAGCAGGCATTGGTCACCGTAGCAGACACCTACGCCCACAACGTGCGGCAGGAGCGAATCGATCAGGCTGAAGCAGACGCTCGTATCGCTCGGGTCACTGCCGCCGCCGATTACGCGGCCATTCGCGATGTTGATCTGGTCATCGAGGCGGTGTACGAAAACCTTGAGCTCAAGCAGAAAATCTTCCGCGAGCTGGACGGTCTGCTCAAGCCCGAAGCCATTCTGGCGAGCAACACCTCGGCACTGGACATCGACGCCATTGCGGCGGTGACTCGCCGGCCGCAACAAGTCCTTGGCCTGCATTTTTTCAGCCCGGCACACATCATGAAACTGCTGGAAATCGTCCGTGGCGCCCAGACTGCACCGGCGGTCATCGACGCTGCGCTGGCACTGGGCAAACGCATGGGCAAGGTCAGCGTGGTGTCGGGCAACTGCGACGGTTTCATCGGCAACCGCATGCTCAATACCTATGTGCTGGAGGCGCGAAAAATGCTGCTGGAGGGGGCTTACCCCTATCAGGTGGATGCGGCGCTGCAAGGTTTCGGTTTCGCCATGGGGCCGTTCCGCATGTTCGACGTGGTCGGTGTCGATTTGCAGTGGCGTTCCCGACAACTGTCCGGTGTCGGTCAGGATGCACCTGAGGTTCAGGTGGATAACCGGTTGTGCGAGATGGAGCGTTTTGGTCAGAAGAGTGGCAACGGCTATTACCACTATGAGCCGGGCAGTCGTCAGGCCGAACATGATCCTCTGGTCGATGCGTTGGTGCTGGAAGTCAGCGAAGGGCTGGGGTTCCAGCGTCGCGAGATCAGCCAGGAAGAGATTCTGGAGCGCTGCTTGCTGGCACTGGTCAACGAAGGGGCGAAGATCCTTCAGGAAGGCATCGCCGGATCGGCCCACGATATCGACCTGGTTTACCTCAACGGGTACGGTTTCCCGGCAGACAAGGGCGGGCCGATGGCCTGGGCGGATCAGCAGGGGTTGGCGGATATTCACCGGCGCTTGATAGACCTTGAGACACGCCAGGGTGATCACTGGAATCCGGCGCGGGTGATTGGTGAGCTGGCAGCGGCTGGCAAGGGCTTTGCTGACAAGTGATTGATGTGGCGCCCGCGAGGACGCCTTCGCCAGCAGGCTGGCTCCCACAGTTGATCCAGGTTGCCCGCAGATTTTGGCAATGTGCGAGCCTGCTCGCGATGAGTTCAACTCGGTTTTTCGCCGTAGACTGGCGAACCCACTCAGGAATCAACACTGATGCCTCATCGCACCGAGTACCCGCACTTCCAGCCCGTCACCACGCGCTGGCATGACAACGACGCCTACGGTCACGTCAACAACGTCACCTACTACAGCTTTTTCGACACCGCGGTGAACACCTACCTGATCGAAGTCGGTGGTCTGGATATCCACGATGGCGAGGTGGTGGGGTTCGTGGTGAGCTCAGCCTGCGATTACTTTGCGTCCATCGCTTTCCCGGACCGGATCGAGATCGGTCTGCGGGTGGGCAAGTTGGGCAACAGTTCGGTGCAATACGAACTGGCCGTGTTCAAGCAGGGAGAAGACGAGGCCTGCGCGGCGGGGCGCTTCGTGCATGTGTTTGTCGATCGTGGGTCGAATCAACCCGTGGCGATTCCTGCAGGGTTGCGCGGGGCGCTGGAGCGTCTGGTGGTTCAGTAAGGCAAAAAAAATCGCAGCCCTTGGGCTGCGATTTTTGTTGTACTCACCAGCGAGGCGCTCGAGGCGTTAGTCGCGGTGGTACTTGTGGTGCTTGCGATGACCATAGGCATGGCCACGGCCCGGATGGCCGTCACGGTAGTAACGACGGTCATTATGGCTGCGATACGAACGATGATCGTCGTCGTGATCATTATCATTGTCGTACTCTTTGCCCATGTAGTTACCCAGTGCGCCACCGGCACCGCCGCCCGCTGCGGAGCCGATCAGGCTGCCGGTGGTGCCGCCCACGCTGCGGCCGACCACGTTACCGCCCGCAGCACCCAACGCACCGCCAATGGCGGCTTCGCCACGACTGTGTTTGTTTGCGCCGACTGCGCTACCACCCGCGCCACCCAGGGCAGCACCGATGGTGGAACCTGTATTGCCGCCTAACGACTGACCGACGACCGAGCCTAGAACCCCGCCCAATGCGCCGCCCACACCAGCTTCGGTGGTGCCGCCAGCAGAGGCAATGCCACTGACCAGGCCAAGGGACAACAAGAGAATCGAGGAGTACTTCATGGGGGAACCTCAAGGGGATGACGATGCGATCCTGAGGCTCCGAATTGTGCGTGACAATCGAAATCCGACGAATAACACGACTTGTATACAATTGTGCAAGTTACTGTTTTCTGGATGGAACTTAACTTTTTTTCGCCGGTCTTTTACTTATTCCCGAAGGCTGTTTTCATTTGAAAACGGCCTTTTTTGTGGGCGATTGAAATGTTTTTGCGTGGCCCATCAAGAATTTAAAAGATCGCAGCCTTTGGCAGCTCCTGCAGGGATTGCCGAAGGCTGCGATTTTTTAATTTTGCGTTACGCCGACCGGGCCATAATCAACCCTGAGTCACTCGCCGCCTCCAGGCGGATCGCCACGAACTTCGACGTCGGTGTATGGCTACCATCACCGATGCTTTCCAGTGGCACCAACGGGTTCACTTCCGGATAGTACGCCGCCGCTTGCCCGGCCGGGATGTCGAATGCCAGCAGCGTGAAGCCTTTCACCCGGCGCTCGACGCCATCGTCCCAGATCGAAACGATGTCGGCCTTCTGACCAGGCTTGAAGCCCAGGCGGATGATGTCGGCTTCGTTGACGAACAATACATCGCGTTGTCCCTTCACGCCGCGATATCGGTCATTAAGGCCATAGATCGTGGTGTTGTACTGATCGTGGGAACGCATCGATTGCATGATCAGGTCCGGCAGCACGCCGGTGGCGCGGGTGCGCTCGTGGACCAGATCCTTGGGCAACCTGTTGGGTTTGAAAGTGGCCCGGCCCGACGCGGTGTTCCATTTGCGCGCACCGGCGCTGTTGCCGAGGTAGAAACCGCCCGGGTGCTTGATCTTCTCGTTGAAGTCTTTGAAGTTGGGGAGGGTGTCGGCGATCAGGTCGCGGATGCGGCCGTAGTCGGCCACCAGCCAGTTCCAGTCCACCGGATGGCTGCCCAGCGTCGCAGCAGCGATCCCGGCGAGGATCGCCGGCTCCGAGCGCATCTGGTTCGACAGCGGCTGCAACTGGCCGTTGGAGGCGTGGACCATGCTGAAGGAGTCTTCGACGGTCACCGCTTGCGGGCCTTCGAACTGGATATCGATGTCAGTCCGGCCCAGGCACGGCAGGATCAGCGCGTCTTTGCCGTGGGTCAGGTGGCTGCGGTTGAGCTTGGTGCTGATCTGCACGGTCAGGTCGCAGTTTTGCAGCGCCTGGAAGGTCCGTGGGCTGTCCGGGGTGGCTTGGGCAAAGTTGCCGCCCAGGCCGATGAAGACTTTTGCCCGGCCTTCGGCCATGGCGTGAATGGCCTCGACCACGTTGTGACCGTGGGCGCGCGGTACCTTGAACTGGAAGCGATGCTCCAGCGCGTCGAGAAACGCCGCTGGCGGACGCTCATTGATGCCCATGGTCCGGTCGCCCTGCACGTTGCTGTGGCCTCGCACCGGACACAGGCCGGCGCCCGGTCGGCCGATGTTGCCGCGCAGCAGCATCAGGTTGGCGATTTCCTGAATGGTCGCCACCGAATGACGATGCTGAGTGATGCCCATGGCCCAGCACATGATGACGTTCTTGCCCTTGGCATACATGCGTGCTGCTTGCTCGATCTCCTCGAGGGTCAGGCCGGATTGCTCGATGATCTGTTCCCACGGGGTGTCATCGATGGTCGCCAGATAATCCAGCACGTTGACGCTGTGTTCATTGAGGAAGTCGTGATCGAACACCGCCGGGGCGCCGGTCTTTTGCGCGTCGCGTTCCCACAGCAGAAGGAATTTCGCCATGCCGCGCATGATCGCCATGTCGCCGCCGAGTGCCGGTCGGAAGAAGGCGGTGTTGGTCGGCTTGTCGCGGTTGGTGAGCATTTCGATCGGATGCTGCGGGTGCTGGAAGCGCTCCAGCCCGCGCTCCTTCAGCGGATTGATGCACACCACTTGCGCGCCGCGATTCACCGCTTCACGCAAGGGTTCGAGCATCCGCGGGTGGTTGGTGCCGGGGTTCTGGCCCCAGACGAAGATTGCATCGGCGTCTTCAAAGTCGTCGAAGGTCACGGTGCCTTTGCCGACGCCAACGCTCTGCGCCAACGCGACACCGCTGGCTTCGTGACACATGTTCGAGCAGTCAGGGAAGTTGTTGGTGCCATAGGCGCGCACGAACAGCTGGTACAAAAAAGCCGCTTCGTTGCTGGCGCGGCCCGAGGTGTAGAACTCGGCCTGATTGGGGCTCGCCAAGCCGTTCAAGTGTTTGGCGATCAGGGCGAAGGCGTCGTCCCAACTGATTGGCTTGTAGCGGTCGGTTTCGGCGTCGTAGCTCATTGGCTCGGTCAGGCGACCTTGATATTCGAGCCAATAGTCGCTTTGTTCCAGCAATGAGGTGACGCTGTGTTTGGCGAAGAACTTGCCATCGACACGGCGTTTGGTCGCTTCCCAGTTCACCGCTTTGGCGCCGTTCTCGCAGAACATCACCATGCCCTTTTCCGGCGAATCGCCCCAGGCGCAACCGGGGCAGTCGAAGCCACCGTTCTGGTTGGTCTTGAGCATTATGCGGAGATTTTTCAGCGCGTTGTCGCTGGTCATCCAGGCCTGGGCCACACTGATCAGCGCACCCCAGCCACCGGCCGGACCTCTGTAGGGCTTGTAGCGAGGGACGGGTTTCTGGTCGGCTTGGCGGTGTTGACTCACGCTTGGTTCTCCATCGCGGGACTGTAGACCCGCGGCGCATTCTTTTGCGGCAGGTGAATGAGATTGAGGTTGTGGCGCCGGGCCCATTGCACGGCAAGGCCGGTGGGTGCCGACAGGCTGACCAGCGTCTGAATGCCGGCGCGCAGGACTTTCTGGATCAGTTCGAGGCTGCAACGGCTGGTGACGATCGCCAGCCCGCCAGCGGTCGGGATCTTTTGTCGGATCAGGCCGCCGATCAATTTGTCGAGGGCGTTGTGCCGACCGATGTCTTCACGGCCCAGCAGCAACTCGCCCTGGTCATTCATGAACACCGCCGCATGCACTGCACCGCAATGCTGGCCCAGCGGCTGGAACGCTCCAATGCGCTGGCGCAGTCCGTCGAGCCATTCGGCGGGTGGCAGCGGCGCGCCGGGTAAAACTTTCAGGTCCGGCAATGCCTGCTCGACCGCCTCCACGCCGCACAACCCGCAACCGCTGGTGCCGGCCAGTTGCCGACGCTGTTGCTTGAGGTTCCAGAAGGCGCGATTGGCGATGGTCACTTGCGCGTATTGCGCCGACCCCGAGCCACTGAGTTGCAGGTCATAAATGTCCGTGGCGTCCTCGATGATGCCGCTGCCCAGGCTGAAGCCGACAATGAAGTCTTCCAGATCTGTGGGCGTCACCAGCATGACCGCCTGGCTGATGCCGTTGAAGGCAATGGCCAGCGCCACTTCTTCGGCCAGCGCGGTGCTGGCCGATTCCGAGTACTCAAGATTGCTGTAGCTGTATGTCTGGCTTGCGGCGGGCGCGGGCGTTTCGAGGGCAGGCGCCGCGCAGGCAGGGCGCTTGGTGTTCATGGCATCACCGACGGTTTGATCAGCTTTAAGACTAGGCGTGACAACATGTCGCGTCTAATCGCTATTACTGATCTACCGATAGATGCGCTCGATCAAGCTCGGCCAGCGATTGCGGATAAATCGCGAAACAGGCTTGCGCGAGCATGCTGGATGTCGATCTTCGCTCCAGGCGGGAAGCGGCGTCATTGGTCGGGTTGAATTCGCAAAGGGCGACTGTGGTCTAGGCTTTGATGTCTGGAACCCAAACCCAAGGAGAGTGAAACATGAGTCTTTTCAGCTTTATCAAAGAAGCAGGCGAGAAGCTTATTGATCTACTGACGCCGGGCAATGCCAATGCCAGTGAGCAGTTGAAGGAACACATCAGCAAGGTTGGCCTGGGTAATCCGAATGTACAGGCGACGGTCGACGGCGACAAAGTCACCGTGACCGGTGAAGTCGCGAGTCAGGAGGAGAAAGAAAAGATCCTGCTGGCATTGGGCAACATTGCCGGGGTTGGCAGTGTGGATGATCAGATCACTGTGACAGGACCGGTGGTCGCTGCCGCGCGTTTTGTGGTGGTGAAAAAAGGCGACACCCTCAGCGCGATTTCCCTGAGCGTGTATGGCAATGCCAACCAGTACAACAAAATCTTCGAGGCCAACAAGCCGATGCTGTCGCACCCGGACAAGATCTATCCGGGGCAGACACTGCGAATTCCCGAGTAACACAAAACCTGTGGCGAGGGAGCTTGCTCCCGCTGGAGTGCGAAGTACTCCCAATTTGGTCAATGCGTTCTCTCTGATAGATCGCATCAGCTGAATGGCGACTGCTGCGCAGCCGAGCGGGAGCAAGCTCCCTCGCCACATTGACCGTGTCAGGTCTACAGCCCTGCAATCAAATCCCGATAATCCTCAACCGCCGCAAACTCTGCGGTGTCCTTCGGCCCTTTGCGGCTGTCGGGTTCGCGTACGGCCAGCAAATGCGCCACACCAAAATCCCGTGCACTGCGCAGAATCGGCAGGGTGTCGTCGATAAACAGGCTGCGCGCCGGGTCGAAATCGATGTCGGCTTGCAAGGCGTCCCAGAACTGTGGGTTTTCTTTGGGGAAGCCGTAATCGTGGGAGCTGATCAGGCGCTCGAAGTACGGTGCCAGCTCGATTTTTTCCAGCTTCAACGACAGCGAATCACGATGGGCGTTGGTGATCAGCACCACGCGTTTGCCGGCCTGCTTGATCGCGGCGAGAAAAATGTCTGCGTCCGGGCGCAGGGCGATCAGATGGGCGGTTTCCAGTTTCAGGTCGCGCACGGGTAATTTCAGTTCGGCACTCCAGAAATCCAGGCAGTACCACTGCAACTGGCCGGCATTGCGTTCGAACAATGGCTGCAACTCCAGTTCAGCCATGGCCCGGCTGACGCTGTGTAACTCTGCATAGCGTTGGGGCAAATGTTCGAGCCAGAAATGGTTATCGAAATGCAGGTCCAGCAACGTGCCGTCCATGTCCAGCAGAACGGTATCGATGTCGGACCAGGGTAGTGAAGGCATGGCAACTTCTCGGGCGGTAGAAAGATTTCTGGCGTAAACAATCGGGAAAGCCGCGTTATAGTACCGCGTTCACGCCAAGGAGCTTTGCATGCGCCAGAAACCCACCATACTCGCCCGCGAAATTGTCGCCACCAGTCGATTGTTCTGCGTGGAAGAGCTGAAGCTGCGCTTTTCCAACGGCGTGGAGCGCACGTATGAGCGCCTTGTCGGCAAGGGGGCCGGGTACGGCGCAGTGATGATCGTGGCGATGCTGGATGCCGAACATGCGGTATTGGTCGAGGAATACTGCGGCGGTACCGATGAATATGAGATGTCCCTGCCCAAGGGCTTGATCGAGCCGGGCGAAGACGTGCTGGCGGCGGCTGAACGTGAACTCAAGGAAGAGGCCGGTTTCGGCGCGCGTCAGCTTGAGCACTTGACCGAGTTGTCATTGTCCCCCGGCTACATGAGCCAGAAAATTCAAGTGGTGTTGGCCACCGATCTGTACGAAGAGCGCCTGGAGGGTGACGAACCCGAGCCGATGGGCGTGAGCAAGGTCAACCTGCGCGAGTTGTCGGCCTTGGCGCAGAATCCGCAATTTACCGAAGGCCGTGCCTTGGCGGCGCTGTACCTGGCCCGTGACCTCTTGACCCAGCGTGGAGCGTTTCAGTGACGAACTTTTCTCATCCATTGATGGCGCCGATTGTTGAGCTGGCGTTGCAGGCGGGCGATGCGATCCTGCCGTTCTGGCGCACGGGCACGGCCGTCACCGCCAAGTCGGATGACTCCCCGGTGACCGCGGCGGATCTGGCAGCCCACCACCTGATTCTCGCGGGCCTGACCGCACTCGACCCGAGCATTCCGGTGCTGTCGGAAGAAGACGCCAACATCCCCCAAAGCGTCCGCGCCGGATGGCAGCGCTGGTGGTTGGTCGACCCGCTGGATGGCACCAAGGAATTCATCAGCGGCAGCGAAGAATTCACCGTCAACATTGCCCTGATTGAAAACGGTCGCGTGGTGTTTGGCGTGGTCTCGATGCCGACCAACGGTCGTTTTTATGTCGGCGGTGCCGGGCTCGGTGCGTGGCGTGGCGACAAGGGCGGCACGCCAGTGGCGATTCAGGTGCGTGATGTTTTAGCGCCTGGTGAAGCGTTCACTGTGGTTGCCAGTCGTCGTCATTCCAGCCCGGAGCAGGAGCGTTTGCTGGTCGGGTTGAGCGCCAGCCTTGGCGAATTGCAATTGGCGAATATCGGCAGCTCGCTGAAATTCTGCCTGTTGGCCGAAGGCGCGGCGGATTGCTATCCGCGCCTGGCACCGACTTCGCAGTGGGATACCGCTGCCGCACAAGGCGTGCTGGAAGGGGCGGGCGGGGAAGTGCTGGATCTGAGCGGCGAACCGTTCTGCTATCCGGCGCGGGAGTCGCTGTTGAATGAATTCTTCCTGGCCTTGCCGGCGAAGGCGGCATGGCGGGAGCAGTTGCTGGCGCTCGCGCGGTCCTGAGATCGACACCTGTTGTGGCGAGGGAGCTTGCTCCCGCTGGGTCGCGAAGCGGCCCCAACATTTTTCGACTGCTGCGCAGCCGAGCGGGAGCAAGCTCCCTCGCCACAGGGTTTTGCATCCTCAGGTTCAGCGGTGCAACACGTACTGCCCGACAAACCTCACCGCCACCTCATCGCTGCCCTCATTGACCACCCGAGTGTTCAACGTCAACCGCGCTCGGCTGTATCGCTGGAAGGTGGTCAAAAACTTCTTCCACACGACCGGGTCCGGCGCCTGGCAAATGGCGTTGGCATCGCCCGTCACCGGTAGCGGGTAGCTGATCTGCCCTTCCTGAATCACGATGTGCCCGTCCGTAATGCCTTCTTCTTTCAGACGCAGGTGCAACCAGCCCCAACCGGCCAGGACGGCGCCGCAATACAGGCTGCCGCCAAACATGGTGCTCTTGTGGTTGACGTTGGCCTCCAACGGCAAGCGCAGGCGCAGTTGCTGGTCATGCCAGTCGAGCACCGTGAGGCCCATCTCCCGGGTGAGGGGAATGTCGTGATGCAGGACGGATTCGAGTTGACGACTGTCGCGGCTCATTCACTGACCTCTTGTTTGAAATGGATGACTGGACGGCCACTCAATCGAGGTCGTCGGGTTGGGGACTTGCGCCACTGTCGGCGAAACTCAAGCCGTGCTTGCGCAGTTTGTCGTGCAGGGTCTTGCGCGGAATGCCGAGGGCTTCGGCGACGCTGCGCACTGAGCTGTGGGAACGTGCCAGTTCAGCAGCGATCAGGGTTTTTTCGAAGTTTTCCACTTGCTCGCTCAACCCGCCACTGACGACGTCTATCGCCGTGCCGAGGCCACACTGCGGCTCAGTGTTGTCCAGCGCCAATTCCAGACCCAGGGCAAAACGTTCAGCGGCATTTTGCAGTTCGCGAACATTGCCGGGCCAGGTGTGGCGCAGCAACAGCGCACGCTGACCGGGTTGCAGTTCATGGGGTGGCAAGCCGTGGCGGGCGCTGGCCTCATCGGCAAAATGCTGGAACATCACCAACGCATCTTCACCCCGCTCACGCAGCGGCGGAATGCGCAGCGGTGCGACGTTCAGGCGGTAATACAAGTCGGCGCGGAAGCGACCCTGATCGGCCGCCTGGCGCAGGTCTTCCTTGGTCGCGGCGATGATGCGGATATCCAGCGGGATCAGTTGATTGCCCCCCAAGCGCTCGACCACGCGTTCTTGCAGCAAGCGCAGCAACTTCACTTGAACATCCAGGCTCATGCTTTCGATTTCATCCAGGAACAGCGTGCCGCCATTGGCGAACTCGAACTTGCCGATGCGGCGTTTTTGCGCGCCGGTAAAGGCGCCGGGTTCGTGACCGAACAGCTCGCTTTCGACCACGGACTCGGCCAGCGCCCCGGCATTGATCGCCACGAACGGACCGTTGCGCCGGTTGGACAAGTCGTGCAGCGCTCGGGCCACGACTTCTTTACCGGCCCCGGTTTCGCCGAGGATCAGCACATCAGCCTTGGTCGCCGCGAGTGCGCCGATTTGCTCGCGCAGGCGCAACATTGAGGCGGATTGCCCGACCAGGCGCGTGCTCAACTCATTGCGATCACTCAGGGCCAGCCGCAGGCTGCGGTTGTCCAGCACCAGTCGGCGCAGGGCCAGGGCACGGCGCACGCTGTCGAGCAGAGCGTCGCTGGCGAAGGGTTTTTCCAGAAAGTCGTAAGCCCCGGCGCGCATGGCCTGCACTGCCAGCGGCACGTCACCGTGACCAGTGATCAGCAACACCGGCAGGTCGGGGTCCTGGGCATGCAGTTCAGTCAGCAATTCGAGACCGTCCATCCCCGGCATGCGGATATCGCTCACCACCACGCCCGGCCAGTCGCGCTCAAGCTGCCCGGCCAAACCTTTGGCTTCGGCCAGCGGCAGAATTTTCAGGCCGGCCAGATCCAGCGTCTGGCTCAGGGCCTGGCGCAGATGGGGATCGTCGTCGATCAACACGACCTGGATACGGTTGTCGATGGTCATGCACTTCGGTCCTCGGACGGTTGCAGGCTCACACCCGGCGCGCCTGCGCGTAGCTTCAGGGTAATCAGCGCGCCGCCTTCCTTGTGGTTGGCGAACGACAGTTCACCGCCGAAGGCGCGCATCAGGGTCTCGCAAATCGCCAGGCCCAATCCAAGCCCCTGAGTACGGGTCTTGGTGGTGTAGAAGGGCTCGCTGGCGCGACCAAGGGCTTCCATGCAAAAACCGGGGCCGTTGTCGCGAATGTACAGGTTGACGCCTTCGGCTGTGGATTGGGCACTCAGCCAGAGTTTGCGCGGCGGACCTTTTTCGGTCAGTGCGTCCAGAGCGTTGGCCAGCAGATTGCCGAGCACCTGGCGCAGACGGGTTTCCCCGGCCTCGACCCAAAGCGTCGCGGCGGGCAAGTCGCGGATCAATTCCACTTCCATGCTGCGTCGGCGTTTGGCCAGCAAGGCCAGCGCATCGTCCAGCGCCGGTTGCAGGGCGACACTTTCCGGAGCGTGGCGATCGCGCCGGGCAAAGGCACGCAAATGGGCAATGATCGAGGCCATGCGCCCGGTCAATTCGCTGATCAGCTTGAGGTTGCCACGGGCGTCATCGGTGCGCTGGTGGTCCAGCAGCACTTCGGCGTTTTCCGCGTAACTGCGGATGGCGGCCAGTGGCTGATTGAGTTCGTGGCTGATGCTCGCCGACATGGTCCCCAGCGCTGATAGTTTGCCGGCCTGCACCAGATCATCCTGGGCGCGGACCAGTTCCTGCTGAGCCTGTTCGCGCTCCAGCACTTCCTGTTTCAGACGACGGTTGAGGCCTTCGAGATCGCTGGTGCGTTCGGCGACCCGGCCTTCCAGCTCGCGACGGGCCTTGGCTTCGAAGGCGATGCGTTCGAGGTAATGGCGACGGCGCTGCATCATCAGGCCAAGCAGCAACATCGCAACCAGCAGCGCTGCGCCGCCGATGGCGACCACCGTGCGTACCGGCCGGTCGATCAGGGTGCGCGGGGCAAGAATGCTGACGTTCCAGCCCGTTTCGGCGATGGGTTGGGTTTGAGTCAGCCAGGCATCGGGATTGAGCTCCAGCGGCTTCGGGTCGCGGGTTGGATAAGGCTGAATCGCGGTGATGGCTTTGTTTTCTGCTTCGCTCAACGGGCGCGTCGAACGGAATCGCCACTCCGGGCGTGACGTCAGAATCACCACGCCGTTATGGTCCGTCAGCAGCAGCTGTTCCGGGGTTTTACCCCACAGGCTTTCGGTGTGGTCCAGGTCTACCTTGACCACCAACACGCCGACGATTTTCTCGCCATCGCGCACGCCCGCCGCGAAGAAATAACCGCGCTTGGCGGAGGTGGTGCCCAAACCGAAAAACCGTCCGAGCCGCCCGGCCATGGCTTCGCTGAAGTACGGCCGGAAAGAAAAATTGCGCCCGACGAAACTGTCGTGTTTGTCCCAATTGGAGGCGGCCAGGGTTTTACCGCTGGCGTCCATCAGGTACATGACTTCGGCACCGGTCTGGGCGCTGATGTTCTTCAACAGGCGGTTGGCGTTGCCCTGGGTGACGCCGTCGTCCGGTGCACCGAGCACGGCGCGCAGGGCCGGCAGGTCGCCGAGGATCTGCGGCAACACTTCATAGCGGTGCAGGGTGCCCAGCAGGTTGGCGACGTAGAGGTCGAGGGTCTGACGGTTCTGACTGGCCAATTCGCTGCGGTAGTAGCGTTCCGCCAGATGCTGCAACGGCCAGAGCAGCGGTGCCAGGCACAGTGCCAGCAGGGCCAGGCTGCGCCAACGGGGTCTGGGGGGAAGGGTCGGAGTCATGAGCATCGAGCGCCTGTGGGTACAGGCGCATTATGCCTAGGCTTGCGGGCACCGTCTGCGCGAGAAAACGGCCCTGCAAACGCTCAGTGCCGACCGTGGGGGGTTGCGTATCGCCCGAAGCGGTGGCGATATAAGCGCCTAATAAATTTTCAGGGGTCGTTGTATGCCGCTCGCCACGTTGATTCATCGCGCCAGTTTGCCCAGCCCGCAGGTGTCTGCGGAGCAGGCGCTTGAGCTGCTTGAGGAACATTACGGCTTTAGCGGAAAGTTGCAGGCCCTGGGTAGCCAGCAGGATCTGAACTTCCGCATCGACAGCGACCGGGGGCGTTTCGTCCTGAAAATCTGCCGTGGCGACTATTCGGTACTGGAGCTTCAGGCCCAGCACGCGGGGCTCAAGCATTTGGGCGAGCACCCCGATGTGCAGGTGCCGCGCGTGATCCCGGCGAAAAGCGGCGCGGACCTGCTTTCCCTGGACGTGGGCGACCAGGCGGTGCATGTCCGTTTGCTGGAGTACATCGAAGGCCAGCCCCTGACGAGCCTCAAGTATTTCAACCCGGCGGTGGTGGCGGGTTTCGGTCGCCTGTGTGGCGAGATGGACCTGGCGCTGGCGGACTTCGATCACCCTGGCCTGGTGCGGACGCTGCAATGGGACGCTCGCCACGCACACGCCTTGATCGCGCACTTGCTGCCGGTCATCAAGGATGAAGCCCAGCGTCGGCTGATCGTCGAAGCGTCCGAACAAGCCGAGAGCCATTTGCAGCCACTGGAAGACAAGCTGCCGGTGCAGGCCATCCACATGGACATCACCGACGACAACGTGGTGTGGCAGCGCGATGCGCTGCGTCACTGGCAACTGCAAGGCGTGATCGATTTCGGCGATCTGGTGCGCACCTGGCGAATCACCGATTTGTCGGTGACCTGCGCCGCGCTGCTGCATCACGGTGAAGGCGATCCGTTCTGCATTTTGCCGGCGATCCAGGCTTACCACGCGGTCAACCCGCTTCAGCACGAAGAACTGCTGGCGCTCTGGCCACTGATCGTCGCTCGTGCGGCGGTGCTGGTGCTCAGCGGTGAGCAGCAAGTCAGCATCGACCCGGGCAACACCTACAGCCGCGACAATCTGATCCACGAGTGGGAAATTTTCCGCGTGGCCACATCGGTGCCACTGGCGTTGATGGAAGCAGCGATTCTCTCGTCGGTTGGCCAGACGCTGCCGGTCATTGGCAGTGAAGGTTTCGCGCCGCTGTTGCCGAACCTGGTGGGGCGTGAGTTTGCCTTGATCGATCTGGGGGTGTTGAGCCCGCATTTCGAGGCTGGCAACTGGGAACAGGAAGGCGTCGATCAGCGCCTGCTGGATGACGCGGTGGCAGCCCATGGGCTGGCGGCCAGTCGCTACGGGCAATACCGTTTGTCCCGGACCCGACCGGACGTTGCGACGGAGCCCGAGACGTTCCCGTTGCACGTCGAATTGCGCGTCCCCCAGGGCACAGCGGTCGAATCGCCGTTTGCCGGCGTGGTGCACCAACTGTCGACCGGCGTGCTGCAATTGGACGGCCCGCAACTGAGTGTGCGGTTGTGGGGGGTGACGCCATCGCTGCACAGCGGCGCAGCCCTGGTCAAAGGCCAGGTGCTGGGTTCGGTCAGCGGCCCGTTGATTGTGCAGTTGTGCCGAGGGGCGTCGATTGATGCGCCGCTGTTCTGTACGCCATCGCGGGCGGCCGCCTGGCAGGCCTTGTGCCCGTCACCGGCGGCGCTGCTGGGGCTGGCATGTGACGCCGAAGATGAGCTCGACGCTAAGACCTTGCTGGCGCGGCGTGACGCCAGTTTTGCCCGCACGCAAAAACACTACTACGTCGACCCGCCGCGCATCGAACGCGGCTGGCGCAATCATTTGATCGACATGCAGGGCCGCTCCTACCTCGACATGCTCAACAACGTCGCGGTGCTGGGTCACGGACACCCGCGCATGGCGGCGGTCGCCAGCCGTCAGTGGTCGCTGCTCAACACCAACTCGCGTTTCAACTACGCCGCGGTGGCCGAGTTTTCCGAGCGTTTGCTGAAACTGTCGCCCGAGGGCATGGACCGGGTTTTCCTGGTCAACAGCGGTAGCGAAGCCAATGACCTGGCGATTCGTCTGGCGTGGGCCTACAGCGGTGGTCGCGACATGCTCAGCGTGCTGGAGGCCTATCACGGCTGGACGGTAGGCGCGGACGCGGTGTCGACCTCGATTGCCGACAACCCCAAGGCCTTGAGCAGCCGTCCGGACTGGGTGCATCCGGTGATCGCGCCGAACACGTATCGCGGCGAATTCCGCGGCCCGAACAGTGCACCGGACTACGTGCGCAGCGTCGAACACAACCTGGCAAAAGTCGCCGAGCAAAAACGCCAACTGGCCGGTTTCATCTGCGAGCCGGTGTATGGCAATGCCGGCGGTATCTCGCTGCCACCGGGATACTTGAAACAGGTTTATGCAAGGGTGCGTGCGCAAGGCGGCGTGTGCATTGCCGACGAAGTGCAGGTCGGTTATGGGCGCATGGGTCATTTCTTCTGGGGCTTCGAAGAGCAGGGCGTGGTGCCGGACATCATCACCATGGCCAAGGGCATGGGCAACGGCCAGCCGTTGGGTGCGGTGATCACTCGCCGGGAAATCGCTGAAGCACTGGAGGCCGAGGGTTACTTCTTCTCGTCCGCTGGTGGCAGTCCGGTCAGCTGCCAGGTCGGCATGGCCGTGCTGGATGTGATGGAGGAAGAAAAACTCTGGGAGAACGCGCAAATCGTCGGTGGGCATTTCAAGGCGCGCCTCGAAGCACTGATCGATATTCATCCGTTGGTAGGCGCGGTGCACGGGTCCGGTTTTTACCTGGGCGTCGAGTTGATCCGCAACCGCGAAACCCTGGAACCGGCCACCGAAGAAACCACGGCGCTGTGTGATCGCCTGCGTGAGCTCGGGATCTTCATGCAACCGACCGGTGATTTCCTGAACGTGTTGAAGATCAAACCGCCGATGGTCACCTCGCGCCAAAGCGTGGATTTCTTCGTGGACATGCTGTCGAAGGTGCTCGAAGAGGGGCTGTAAACTTTTCCCCCTGTAGGAGCGAGCCTGCTCGCGATGGCGGTTTTTCAGTCGACAAATCTGTGACTGACATGGCCTCATCGCGAGCAAGCTCGCTCCTACAGGGACGGGGGTGTTAATCCGATTGTTATCGGCTTTCAATACATGCTTTGAGATAATTCTGACGGGTAACGCTTTAAAAGCCGATATTTATCGGATATAAAGTCGCCATTGTCCACGGCGTGTCCCAATGCGCTTTCCATTTCTGTCAGGCATCAATGCCACTCTGGAGTCCTGAGCCATGACCACGTTGAACAGCTCCCCTCGCGCCGACGGTTTCTACATGCCAGCCGAATGGGCACCTCAAACCCAGGCCTGGATGATCTGGCCCGAGCGCCCGGATAACTGGCGTCTGGGTGGCAAACCGGCGCAGGCCGCCCACGTGGCAGTGGCCAAGGCCATCGCGCGTTTCGAACCTGTGACCGTGGGAGTTTCCGCTGGCCAGTACGAAAACGCTCGCGCACGTCTGGACGTGCCGAATATCCGCGTCGTGGAAATGTCCAGCGACGACGCCTGGGTCCGCGACTCCGGCCCGACGTTCGTCATCAACAACACGGGCGAAGTCCGTGGTGTGAACTGGGATTTCAATGCCTGGGGCGGTTTCGACGGCGGTCTGTATTCGCCGTGGAACCGTGACTCGCAGGTCGGCGGCAAGATCCTTGAAATCGAACGCAGCCAGCGCTATCGCACCGAGGGCTTTGTGCTCGAAGGCGGTTCGATTCACGTCGATGGCGAAGGCACGCTGATCACCACCGAAGAATGCCTGCTCAACCGCAATCGCAATCCACACATGAACCGTGCGGAAATCGAAGCAATGCTGAGCGCAAATCTAGCTGTGGATAAAATCATCTGGCTGCCGGACGGCTTGTTCAACGACGAAACCGACGGCCATGTGGATAACTTCTGTTGCTACGTGCGTCCGGGTGAAGTGTTGCTGGCCTGGACCGACGATCCGCAGGATCCGAACTACCCGCGTTGCCAGGCCGCGATGAACGTGCTGCAAAGCAGCACCGACGCCAAGGGTCGCCCGTTCACGGTGCATAAAATGCCGATTCCGGGTCCGCTGTTTGCAACCGAGGAAGAATGTGCCGGTGTCGATCCCGTCGACGGCACTCAGGAACGTAATCCTACGGTTCGTCTGGCCGGTTCTTACGTGAACTTCCTGATCGTCAACGGCGGCATCATCGCCCCGAGTTTTGATGACCCGCAGGACGGTCCGGCGAAAGAGATTTTGCAGAACCTGTTCCCGCAACACGAAGTGGTGATGGTGCCGGGTCGTGAGCTGTTACTGGGTGGCGGCAACATTCACTGCCTTACCCAGCAGCAACCCGCGCCGCACAAGGAGTGAGTGAGGTCGTAACAGCCTGAGTGGATTACCTGATCGCTCAAACCAACGATTTGCCTCCTGGCCATGCCCAGAACCCGCAGCCCTTAAGGGCTGCGGGTTTTTTGTATCCACTTGGCCATACTTTGGAAACCTTGGCACAGCTCTTGTATCTGTGCTGTTGTAACTGGGGGAGGGGAGAGCTTCGATGTTCTGTCATAAACCTTGGATAAGTTAGCCGCTCACAACTGGGAGAGAGCGCTGAAATGAACGCCGAAGTTAATGCAGTGAACGAAAAGGCGTTGCATCCCCTGGCTGTAAACAGTGAATCGCTCCAGATGATGGCGCACTGGTTCAAGTCCAATGGAACGCGTCCGATCAGTGAAACTGATCCGCGCCGGACGATGATCGAGCGCTACCCCGTTGATTTGTTCAGCGAGGCGGAACTGGATGCGTTGTGGGATGTGATGGAAGGATAAGAAGCACAACAACGGATTGATAAAAGAAAAGCGCTGCCGGGATGGCAGCGTTTTTTTTTACCTGAATAGTCCCGTAGGAGCTGGCTTGCCAGCGAAGGCGTCGTGTCAACCGACTTCAACGTTATTGACCCAGCGCTTTCGCTGGCAAGCCAGCTCCTACAGGTTTTGTGTTGTGGTCAGAAGCTGTAGGTGCCCGTCACCACTACGCTGCGCGGTGCCCCCGGCTGGATCTGAAATGCACTGGTCGCCGACGAGTAGTAAGTCTTGTCGCTGATGTTGTTCAGTGCTGCGCGCACATCCCAATCCTTGTGACGGAAACCGGCCAAGGCATCCCAGCGACCGTAACCTGGCAGCACGGTGGTATTGAGGTTGTCCGCGTAACGGTCGCCAACCAGGGTCAAACCGGTTTCGGCGTACCAGCCCATTTCCGGTTTCCAGGTCAGGAACAGGCTGCCGTTGTGCTTGGCCACATTGTTGATGCGCTTGCCTTCCAGGCCATTGTTGTCTTCCTCGATGGTCGCGTCCTGTAGACCCACGCCGCCGCGCACGTACCAGTTGCCGGTGATTTTACCGGCAGCGGTCAGCTCGATCCCGCGGGAACGTTGCAGGCCGGAGAGCAGGGTAATGGTTGGATTGTTCGGGTCGCTGGTGCGGCGGTTGTAGAGTTCCAGTTCGTAGATCGCCAGCGTCGTGCTCAGGCGATCGTCGAGCCAGTCGCTCTTCACGCCGATTTCTTTCTGCTTGGTCAACTCGGGGCTCAAGTCATTGGCGTTGCCGGCTGCGCCCGGGGTGATACCGATCAGGCCGCCACCGACCGGCGAGAACGTCTTGGACCAGGAGGCGTAGAAGGAATGATTCTGCAGCGGCGTCCAGACCAATCCTACGCGCGGGCTGGTGCTGTGGCTGTCACGGTCTTCGGAAATGTTCCGCAGCTTGTTGGTCGACTCGATATCAAAGGTGTCGTAGCGCAGGCCGGCGAGCAATTGCCATTGATCGTTGAGGCGTAATTGATCCTGCACATACACGGCGCGGCTTTCGACTTCAGTGTGGGAGTTGCTCGACACCTGCATGCGCCCGGTATGACGCAAGTCGCGGTTGGGGTTGTACAGGTCCAGCGGTGGTACCGGCGAACTCCCCGCGCCCGAGGTGGCCGCGTTGTACAACAGCGGATCGCGGCGCTGGCTGCCGATTTCGATGCCAGTGAGCAGGCGATGTTCCAGGCCGAAGGTATCGAAGCCACCCTCCAGCTCAACGTTGTTGTAAACGTTGCGGGTCGACAAATCCTGCTGCCAGTGCTGGCGCGTAACCTTGTTGGTGGCCGGGACGTAGCCGGTGACATAGGTGTTGTCGAAATCGCTATTGAGCTTGAACACGCCCAGGGTCTGACGCAGCTGCCAGTTATCGCTCAACTCATAGGTGAGTTTCGAGCGCAGGGATTGCGCCTTGTCGTCGATGAAATCGTTTTCGCTGCCGTAGGTCGTATCGCGTCCTACGTCTGCCGGGCGACCGTTCACACCGGGAATGCCGCGATCCGGCGTCCGGTTGTAGCGGCTGTACTCGTACTGCACCAACCAGTTGAGGTCGGGAGTCAGTTGCCAGCTCATCGATGGCGCGAACAATTGACGATTGCCGCTCACGCCATCGCGGAAACTGTTTTCGTCCATGTTGCCCATGTTCAGGCGCAGGCTGATGTTCTCGGAAGGGTCGGTACTGAGGTCGGCGTACAGGCTGCGCAGATCTTCGCTGCCACCTTGGGCTTCGATCGTCGAGCGGCGGCCGAACTCCGGCAACTTGCTCACCCGGTTGACGATCCCGCCCTGGCTGCCACGGCCATACAACACGGCCGCCGGGCCTTTCAGAACGTCGATGCGTTCGATGTTGTGCAAGTCGCGCACGTATTGGCTGTCGTCGCGGATGCCATCGAGATAGAAGTCGTTGCTGGCGTCGAAACCACGGATGCGCAAGCTGTCAAATCGCGTATCGGCGCCGCTGCTGACGTTGGGGATGCCGCTGAGTGCAGTGCCCAAATCGTTGGTGCCGTAGTCCGAGACGTTCGAAGTCTTGATCGAATCGATCGCTTGAGGCACGTAGCGCACCGGCGTATTGGTGCGGGTCGCCGTATTGGTTTGCGTGACACGCGGGTCATCAGCTTCCGCTTCAGCACTGACCGACGTGGCAGGCAAAATGGTCGTTGTTGCGTAGGAAAAACCGGCAGACAGAAAGGCAGAAAGCCCAAGGGTCATGGGCGTAAGACGAAAGGGGGCAGGCATTGCGAAGTGCATCCGAGAGGGTGGTCAATTCAAGGGTGCGAATGGTAATGCTTGTTATTTACTTTCGTTAATTGTTCTTGAGCGGTTGGGTGGATTGATTGTTGCTAAGTATGTCCTGATTGAAACGTTCCGATTTTTAGACTGGTCCGACTTCAACGCCGAAGACGAACGCAGCTGGCAGCTGGGCTACGGCCTGGACTTCACCACCTCCACCAGCGAAGGCGGCACCGAGCGCGAGATCTTCAACCAGTTCAAATACGTCGTCCAAAGCGGCCCGGCCAAAGACCTCAGCGTGAAACTGCGCAGCTCGGTTTTGCGCGTGTCGCAGAAGTCGAGCGAGTACAACGTGAGTGGCAACGAAGTGCGTGTGTTTGTGGATTACCCGATCAACATCTTCTGATGATGACGAGCGGTATCCAGGCCTGACCTGAAGGTCGAAAAAAGAAAAGCCCCGACTGGTTCGCGGCTTTTTTGCGCCGTAATCATTGGCGTTGAAAACCGCTTTTCAAGCGAATTTACAGATCCGGGATCAGGCTTTTATCGGGGCGAGTTTTTTGCAGTTGTCTTTACGGGTCGGATATTGCTCGCACTTTCGCAGCACGTTCTGAACTTGCGTTGCATCGTTGAGTTGTTGATTGGCGAGCAACTTTTCAGTGATGAACAATTCTTCCGAGCCCAGGTTGCGCTCGGCTTTGTCGATCATCACCAGCGCCGATTGAGCATCACCGCGTTTCAGGTGGTAGCCGATTATCAGGTCATAAGTCGATGGTGCGGCCAGTGACCAGTCCTTGATCGACTGAAGATCTTTCAGCGCCTCAGCGCTCTTGCCTTGAGCAAGGTGCACGGCGAATGCGGTGCGACGAATGCCTGGTTGGTCTTTGACTGGCGAGGACAGTGCGCGCTGGCTGAGGGTGTCCGCCTCCGCGATCTTGCCCTGTTCCAGCGCCGTATTCGCTGCGTAGGCGTCTTTGTAAGCCTGCATGGCTGAGGCCACTGGAGCTGCATCGCGGACTTTTACCCAGCTACGCGGGTCAACTCGCGCTCGACGTTCCTGACGGTACTCGCGTTGCAGGTATTGACGAAGTTCCTCGTCACGGCCCATCGGCGACATGTGCGAGCGGTTGAAGTATTCACTGGTTGCGGTAATACCGGTGGTCAAACCCTGATTAAGCAGCACGTCCAGTTCTTGGGTGAAACTGTTGAGATTGAATTGCGCCAAAGACTGTTGCATTGCGGTCTTGCGAGCACTGAGAAAACTGCTTAGCAGCGGTTTCTGTTTGCCCTGAAAGTCATTCAGGCGTTGCAACGTGTAGCTGGCAGCACGAGGTGCGTAACCGGCACGGATCATCAGGTCAGTGCCTAACAAGTCGGCCTGGTCCTCCTGGCTACGTCCCCATGCGGTGCTCCAGACGTTGTCCGAGAAGCTGTTGGCCAGCGCGGTAAACATGACGGTGTTGCCGATGGTTTTTTGCGTGCCGAGGGGGTCTTTGCTTATCAGCTTCATCGTGCCGGAGCTGCGATCCACGCCTGTGTTGGTCGCCATGGCGGCGAACACCACGGTCGTGGCGACGTTGGTCATCAACTCTTTCTGCTGCTTGAAGGCTTCCATGCGGTCATGGTGGCGCAGTAGCACATGACTCATTTCATGACCCAGCATGGCAGCGATTTCGTCTTCGCTCTCGACGTTATCCAGCATGCCCAAAGGAACGAAGACATTGCCAAGCGGGTCCGCTGCGGGGCCGAACGCGTAGCTGTCGGTAATCCGCACTTGCAGGGGTGGCAGCTCTCCGGGCCAACCCTTGGACAGACGAGTGACAATGCCTTGCAGGTAGCTTTGCAGCATCGGTACATCCACCAGGTTGTTCTGGCGGATCTCGGTGGCCGGGATTGCGCGGCCATCGTAGCTCAAACGTTGTTTGCCCTGTTGCTGCACATCAAGCTTGTAATGTTCACGAACGGTTACATGCTCAACATATTTCCCGGCGATTCTGGATTGAGTCGATGGCCCGGCCAGGTTCATCAACGCATCATTGGCGCCGTTCAGTGTGTTGCAGCCGCTGAGCAATGAACCGGACAGAATAGTCACTGCAAGGAGGGATCTTTTCATTTGCCCACCCCTTACTGTTTACACCCGGCACCAAAACCGATGGTGGAATTGTTTTGGGCGTCGGCAATCTTGCTGCTCGGCATTTTCTGGCAAGGCAGTTTGACCATCTTGGTGGGGTTCAAGCGCAGATCCATGGTATCCAGCCAAACTTTCTGGCCCGCCAGTTCAATCTGCACCAGCTCCAGTGCCTCGTTGTACTGCAACACCGGCAAGGCACTTTTCGGGGCATCTTTGAGCGGCAATTCACGTTCGAGTTTGCCTTGTGCGTCGAGTAATGCGATCGGGTCGGCGAGAAACGCCTCAACCGTCGGTGTGGCCGACCAAGCGGCCTGGCTGAACAATACGGTCAGTAGCAAAGCGGCTTTTCTGGTCATCCTTGATTCCTTTTTATTGAATGAAAAACGAGGCGGCGATCAGTGTTTCTTCGCGAACAATTCCTGGATTTTTTCGCTGAACAGCGCCAGCGAAAGCATCAGCACGGCGAGCACGTTGACCGGTGTGTAGTGAAACTTGTGAAGCCCATAGCTGAGCAGCCAGAGGAGCGTCACCATCAGAAGGAAGTACGCAACAGAGGAACGCAGGTAATTTCGTTTTCCAACGTTCCAATCAATGATCCCCGTAGCCGGGTTTTGCCGCGCATTAAGGGCTTTGAGCAGTGCAATCAAGCCCAGTAGTGCGACTTCCAGCAAGTCGAGCCAACTGATATCGAAGTTCAGCAAGGTCTCGGGGTCGCGGTCATAGTTCATGCCCAGCGTCACGAGATTATCCAGCGCCATGGCGTGCAAGTAGATACCGGGGATCTTGCCGTGCACGGGTGATTGGATGAGGTCGCCGGTCGAAGTAATATTCGCTCCGACGAGCACCAGGCGATCACGCAGCAGCTCCGTCAGCACGGCGCGGTCTTCGGGCGTATTGGCCTCCAGATCGCTGGCAGAGAGTGTGACGTTGTAGAGGCAACGCGATTGATCGGGGCCCGCGAGCTTCCAGAAAATCGCTTGGGCTAACTCTTTCAATAAAAGTAACTTTTCGGACGCCGCGCAATGGCCAATATCCGCGATGCGCAATTGTTCCGGCGCCAGTTTGATTCCCCATTGGATGGCTATAGGGGGCGCCTGTACGGCAGCCTGTGTATCCCGCGGCAAATCTGCGCAGGCCTGCGCCTGGCAATATTGGCGGTACATTGCCAGAGCCGGAGTTTCCATTGGTCCTAGCGGTGTTTCGACCGCCAGCGGGTATTTGTTGCCGAAGCCACTCCAGGTTACCAGCGCAGGGGTGCTGACCCGGGCGAGACTCTCCAGCGTATTGGGTTGCCCCTCTTCATTGCGAGTTTGCCCCGTATTGGCCAGCAACAATGGAATGCCCTGATGGCGGTAACGCTCGAAAACATTGGCCAGCAACTGGCTGCCTTGAGTCATGTCTCCCGCGGAGTGATCGTGGCTGTACATGAAATCGACAAACACCGCTTTGGGCTTATAGGCCATGAGGCGTTTGAACAGTTTGCTTTGTTCGCCGTACGGCATGGGCCAGTAAGTGTTGTTGCGCATCAGGTAGGCGTCGTCGATCAAAATGACCGCGATTTGCTGTTGGCCCGCGCTCTTGTAGCTGCCGGCAAATACCCGGTTAAGCCATTGCGCCGAAGCATTGCTGCTTGAACTCGAAAGCCCGAAAGGGTCGAGAACGGCCAAGGCGACAATCATTGCTGCGAGCACAAGCTGCCAGCGGGTAAAAAGCGGGGATTTCGCCGACATCCATGTCTCGATAAATTCAGAAGAGGGCACAGTTTTAAGGTAATACGTTAACTGATGTCAAGGTGCCATCTATTGCTCGGGTCGCGATGATGCGGGTCACACTCATTACATAGCGTAATGAATGAAGTTCCCGGCCCCACCTTTATCCCCTCCCGCCAAGCTCATACATTCAGCTCCAACGCCCTTCCCATCATCCCGACCAAAGGTGGACTCAACGCTGCGACCCGATCACTGGCCATCGAATATGCCAAGCGCGGGATTCGGGTAAACGCGGTTTCCCCAGGCATCATCAAGACCCCGATGCACGGCGAAGAGACACATGAAGCGTTGGGGAATTTGCACCCGATGGGGCACATGGGCGAAGTCGACGATATTTCTCAGGCGGTGGTGTATCTGGATAGCGCCAGGTTTGTCACGGGCGAAATCCTGCATGTCGATGGGGGACAGAGCGCGGGGCACTGAGGAGGTTTGCCGATGGGCTGCCCTCGATGGTGAAAACAATCATTAACGGCATGGCCAGACTGATCGATTAACGATTGGGTCGTTAGACCGGGGTTCAAATCGGTCACGGGCTAGGTTGACCGGTGTTAGATCCGGAGATTCTGGTAATCCTCTGGAGTCCTTACAGAACAAGGCCTGCAAGGTCTTTCGAGAAACAACCATAGGTGAGGATTAAAAGCGCCTATTGTTGAGTGCCAGATTCAATCGGCGGATTAAACCTCTGCTACACACGACCAAAAGCCACATCATGAGGGACGACAATCGCCCAACAGCGGACGCTCAGAAGTGTCTACGAAACCGGGAGCGATTCAGTATGGTGCGCACCAGGAACCAAATACACGTGGTATGAGCGCCGGTTTTATTGGCTTTCTGTTTGTTTGGAAACTGAAAAGGTACTCAAAAAGGAACGCATGTGAAAAAAATAGCTCCAGGTGCATGCTGGATTGCCGCTAAATGCTTACTGCTTGAATCCAGGCAGCCTTGAATCCAGACAGCCCGTTGGCTTCGTTCATACACTACAAGACAGCTGAAAAATATAGGCCGGACTACTGAATACCCTGCCCGTCATGTTTTCAAGGTGGCTTATCTGCTCCGGCGATAGGTCGTACTCATAGATTGCATCTTCTGGCTCACTCCAAGCCATTACCTCTGCCAACTTATCAATCTGATCGGCAGGGATCTCAATGCTGAAAGCTAATTGCTCGGTTTGCTTGTCGAACGCAAGAATCTCATGTTTCATTTTTTGGGTTCCAATCAAGATTTATTTAGGCGTGGTTCGACCTGGCTCGGCGTCTTTTGCTCGCTCTCCCGTCTCAGGGTTGAACTCTCCCAGATGCTTGCCCTGCTTGTCGTATAGCTCAACCCGGCCATTCTCATAATCCCACTCATAGATCCGGCCCTTACGATCTTTCCAGCGTTTACGTTTATGCCCGCCGCCTTTGACTGAACTCTTCGAGGGGCTGAGCACCGCATCAGGGAAAGCCGTCAAACCTCTGGGAGCCGGGTGATAGCTGTGGTCGCCGCCGATAGGTCGAGCGAACACCACGTACAGGGAGCTAAGGCCGGTGTCTGCCGGGAATACCAGAATACGGTCGTCGGTCTCAACATCCTCGCCAGCCGGATAACCCTCAATCCCGGAGTCTGTGTTTTCCGGTATGGGGTGAACCATGATGAGGGGATCGCTACTGCGTTGCTCAGGGTGGACCATGGGCGGAATGGCTAGCGGTCCTTTGGGCGTCCACAAAATGGTGATGCCGTTCAAATCCGCTTCCAACACGGTTTTGGTGGCATTCCATTTGACCTGCACCGTGCGTACGGCATCGTCGGCCGGGTTCGCTGGCCGATGCATAAGGGCCAGTTGGAAGGCATCAACAATCGAATAAAAGTCATCAAACGGATGGCGTACGGTTACCGGGACAGCAAATTCTTTTTCATGAAGATCAAGAGCGTCTATCCCGGTAATCCGTGAAGAACCAAAAAAACCGTACGATTTGAGCTTGCTGACTGGGTCAACCTAGGCTTGGCGGGTGTGTTGGGGTGTGTTGTAGGTAGGTGTAAGCGCCCGTCAATGTTGCGCTGATGTGAAATGGTAGGCGCGCGGGCAGAGTTTGGTCTGTCGATGGAGATAAGGCTTTGTTGGTCTTATCGCAGCAATGTGGAAGCTTCTAGGGATTTCTGGAATGCCAGAAACAACAAAGCCCTCGTATTTCTACGAGGGCTTTGTTTTGTATGGTGCGGCACCAGGAGTCGAAAATTTCCATAACATTTTGTAAGTAAAAAACTTTTATCCAGTTGTTTTAGCTTTCTATCCCTAAACCTATCCTTATCGTTAGGCCGCGCTTCTGTGCCGATCGTCGGAGAGGAGTTCTCGCTCGGAATGTAGTCATAGACGATTTTTGCGGATTGATCTGGTTCAGGTGATTCTCCAGGGGAGCAGAATTGATAATTCACAAGCCGCTGGGCCATTGATCTGTTCTAGAAATCATATGTGAAGATCAATTTCAATGCAGGGGTGATCCATGCCCCGCAACCATTTTTCAGAATCGTATGCGCACGGACCTCGCCGAAGTAGGAGAACCACGAAATAGATTTGGCGATGGCTCACTCAGTTTGAATTCGACCGAGTAGGTTAATGTGATCTGGCTTACAGCTGTTACTGATGCGTCGCCGTCGAACATTAGGAGCATTGAAGCCGTCTGTCTACGATCAATATTACACCAGCCCTGCGAACTCTTCCTTAGAGATGTAAGGGGACAGACAACAAATATCCCCTTGACCATCTTAAACTCTCCCAGGCTACTCGTTTAGCTCGCGTATCCGAGTAAGTGGATGACATGTAGGCGCATGCCTCAAACCGGTTTTCAGAAATACAAAACATTTCTTTGGCAACGATTGATATCGCGCAACCAAATTGGTTTTATTAATTTCCTCGTCTATATTTGACTTTGACTTTTTGAAGGTGGGTATTACATCAAGATGATCGAGAAGGTTCTGCATGGACTCTTGGTCCCTAAGGATGTTGCGAATTAGATCTTTATCCTGTTCTCCTATTCGGCTCGTAGTGCCGAAGAGCGCGTTCTCACCGATATCTTTTCCACAGATAACATTTACCTTTACGGCTTCATTCATCGCGCTTTTTAGAAATGTTTCGATGTTTCTAATCGCATTTGCTGTATATAAAATTGTACAGATGTCAATTGATTTTAATTTTTTCAAGTTTGATATCAAGGCTTCCCTGTGTTCGACTGGGATTAGGAAGTTATTTGAGTTAGATTTGGTTTCTATGCCCGTCAAGTAAAAATTCATTGAGGAAATTATTTGCGATCCTGTGATGATTGTGTCGGTTATAAGAGTCGCTCTTTCGGAGTCAATTGCAATACTTGCCGGAGAGAGACTCTCGATACTACGACCAATATCGTTGTCCTTAAATAATACTCGGTGCGTACCATTGTAGTCGCCGATGTGCTTTATTAGAAAAGGGTTACTACCTTCTTCACTTAGTAAATGCTCGACTTTTTTTGTAAACTTAAAGATGTCCTCTTTATGCATCACTGTGTGAGCAGATATTAATGTTACTAACGCTTGGTGGAATTTTTTTGGCAGGGAGCTAAGCCACTGTACTAAATTTGAATGCGCATCGGTTTTGGATATGTCTCGGTGTATTGAAACTACATCCACGGCAGAGCTAAAGCCATTTAAGGACAATATATTTTTTTCGTCAAAAATAGTGGTTGGGTAACTTTTGAAGTGATTTCCTTTGGAGGAATAAATGTCCAGTCTGCTTGTTATGGATTTATATATTTTACTTATAAAACTGTGCATGGCAGCAATATATATGCCGGACGAATCCTCGTAGAAGTAAACGTGCTCAGACGAGCTTATAGCTATGGAGTGTTTCGTCTCAAATTGATGAATTTCATTAGTGGTTATGTTTACTAGCTGTACCATGTTGAATGGATAATCTTTTCCATCGAAATGTAGGGACTCGCTGATTGGAGAAACTATAGGTCTGATGCGCTTGAACTGAACTGTGTCTAAGGTTGAAGTTTCGGAACTGTGCCGCTCTACGAGTTCGCAAAAGTTCTTCCTGTATTGCTCAATATCGGTATGAAGATATAAAGCTAACGAAGGGGTCACTGTTGTAGGGATTAATTTTAAAGCTGCTTCTATAGTGTTTAATAGGTGTATTGGTGTGCTATCAGTGGGGGTCGTACTTTGATCGATGGCGTATATATGACGATCACTGTCCTTTTGATTAAAGCGATGGTATTGATCAACAAATTTGTCGATTCTTCTTGCCGGCTCAGTTTCGTCGATCGAGAGATATAGAGCGGCTGCTGCAGCTAAGTCGAAGTAAAACGGATCCTCAGATCCATTTATTTCTTCAATCTGTAGTAGCAAGTGTTTTATAAATTCGACAGCGTCAATAGCGTCGCCCAAGTTGTCAATATACTTATCTTTAATTATAAGTATGTTGGCGTCGTGGCTTGAAGTAGATCGAAAGTAACTTTTAATAAAGTTTTTCTGGTTGTTGACTAGTGTCTCGATGTTTCCGTCCCTATCTTCAAGTATTATTGTTCTTGAGTTTACAAGTTCTTGGCTGAAGGGCAATAATGTATTGTCGGTAAGTAATCGATCTTTACAGAATATGTTGGGATACGCCCCAGAGGCTTTGCACACATTTATTATGTCGAGGAGTTTTTTTAGCTTTTGCCCTGTGGTCTGTTCTGAAATAGTCTCAGTCAAGGTTTTTAGAATTTCCGGTGTATAATCGACAACTATCTCACTATAGCCATTGTGTTCGTTTAGAGGGGTACTTGTTGAATGAAAATTAGTGGTTGGCTTCCTGAAAAGAATAGATCTTTCTCTTTTTAATACGATCGAACTGTTTTCGATAATATTTTTTTCAAACCATGACTTATTCGTGGTCGGAAATATTGATGTCTGGTCTTTGTCTATAAGCCACTTGTAGAAGTCGGCTTTATCTTTGAGTTCGTCAAGCGCTTTCTCAATGCCTGCGCTTTTTAGATCGTTGTCTTGGAGCGTTATGTATATTAGTAGAAGGCTGTGGAATTTCTCAAAAATTTTTCTTTTGTCAATAAGTCCGCGGAATATATTGCCGTCAACAATTGTTGATATTAGAAGTAGTGCGTTATCTTGGCTGTATTCAATGTCGCTTATTTTTTTGAACCAGTCAGGTGCCCTGTGAGCTATTTCTGTTTCATAGGTATTGAATATATGTGCGCAGTATTTCCACGAACTTCTCAATAGATCGGTTGACTTATTTTTGCTGGATATAGAGAACAGGCATAACAGGTAGTAGTATTTGGACGCAGTTGAAGGAGCACATATCTCTGGGGGGGAATCTATCGATAGTTTGCCATTTCTTTCATCAGTCGAAAGTTTTGCATAGAATGTAGCAGCTAGATCATTGAGATCTTTGCGTTGAGTTCTCGAGCTTGCACAGAGGGGGTATATAGCCTCAATGAATCTTGGTAATTCTTTTATATCGTTCAGGGCGGTGTTGAGCTGTTCGACTAATCTTGTATTTATTTCTAGGTTTTCATTCTCTGGAAGGCTTATTAAGCAGTTTATTATATGTGGTGAAGGGATATCCTTTAAGCTAATTTCCACGCCAAAAACTAATGCTAGGTAGGTAAGGTTTTCATTGGTTAACTCGGATTTTGATAATTTTTTCTCAAATCGAATTATCAGTTTTTTAAGATCGTCTGAAGCTGACTTGCTAGACTCAAGTGCAGTTATAAGGCTCGCAGTGAATACTTCTGATTGAAGCTCGTCTAGGTGATCTACTGACTCAAGCGCGTCCCAGTTTTCGGGTGAGTCTAAGACAAAATTAAATAAGTGTTTATATAGACTTCCTCTTCCAATTTTAGCGTTCAGCGTAGGTTCAACCTTTTCTCTTTTTAATGGGTCAAGGGTTGGTACGCCTGCCAAATGGGAAAATATAAAGGCCAAGTCATCATTGCAACTGTCTGACTGAACGAGCTTAATGAACTCATTTATCGCTAGATTTTTTTGTGTAGTAGTCGAGTCAGCAAAATTTCTTGAGACTCTGTCAACAGCATACTTTGATTGAGAGCGATAAGTGTTAAAGTCCTTGGAGAAATGTCTTATTTTAGTAATACTGGTTTTTTCATTGTTTATATCTAGTCCTAGCAATTCGAGTTCTGCACGAAGCATTGCAAGTGCTGATTTGGCAGAATCTTCGGAGGGGGCAATAATGAAAATATCATCTACATAACGTTGGTAGAGCTGAATTTCCTCTAGTTGCAATTTCGAGTCGAGGTTTAGATCAAGATTATCAAGGTATAGCTCTGCTAAGTACCTTGCATAAGCTGGGCCTTGAGGCAAGCCAACTTTTGAGTTAACAACTCTTTCCGTTATTTCAAAGAGTGTATCAATGTGCGATTGGTATGAGCTTTTTGATTCTGCTGATAACTCACTTAGCTTCGCGTCGATCCGCGGGTTAACGCCTCCAAGTAACATCCTTTTGAGATTGTCATGAGGGATAGTGTCGTAGAAACTTTTTATGTCTGTTTTAAGGATGTAATAGTTTTGGTTGTCTGGATCTTCGATTGCGCTGCTTATGTTAGATACGAATTTGATCCATAGATACAACCATGGCTGAAATATGTAGCCGTCACTAAAACCCTTGTTTGGTTTGTATCCGTGGGAGTTGCTGCTTGGGGGGATATTTAAAAAATAAATGAGCTGCTTCAATATGCAAGAGGTTGCAATTCTTTCAGGCGCTTTTAGCGTAATGAGCGTTCGAACTTTGTTTTGTTCGTTCCGTAGATGCTTATAAAATTCTGCTGATTTAGGGGTTTGTATTACTTTATTTACTAGGGTTAGTAATCGGTAGCTATCGGTGGAAGACAGTTCATTTATTATCACTTTTGACTGAGCTTCGTCGTTTAGAAATAAGTAGCTAAGCTCGGCTGTTTTAGTTATTTCAATGTCGGATTTTGATATCTCAAATGTGGCGTCTGTAAAGTGCGTGTATGTAGGAATACAAGCCTTTATCAGATCTTCGACTGTTAGTGAGCTTGTAAATTTTACATTCGTAGTGTTTTCTATCTGTTCTTGTGATGGAAAATTGAACGATGACAATTTCTTTATGGATCGAATCGTTATCTCAGGATTGTAGTTTTCGCTCTTGCTAAATATATCTATCAGGATTTTTTGTCCTGCATCTTCTATATTTTTTGCTTTGATGTTGTAGAGCATGCCTACAAGAAGTTTCCTTTCCTCGTGGTTGAGGTTTCCGCCGTCTATTATTTTATTGCCTAGAGTATGGAGCGGCAAGTGATCTTTCCAGTGTGCCTGCAACATATCCAGTGTGAAGCCGTTGTTTCGTATTCCTATTGATTTTATTCTTGCGGGGCGCAATGTTTCATCATGAGTGAAGTTGAAAATAACCCCTAGGGCCGTTTCTAATTCAGATTTGCTTGTGCTTTTATGTTGTTTTAGAATCTCTAGGTTGGCATTTATAGTTTCGCTATCAAGCTCTGTGGTTTGTTTGAATGTGCAAAGTTCTGATTGTGTTTTTAATAACACAGCATAACGCTTTGATTTGGTATGTTTTGAAAGTGGAACCTTTACACCTAGTCCGGTGCCATCTGTTGGAGTACCTGAACTTGGAAAAAGGTCTACTCCTATCAGATCTTTATTATAGAAAAGTTGTGTGCTCTCGATCAAGGCTTGTTGGATTTCGTAGCCTGTACGATAGCTTGTTTTCTCTTTAAATGTTATCCAAACGTGAAAGCCTCTGTTTCCAGAGAACTCTAGTAGATAAGGTACATTTAGCTTACTAAGTGATGTGCAGAAGCTATTGACCGTGCGCTCAAGCTCAGCTTGTGCGATCGGCCTAAGTTCATTCTCTAAGTTTGGTTTTGAAATGTCAAAATCAAAACAGATCCATTTGATTGTTAGGTCGTTATTCTTTTGGTAAATTGCAAGTGATCCGGAAGTACTTAAAGTCTTCTCCAAGAGTTTTTTCGTAACTGCGCCAGGTTTTCTCCTGTACTTCCCATCGGGCTGATGCTGTGCGTGGGAAGCCTGATCTGTGGCGAAAAATTCATGTAGTAGCGCTGCTAATTCGTTCAACATAGTCGACTCCATAATTAAGTATAAAACAGTATTTGGATATTTATTTTGTCAAGGTTATGTGTGTCAGCTTGACAGAAAACATCATGTTCGGATCGTACTGCATTTATGTTTGGTTTTTTTAAGATCATGCAATGTGTGCCCCATGAATAAGTATGCTTATCTGGGGCAGAATATTTAAAATATGTTTTTCAACCAGCCTTTCAAACGGATTCTTTTGACCAAAATAGAGCGCTAGAGCTTCCTTATAGAAACATCGAGCTTTACTAAGGGTATCTACGAATGCAGAGGAAGCTAAAGAAGGCCAAATACTAATTCCGCTGCAATACTCCATCTCGGCAATACTAATGAGTTCCCCCTCTTTTCTGAACAGAAGGACAAGGTGTAAACAGGTACTCCTCGTTTCGGGTAGAGGGGTAATATACCTAGCTATATACACTGTGTCGGAAATCAGTTTGATTATCATACGGCAACACATCGCGGTCTAATTTGCGAAGGCTGCCATCTTCGAAAGTTAGGCTGATTGGCAAGCCGATGTATTTTTTTTTGTCCATTGGGATGTTTATACGCCCACCTCCCGTATTTAGGCGTGCAGAAATCTTCTTTGAAGATTCTTCTTTTGTAGGAGGCATCGACGTTTGAGTTACGGATTAGTTCGATTTGGTTACTCAAGCACTCTAGGGGGCGCTCGTTGCTTACGTCTAAGCACTTAATTCTTGCAAAAACGTGGAATTCCAAGCGGTGGTGTAGCTTGGTTTGGACATGTGAGAGTTCTAAGGCGTTGCAGCGTTTCTTTATGAACTTATTTTTATCATACAACTCCAGCTTGCTGAAGAAGTAGGCTTGAGCTTCATTGCCGCCGACGTACACGCTCTCGTCCATTACGCGCTCTATCATAGTCGCCCAGCTTTTTACTTACGTCTGGGTATTGAATGTGCGGGTTTATTGGGACCACCCGTGACGTCTGATTTGGACGTCTCAATGCCAAGGGCTTTCATCCTGAGCGTCGCCATCTTTAACCCCACGGTGCCACATATGTGGAGGCAATCCTAGCACTGCGTGATATCACAATAGAGGCAATCATTCGGATTTTTATGAGATCAAAGGCGTTCGCTTGAGTCAGTAGAGAGGCATCGCTTAGCGACGCTTGAATTGCCCCTGACTTCGTCGACAAAGTGATTGCGCGGTTGGCGTCAGGCAGTGAAGGGGCGAGCCATCGAGTGAGCATGTGTTGACGTGACTGTTTTCACGGTCTCACCCGGGGCATTTCCTGCCGGTTTCTCCTTTGTATGGAATGTTCAACGCTGTGTTTACCATTTATGCCGACCTCGTCCTCTCGCTATGAACTGCCATGGTTTTGCTAGGCGGAGAGCGAGTAAATTCATGGTCAGCAGATAGTAATAACGCGTCGACTCAGCGTGCTGATTCAAGTGCTGATTTAGAAACCAGTCGAGATGCTTTCTCTGCCAGTTCCATGGGGTATCTCGGTTCCAGCGATTAAAAATCGCCTGTTGAATGGCCTTTGCCTGGCGAAGGTGACGCTGGCGTGTGGCATGCGACCCGCTCAGCACCCCTGTCAGAAAAACCTCCATATCGAATGGCTTGCTCATGCTCGACCACCAATGTAAGCCGACACCACGTCGATACGGCCGTGTCCGAGTTCATAGCTGATTTGCACTCGGGCCTCCTGATCGAGGCGTCGGTCGAGTTGGTAGCAATGGCCATCGTTGATAGGCGCGGGATGCTGGGTAATTTGCTCATAGCGTTCGCACGCATAGGCCGTCCGTAATTCATGAAAGCCTTTCAGGCTGTACAGATGGAGGAGGTCCCGTGCGGATCGGACGATTTTCCGTTGGAAATCGAGGTAGCTTTCGTTCGGCGCAAGCAGGTTGTGACTGCCACCGGGTGAGACCTGTTCGGCGAATCTTAGCGCTTTGCGAATATGATCATCCACCCTGATCCAGCGAGGAGCCGAGGCACTTGAGCGGCCCCCTTTGGTGCCATCCTGGATGTTGATCTTGCCGTAGTGTTCTGCCTCACGTTTTAAGCGCGGTAGGTCGGCCAAAATGGCCTCGCGTAAGCGCATGCCGGTGGCTCGCGCCAACTGAGCGATGGCCGCCGCGCGAGGCATTTGGTGTTCGCAGAGTACCTCGACGATCTGCTTCACGTGTTCGCGGTCTTGGCCTTGTGGCACCGAATGACGAACACTCGTGCGCCGCATTCCCAGCGCCTTGCTCGGACTAGGCACTTTCACAGACTGATCACCGCGAAGCGCCGCTATGGTTCGGTTCACGCTGGACAACCGGTTTTGCGCGGTGGCAATGCCGATAGCCCCTTGTTCAACTTGCTGACGCAGATACCCGGCGTAGCCCAGCAAAGTCTGCCGATCAATCCGCCGCGCATCGTTGAACCCTGGTCCATCCTCCGAACGACACCACCGTACAAACGTCTGCCACCGATCACTGTGCGCCTTCACCGTGCCGTAATGCCCGCCGCCAAACAGATCGCGCAACGCCTGTGGCCCGGCGTAGCTCAGCTGTCGCCCATAGCCAAAATTGCGCCCATCTCGTCTGCCCACCAGCGCCATGATCGAACTCCTCTCGAAGCCAAAATTTTTAAAACTTTCCCCACGTCATCCCGCCAAGAATGTTGAGTGTTATCAGGGATCAAGGCCCCTGCGACCTGTGAGGTTGTCCACTAACGCGGGACTGGCGGCTCTTTACGACCGGGAGCATGGGCATCTCATGATCTGGCCCCCTGAGCACCGTTACCGGTGGGCGGGTGGAGGCTGCACTGGCTGACGAGACCAGCGCCGCGAGATCCTGAGCCGAGTAAACGCAGCAATGCGATGACCGGGGCATGCCTGACTGTCAGTCAGGTGCAGTCCATTCCTTGGGCTGCGGCACCACCATCTGCATCGCTGTTGCTGGTGACTTCGGTGTTTGTCACGCCGATTGTCACGAGGAGAAATGCCGCAATGCCTTGTACGAGGTGGGCTGCAGCAGTGGTAGGAGCGCCCGTCTCTTTCCGGAAGAAAGAGACGGGCGCAGGTTGGCGCAAGGAAATGGCCAAGCGGATAGGTCGCTGCAGAACAGCTAGGAAAGGGTGTGAGTTGCCGCAGTGGGCACTCTGGTAGAAGTAGGCATCCATCACCCTTGGGGAGTGACCGTGCGAGCCGCCGGACGCTAATCGCACTTTGGGAGAACCACCACGGTGTGGCGTAGCCTTAAAGGTTCTGGCTACCTGGGTTGCTGTCAACGACAGCGCTTTGCCCGATCTTTTCTACGCCTGTGGATAATTCGGGTCAAGGCTCGAATTTTCGGGAGTTCTGCGGCTGTGGATGAAATTATCCACCGGTGGAAATCAGTGGTTTTTCCACAGACAGTTGTGTGGGCTTTAGATTTTTTAAGTGAGGTCCATCCAAGCAGGGCGGCTTTGCAGCCCTGTTTGGATGGACCCGCGTGGACAAGCGGATCGCTGAGATATGAAGACCGAGCGCTTACTCGGTTGCGCCACGTTTTGCTTTTAGGCGAGTAACGTTCGCTCCTGTCTGGTTCGCGAATTCGTGTGGAGTGACATGCTCCTGACGGTTGGCCTCCAGGTACCGGCTCCACCAGTTCATGATCAGCCTGCGCTCCTCTATGAACTCGGCCTTGTGGATGTAAGCGGCGCGGACGTTGTTGCGCTCCTTGTGGCTCATCTGCCTTTCAATGGCGGTCTCGGACCACAATCCTGACTCGATCAGTGCGCTGCAGGCCATCGAGCGGAATCCATGGCCACAGATTTCGGTTTTGGTGTCGTAACCCATATTTCGAAGCGCGCTGTTCACCGTGTTTTCAGACATCGGTTTCGACGGGTTGGCATCGCCTGCAAATACCAGGTCGAATTCGCCGGTGAGGGTGCGGATCTGTTCAAGGAGGGTTACGGCTTGCGGCGATAAGGGTACAAGGTGGATGTCCCCGGCCATCTTCGTACCTCTTGTTGAAAAGGGTACTCCGTCCAGCGCGGGTCGAGTGTCCGGTATCTCCCAGGTGCCGCGCTTGAGGTCGAACTCGCTCCAGCGGGCGAAGCGCAGTTCGCTGGAGCGGACAAACACATGTAGCGAGAGCATGACTGTCAGCCGAGTCAGCGTTCGTCCTTTGTAGGTGTCGATGCGCTCCTGCAATTCAGGCAGGCGCGATAAGGGTAAAGCTGGGCGGTGAACTACCCTCGGCGCTTTGATCAAACCTTCAAGGTCGGAGGCAGGGTTTGCTGCGATCTGTCGAGCACGTTTCGCCTCGCGCATGATGCTTTGCAGGTAATTTTGTACCCTTAACGCGACGTCAATCGTGCCACGCTTCTGGATTGTTTCCAGAGGTTGCATCAAGTCGTGAGTGTCTAGGTCGACAATAGCGCGATCACCGATTAGAGGAAAAACATGGGTTTTGAGGCGGCTCAGGACCGTCTTGGCATGGCCCGGAGCCCATTTGGCAGACATCGCTTTGTGCCAGTCCAAGGCTGCGTCCTCAAAGGTTCGGCCTCGGATTGTGGCTTGCGTCTTGGCTTGATGTTTGGACTTGATGGGGTCGATGCCTTCCGCCAGCATCCGCTTGACCTCCAGCCGCTTCTTGCGCGCATCGGCGAGGCCGACCACGGGGTAGTTGCCAAACGAGGTCAGCCCTTCACGACCATCAGGTTTTACATACCTGAAACGCCAGCCTTTGCGGCCATTGGGTTGGACTAAAAGGTAGAGGCCGTCGCCGTCGAAAAGCTTATAGGCGCGGTCGGTGGGCTTGGCTGAACGGCAAGCCGAATCAGAGAGCGGGGCAGTGGTGCGCGACATAAGGGTACTCCTCCCTTTATCGAATGACCTTACCCCTATCTTTATCCTTAAAGCGGCTGGTATCCATAAGATTTTGGCGGAATCCGACGGAACGCCAAAACGAAAAAACCCGCCAGAAGGCGGGTTTTTCGGGGGTTTCAGAGATTTTGAAAGCCTTCTCTGGAACCTTGGATGGTGCCGGCACCAGGAATCGAACCCGGGACCTACTGATTACAAGTCAGTTGCTCTACCATCTGAGCTATACCGGCGTGTCAGGGCGACGATTATAGCGATTGGGCAGGTTCTGTAAACCCCTGAATTCTGACTATTTTTGCGCGAGCCTCAATTGCGGAATTCTGGCGCTCGCGGGTCGTCATCGAGCGTTGTAAAACGTCGTTCCCGGCGGGATGTCTTTGTTGACGAATGACATGGCTCCGATTGTGACGTTGTCCCCGATGGTCAGGGCGTCGGCGATGATGCAGCTGTTGGCGCCGACGCTGACATTGTCTCCAATCACCAGTTCATAACTGTCCAGGCCCAAGGTCTTGATACCGATGGTGGTGTTTTGACGAATGAAAAAATTGCGACCGATTTTGACGTTGCCTGTAATCACCACGCCAGGCAGGTGAGCGATGCGAAAGCCTGGACCTATCTGGGCGTCGATACTGATGTCGACGCCGTACTTGAGGTTGAGTTTTCTCTCCAGCCGTTTGGCGTAACGGCGTGCAAAACTGTTTCCGGAATAGAAGTACTGGGCCAGCCGGAACATGAACAAGTAGCGCAGGGTATTGTTCTTGCGAGTCCGCTTAAGGATGTTGCTGATAAGGCCTGTGCGGCTGCCACGTTTTTTCTTGTTGGAAACTTCCGACTGCCAGTGTTCTATCAAGGTGTCGAGATCCAAAACGTTGCCCCTGCTGATTCGTTTACCAATGAAGCCGCCGATACCGGCTGCTTATTTTTTAAGGCGTGAAAGCTTGCGCATATTCTACCCATATCGCCTTGATTTTGGCGGTTATGTCCTTTTGATCGAATGCTTATGCACAACGTAATTTCAGATGCACGCGATTAAGTAAGGATTTGTGGATTCGTTCTCGTCTGTACGCAAATCCCTGTTTTTCAGGTTCTTTATTCGACTGTACGAAACTGAGCACTTTTGTTTTACCTCTGAAACAGCGGTGAATATTGGATCCACGATAATTTTATCAACAGAGTTATCCACAGGCTGAGAGCATTTAAGCGCGTTCGGCCAGAAGCAGGAAATTACGCGGGGTGAGCGGGGTTTCGCAGAAGGTGCCGAGGCGAACGGTGTAGCCCTGCTCGGCGAGGAAAAGTGCTCGATCAAGGACCAGCCAAAGCTCCAGCGGACGTCGGAAAAGTCCGCGCAGCAGTTCCAGGTTGCGCACTTGCGCCAGTCGTTGCCAGCCAGCGGCTTCGAGTGCAGTCCAATCCTGAGGGCCAATTGTGGATAACTCTTTGAGTGCGGCCAGGTGATGGCAGTATTCGGCGAAGGGTTTATCCAGCCAGGCAGTCGCTAGCGAGGGAGTTGGAAGGTACTCGTCGATACCGCGCAGTTGCCGTTGCAGCAGGTCGAAGCCCAGTCGCCGGGCCATGGAGGTGTCGCGCTGGCGTCTGACACGGGCACCCGCGGTGACCGTTTCACTCATTGGCAGTGCGAGATCATCCAGCGACAGCTGTAGGGCGGAGCCTTTGGCGCCGTAAGACAGCGGTGTGTATTCAGGCCGGCTGATCCGGTTGTAGCAGCACGGGGCGATGGCGAGTTGTTTGCAGCCTGCGGCGCTGGCGAGCTGGATCAGGCGCACGTGCAAGTCACCGCAGGCGTGCAGGGCGACGGGCGTGTGTTCGGCCTGTAAAAGCGAAGCCGCGTCGGAGGCGAGTACATCTTGTTCGACGTGCAGCGCATGCAGGTGATGGCGCTGACTCAGCGCCTGACCGCTGGCGACCAGTGCCGGGTCGTACTCCAGGCATGTCAGTTGCTGGCCGGGTTGCAGCAGGCGTCGACCCAAATGCCCTTTGCCCGAGCACCAGTCCAGCCAATGCCTCGGCGTATCCGAAAATTGCAGCCGACTGGCAAACGCTTCGATCTGCAGCCATTTACGTCCCGGTACGTCGACGTTCAACCGATGGCCCGCGGCTTCGAGGGCATGGGCAGGCAATTCGTCCACAGCACTCAACGCAACGGACATCGCTGCCAGCGAAGCGAAAGGTTCAGGGGCGTGCAGAAGATCGGGATGGTTGTGGGCGCTTTCCGCTTCGTCCAGCGAACGGCCGCGAAGCCAAGCGGCCAATTCGGGGTAGGACGCTTCCCAGGGAAGCTGCAGATGAGTGAACGGTCGAGGCTTCCACAGCGCCTCATGCGCGGTGAGAAAAGTATCCAGCGCAGTGAAACGGGCGAGTAGGTCCTCGCCCGTCAACACGTGGGAATCAACGCCCTTGGCAGGCATCGACGCGCAACCAGCGCTCCAGCAGCTTGAAGCCGCGTACCAGCACGTAAGCCATCACCAGGTAGAACATGCCCGCGGCGAAGAAAATCTCCACCGGCAGGTAGGTCCGGGCAATGATCGTGCGGGCCATGCCGGTCAGTTCCAGCAGGGTCACGGTACTGGCCAGGGCGCTGGCCTTGAGCATCAGGATCACTTCGTTGCTGTAGGCCGGCAGGCCGATGCGCGCGGCACGCGGCAGGATGATGTAGAACAGCGCCTTGGGTTTGGACATGCCCAACGCGCGGGCCGCTTCGATCTCGCCCGGTGGAATCGCCTGAATCGCGCCGCGCAGGATCTCGGCGATGTAGGCCGCGGTGTGCAAGGTCATGGTCGCTGTGGCGCACCAGAACGGATCGCGCAGGTACGGCCACATCGAGCTGTTACGGACCGCGTCGAACTGCGCCAGGCCGTAGTAGACCAGGAACAGCTGAACCAGCAACGGCGTGCCCCGGAAAAAGAAGATGTAGCCGTAGGGAAATGCGCGCACCCACCACAGGCGAGACGAGCGGGCGATACCCAGTGGGATCGCCAGCAGCAAGCCGGCGATCACGGCGATGGCCACCAGTTCCAGAGTCAGGGTTGCGCCCTGAGCCAGTTTCGGCAGCCACTTGATGATGACTTCCCAGTTCATTGGGTGCTCCTCGCGAAGCCGCGAGCGGCACGTTTTTCCAGGAAGTGCATGCCGGTCATGGCGAGAACCGTCAGGCCCAGGTACATGAACGCGGCCACCATATAGAAGGTGAACGGTTGCTTGGAGACGGTCACGCCGATTTGGGCGTGGCGCATGATTTCTTCCAGGCCGATCACCGACACCAGCGCGGTGTCCTTCATCAGGATCATGAACAGGTTACCCAGGCCGGGCAGGGCGATGCGCCACATCTGCGGCATGATCAACTTGGTGAAGATGCGAAATTTCGACAGGCCCAGGGCTACGCCGGCTTCACGGTGACCTTTGGGAATGGCGAGGATCGCACCGCGAAACACTTCCGTGGCGTAGGCGCCGAAGCACAGGCCCAGCGCAATCACACCGGCGGCGAAGGCGTTGAGTTCAAGGTCGGGGTTGCCGAAGAACTCGCCCAAGGCACGCATCAGGTTGACCGTGCCGAAGTAGATCAACAGCACCCAGAGCAATTCCGGGATACCGCGAACCAGGGTCGAATAAGTGCCGCCAAGCCATTGCAGCGGCTTGTACGGGGAAGTCTTGGCCAAGGCGCCGAGCAGACCGAGCACCAGCCCCAGGCACAGGGCCGAGAGTGCCAGTTTCACAGTCATCAGCGCGCCAGCGGCGAGCGCCGGGCCGAATCCGTAGAGGTCGATAATCATGGATTTCTTTTCAAATCGCGGCGGGCGATGCCGAGAACCGGCGCCGTCAAAGGACGGCGCCGATCAGGCAGTCAGGATCAATAGATGCTGAACGGGAAGTACTTGTCGTTGATCTTCTTGTAGGTGCCGTCAGCGACGATTTCTTTCAGCGCGGAGTTCAGCTTCGCGCGGATCGGATCGCCTTTTCGTACAGCGATACCGATCTTGTCGCTTTCTTCCACCGGGTCGCCCTTGAATTCGTAGGAACGGCCCGCGTCGCTTTTCAGCCACTCGTAGTTGACGTATTTGTCCGCCAGGATGCCGTCCAGACGACCGGAAGTCAGGTCGAGGTAGGCGTTTTCCTGGGTGTCGTACAGCTTGATGGTGATGTCGTCACCATAGTTGTCTTCCAGGAAGGTACCGGCCAGGGTCGCGCGCTGGGCGCCGATGATCTTGCCTTTGAGCGCTGCCTTGTCGGTTTTGAAGTCGACGTTTTTCGGCGCGATGAATTGCAGTTTGTTGGAGTAGTACGGGTCGGTGAAGTCCACCGCTTGCTTGCGCTCGTCGGTGATCGACATCGAGGAGATCAGGAAGTCGAACTTCTTGGCGTTCAGGGCCGGGATGATGCCGTCCCAGTCGGAGGTGACGACGGTGCACTCGACTTTCATCTTGGCGCACAGGGCGTCGCCGATTTCCTTGTCGAAGCCGACGACGTTGCCGCTGGCATCTTTGTTGTTGAACGGCGGGTAGGCCGCTTCGATGCCCATCTTCAGCGTTTCAGCCATGGCACTGGCGCTGAAGGCCAGGGTGACGGCGGCAGCCAGGAAGACCTTTTTGTAGTTCTGCATGTGGGTAGCTCCGTTAGCGGTTGCTGGACATGAATTGTTTGCAGCGCGCCGAAAGCGGGTTTTCAAACACCTGCTGTGGCGATCCTTGCTCTTCTACCAGGCCTTGGTGAAGGAACACCACTTCGCTGGAGACCTGACGGGCGAAGCCCATTTCGTGGGTCACGAGCAGCATGGTGCGGCCTTCTTCGGCCAGTGCGCGGATGACATTAAGTACTTCCTGGACCATTTCCGGGTCAAGCGCGGAGGTGGGCTCGTCGAACAGAATGACCTTGGGCTGCATGGCCAGCGTGCGGGCGATGGCCGCGCGTTGTTGCTGGCCACCGGACAATTGCGCCGGGTAGGCGTGGCGCTTGTCGGCGATGCCGACCTTGGCCAGCAGGGCTTCGGCGACTTCGATGGCTTCGGCCTTGCTCTGGCCCAGCACGCGGCGCGGCGCCTCGATGATGTTGTCGAGCACGCTCATGTGCGGCCACAGGTTAAAGTTTTGAAACACAAAACCGATTTCGCTGCGCAGGCGATTGATCTGCTTGCCGTCGGCGGCAACCAGTTCGCCGTTCTTTGCGGCTTTGAGCTTGAGTTCTTCACCGGCCACCAGGATCTGACCCTGGTGCGGGTTTTCCAGCAGGTTGATGCAACGCAGGAACGTGGACTTGCCGGAACCGGAAGAACCCAGGATCGAGATCACGTCGCCGTCGCGGGCGGTCAGCGAGATACCTTTGAGCACCTCAAGCGAACCGTAGCGTTTATGCAAGTTGCGGATTTCAAGCGCGGGCGTGGCCTCAGCCATGTGCGTTCCTCATATATGTTGCGCTCCTGCTGTTGGCTGGCCTTCCTGGCGAGGCGGCCAACCTAGCATAGCGTTTCAATGGCAGCCAACAGCGCTACGGACAGTAAATGGCTGGTGTGTGGCAGGTTGTCGCATCGGCGCAGCAGACTGTCGCCCCATCAACAACCGAACAGCCGTTTGAACCTTGTCTATCGATAAAAAGCGCGGTGGCTGCCGCAAAAAAAGGCGCGATGTTGCCAGCTTTGACAAGGTGTTGGAAGCGCTATCCGGCCAAATGTACTGCTCGTGCACTTTTAATGTGCGCGAAGCCATTTTCAGGTGTGTTTCCGGTGCGCTGATTCACCACACAAAGTGGGTGGCAGGGTAACGTTCTGGCAAAGTGCCATTAAATTCAATGGCTTGCGATGACTGTCCGGTCTTGTTGGAATCGCCGGGTTAGAAGGATTTGAAATATTTTGGCGCAATTATTGCGTGCAGAATCCGGAACGCCCCGTTGGTTTCTTTTTACGAGAAGGATCGCTAAACGGGATGCATGCATTCGCTTCTCCTTACAAAGGTAGTTTTATGAGCAGTACCCAAAGCTCTAATGGCCTCGAACAGGGGCTCAAACCGCGCCACGTGACCATGCTGTCGATTGCCGGGGTTATCGGCGCCGGCCTGTTCGTCGGCTCGGGTCACGCCATCGCTGCGGCAGGTCCGGCTGTTCTGTTGGCTTACGCCGCCGCCGGTATGTTGGTGGTATTGGTGATGCGCATGCTCGGCGAAATGGCCGTTGCTTCGCCGGACACCGGTTCCTTTTCGACATACGCCGACCGCTCGATCGGTCACTGGGCCGGTTTCACCATCGGCTGGCTCTACTGGTGGTTCTGGGTCCTGGTGATCCCGCTGGAGGCCAACGCCGCCGCGACCATCCTGCATGCCTGGTTCCCGGGTGTGGACATCTGGGCCTTCGCCCTGGTCATCACGATGCTGCTGACCGTGACCAACCTCTTCAGCGTGAAAAACTACGGTGAGTTCGAGTTCTGGTTCGCCCTGCTCAAGGTCGTGGCGATCATTGGTTTCATTGTGCTCGGCGTGCTGGCGATCTTCGGCTTTCTGCCGAACAGTCAGGTCAGCGGCGTTTCGCACCTGTTCGACACCCAAGGCTTCCTGCCGAACGGCATGGGCGCAGTGTTGGGCGCGATCCTGACCACCATGTTCTCCTTCATGGGCACCGAGATCGTGACCATTGCGGCCGCGGAATCGAAAGACCCAGGCAAGCAAATTTCCAAGGCCACCAACTCGGTGATCTGGCGGATCGGCTTGTTCTACCTCGTATCGATCTTCATCGTTGTGGCCCTGGTGCCATGGAACGACCCGATTCTGGCCAGCGTTGGTTCCTACCAGACCGTGCTTGACCGCATGGGCATCCCGAACGCCAAGATGATCGTCGACATTGTGGTTCTGGTTGCTGTGACCAGCTGCCTGAACTCGGCGCTCTACACCTCGTCGCGCATGATGTTCTCCCTGGGCAAACGCGGCGATGCGCCGGCGATGTCCACGCGCACCAACAAAAGTGGCACACCTTACTGGGCAGTGATGTTGTCCACTGGCGCAGCGTTCCTGGCGACCTTCGCCAACTACGTGGCCCCGGCGGCAGTGTTCGAATTCCTGCTGGCCAGTTCCGGCGCCATTGCACTACTGGTGTACCTGGTGATTGCGATTTCGCAACTGCGCATGCGCAAGCAGCGTATGGCGCGTGGTGAGAAAATCGCCTTCAGCATGTGGCTGTTCCCGGGCCTGACCTACGCGGTGATCTTCTTCATCGTCGCGGCCCTGACCATCATGCTGTTCCAGGATGCCCATCGCGTGGAAATCCTCGCGACCGGTCTGCTGAGTCTTCTGGTCGTCGCTGCCGGCTTGCTGGTATCACGCCGTCGCAAACTGGAAAAGCGTGGCGCGGTCGTGCTGAACTGATTCGCACCGCGTAACGCAAAACGGCCGCCGCCAGTGATGACGAGCGGCCGTTTTTATATCTGTCGATTACTCCATGTTCATTCGACATGAACCCAGTCTTCTACACGTAACCCCGGAGCGCGTGCGAACTCGCGCAGGTTGTTGGTGACTACGATCAGCCCCCGTGAGCGTGCGTGTCCGGCAATCATTTGGTCGTACGGGCCTATCGGTGTGCCCGCTTTTGCCAGCTCGCACCGAATCATTCCGGTATGCGCTGCTGCTTCGTTGTCGAAGGGCAGGACTTCAAGACGAGCGGCGAAACCCTCAACGACCGCCAGGTTTTTTTCGGGGGCTGCCGATTTTTCCGCACCGTAGATCAACTCCATCAGCGTTACCGCGCTGATGCACAGCTGATCGTGATGCCGGTTGAACGCCTCCCGTACCACCTGTGGTTTGTTCTTGATGGTGAAGATGCAGATGTTGGTATCGAGCATGTATTTGATCATCAGAACGACTCGCGCTCCTGTTCAGCGGGTTGCTCACGTTCCGCCATGAAGTCGGCGGTGGCGCTTTCGCCGTCGAACCAGCTGTCCCAGGTTTCATCAGCGGGGGTGATGATGCGGGTTCGGCCAATGGCGACGACGTTGACTCGTTTGACGTCGCTTGGCATGGCCACGGCTTTTGGCAGGCGGACGGCCTGGCTTCGGTTGCTCATGAAAAGGGTTGTCTGTTCCATTTTGACCTCCTGCGCTTTTGCTGGCGCGATGAGTCAAAGGATAGGTTTTGGAGTGGATATGTCAATGGGATATACGCGATGCCTGATGAAAGGAAGGCGCCCGATTCAAAGCCAAAAAAACGGCCGCCGTCAGTGATGACAAGCGGCCGTTTTTGTTTGCGCGGCGGCGGTTACTCGGCTTTTTCTTCCGGACCGTCCAGCGTTTGGCGGTACACATCCAGCGCATCGCTGAAGTCGGTGATGAACTGCGGTTCGCTCAACCAGGCCTGGGCAGCTTCGCGGTCCATGCCGTCGGCCCACATGCGGTAGTCGATCAGCATGTCGGCGGCCAGATGCGTGGCGGCCATGCCTTCGTCGTCGGCGTTTTCCATGTCCAGCAGTTCTGGATGGTCGATGATGATAAAGGCGAGATCAGTCAGCAATGTCGAGAGCATTTCGCGGCGGCTGACGGCTTCGGCGTCGCGCATTTTGCTGAACATCGCCAGGGTGTATTCCGGGATTGGCTCGGCGAGGTGGCCAAGGTCATCGTCCATCTCGGCGGGTTTGCGGCCGTGGATATTGATCTGCTTGGCTTTGGCTTTTGCACGCTTGGCGCGTTTCTGTTGCTTGTTCAGGGAGGCCATGGGAACTCAGTTCGGTTTCGGTTGGGTTTGCGCGGCGATGGCGTCGGACGCTGCCACGTAGTCGGCCTGGAAGGCCGGTGATTCGATCCACGCCAGGGCGCCGGCTTCGTCGGTTTCGGTCGACCATTGGCGGTACTCGATCAACGCGGCCAGGATGAAGTCCATCGCGCCTTCTTCGCCTTCCTGCTCGTACACCAGCTCTAGCAGCGGGTCTTCGAGGAAGGCTGTGCACAGCGCTTGCTGGCTGATCTTCTCGGCGTCGATCATTTTCTTGAACAGTTCGGTCAGGTCTACCGACTCGAAGTCGATGCGGTCATCGTTCGGGTCCAGCTCGACCGGCGCAGCGGCCCGCTGGGTGCGGTTCTGCTTGGCTTTGGCCTTGGCGCGGGAGGCGCGTTTTTGCTGCTTGTTGGCGGAGGCCATGGCGTTTGTTCCGTTATGCGTTAATGGGGTCGCTGCGCGGTACTCGCCGCCCGGGGGTATCGGGGGCCAGCTCTCCGTTTTGCAGCCAGTGCAGTGCGATGGGCCATAGTGTGGCTTGGTATGCGCTGCGAAAAAAGGCGAAATGTCCGACTTCTTCTTCGCCGATGTCTTCAGGGGCGATGCGCAAGTGGGTGTTCAAGCTGCCGGTGGAGTAGCGGAGCAGGCGCTCGATGGCCGGGATCGTGCCGTAGGGATCGTCGCTGACGCTGATGGCGAGCGTTTTGGCCGTTACGGCAGCGAAGGGCAGGCGACCGACGGTTGCGTGGAGCGAGCGGCCGCTGGGGCGCTTCTCGTATCGATCAGTCGGCGTACTCCAGTCGCGGACGACGCCAGCCGGTGTGTCTTCCAGCCAGCCGAGGCGCTTGCCGGGGAAGTAGCCGCAGACCATTGTCAGCAGCGGCATCACCACATGCCATTTGCCGAACATCCGCCAGCGATGGGCCGGTGCGTAGTCGCGCCAGTAGGCGAATTGCGCGCCGACGGTCACCAGGCGACGGATCAGATGCCCGGACGCTCCCAGCCCCGCTGCACAGCCGCCAAAGCTGTGACCGACCACATCGACAGGCTGGCCCGGAAATTCACGCTGCGTGCGCTTGAGCATCGCCTCGAAATCCAGCGCTCCCCAATCGCTCCAGGAAGCCTCAAGCCCTTTGAGTGATTCCGGACGCGATTCGCCGATGCCTCGGTAGTCATAGGTGATGACGTTGAAGCCATTGGCGAACAGATAGTCGGCAAAGCGTGAGTAATGACGGCAACGGACCGAGGTGGCGGCGTTGATGATGACGACCGGGCGGGCGATGTCTTGAACGGCGTGCTGCCAGGTGAAGCCGCCAAGGATGAAGCCATCGGGGGCTGTTTCCTTGAACGGTTTGCCAGGTGCGGGAGCCTCCAGCGACAACTTGATTTGAGTGGGGGCCAGTGGAGGCGTGTCCTGCAAATTCATCGGTGTCAGACCTTTGCGGGTAGTTGCCAACCATAGTCTTGATGTCGTTGATGAACAATCCACTCATCTCAACGCGGTTTTTTGGCGAGTCAATCGCTCTTCAAATGCCGCTCGTTCGCGATCCAGCTCGTTGCGGAGTTCTTCCTTTTGCTCAAATTCAACGATGTACCGACCCATCTGCCAACAGGTTTGCACCTGAACGGTATCCACCGCCCGAAGTACCTTTTGACGTGCCTGACGGATCAATTCGCCCAGCTTACCCAGCAGCGATACGAGTTTTGGGTCTTGAGTGTCATTGGGTGTGAGGTCAGTCATGAGGTCTTCCGCAGCAGGCTGAGAGGCGCATGAGAATGACAAGTGAACACCACTCAAAGATGCCGGGCGTTACTGAGAAACAGGCAGGAAACGCCGGGTGCGCTGGCAGGACGTATCTGATGACGGGCGAGGTCTGAGGAACAAAAGGCGTAGTACGTTTCGTACTCACCCCAAGACCCAATCAATCTGAAACCCCTCCCGCCGACAGGAAATCCAAAGAATGTAACGATTGGGTTCAACAGAACCCGGGAGTCGCCATCATGAAAACCACCCATTCATTCATGTTGTCCCTCGCCGCCGTCAGCGTTCTGCTGTTTCCTGCCATATCGCCCGCCGCGAGCCTTGAGCCCGTCGACAGCTCTGGCGTACAGGTTCAGCGGCAGGAGCAAAACGGCATCACCTACCTGTCCGGCGGTATCGGTGAGGATGAGGCAAAGGCTATCCAGCAGACGTCTGGTTATAACCTGCACATGACGTTCTCTGTCGGAACGGGCAATGAATACACGCCAGACGTGAATGTCGTCATTCAGAAAGCCCCGGGGGAAACCGTGCTGACGCTTAACAAAGCTGGCCCGCTGGTTTACGTCAAATTGCCTGCCGGTAAGTACACCGTCATCGCGACGCGCAACGGGGAGTCACGGCAAGACATTGCCGATGTCGGCAGCGGTACACCCCGTAACCTGGTTTTTCACTGGAATGATGCAAGTTAACGAGAAGCTCTAAACCATGGAGTGGACATTGACCCTGAATCTTGCGATTCAGGGTTTTTCATAACAAGGCCAATGTCTGGATGACCGCGATGCGTAAGGGATTGGTTTCTACGCTCAGCAGTTTGATGGCCAAGGCGCAGCAGACCACGATCAACATGGGTTTGATCAGCCGTGGTCCAACCCGGACCGCAGCTCGAGCACCCAATTGGGCGCCGAGGAAGGCCGCCAAAGCCATGGCGATGGCTACCGGCCAGATAATCACACCTTTGGTGATGAAAACCGACAGAGAACCGAGGTTGCATGAAGCGTTGGCCAGCTTGGTAAAACTCATGGCCCGCATCATGCCCAAGCCGCAGAGCAGGACAAATCCGACGATAAAGAAAGAGCCCACGCCGGGACCAAATATACCGTCGTAAAAACCCAGGATCGGCGCAACGGTGAACGAAAAAAGCAGAATGCCGATTCTCTTGCGTCGATCTTCATTGGCCAGCTTTGGAGACAGCGCAAAATAGATGGCCACCAGAATCAGCATGATGGGCACGCAGACTTCCAGATAGCGCTTATCAACAGAGCTGACCAGCAAGGCCCCGCTGGCTCCGCCAATGAAACCGCAAATAACCAGGAATCGGCCCTCGCGCCACTCGATCATTCCTTTGCGAGCAAAGGTTGCGGTTGCCGAAATGGTTGCCGAGGCGGCCTGAAACTTGTTCGTTGCAATGGCACTGATGGGGTCAACCCCAGCCAAAAACAGTGCTGGCAGAGTTATTAACCCGCCGCCACCTGCTATTGCATCAAAGAAGCCAGCGCAAAACGCGACGAGCGCCAACATGCCAATAACGTCCCAAGACATCTCACCCTCTCTTTTACAATTATTGGCCAGTCTTCCACTTGTCCAGCCATTCAATGGATTGAATCTGCGTCAGGCGTCAGCCCTGAAGTCGCAACGGGTCGTCTGTTATTACGATGGGAGAAGAAAACTTCGAGAGTCCGAAGATGCGGACCAGAACGCGCCTGTTGTCTTTGATCCGGTCACGACAGTGCAGAGCCCGGACGTTATTGATGACCATTGCCGACTCTTGCGTCAGGGTGTGCTCGACTGGAGTTGCTTCACCTATGCTCTGGCACAAGGCGGCGAAGGCTGTTTTGGCAAAGTGAGAGGCGTTGTCGCTGACCGAAAAACGATAGGCGTTGAAACGGACCGCGAGTCCGACCTTGTCATCGAACTCCAGAATCGAAACGTTGCGCCCGTCCTCTCCTTTGCCGCTGACAAAGGAGTCACTACGGGTGAATTGAAAATTCCCCGTAGTCAAAGCAAGACAGTTGGTTACACCGATTTTTTCCAGAACGGGTGGCAGCGCAATGACCGAGGTCGGCTCCAGGCTTGGGTTCCATAGGGCCGAGAGGATGAGCGACGACGGCGAGGGAGAGTGCCCATCTTTCGCGTTTATTGCGCACCAGTAAGGCGCTTCGGTGTGTGGGCCGAGAGCCAGGCCTGAGTGGGAACTCAGTTCTTTGATGTCCGGCTCGGCAGGGACTTTGATAAGTCCGCCGCCCTTGAAATTCGCCACCAGCCGAACCAGTTTTCCTTCATTGTCCATGTCGTAGGCAAAGGCGCTGTTGTCCACCAGTTTCAACAAGATCTGATTACGCGCGGCCAGGCAAAGGACGTCGTATCGATTCTCCAGGGATGTCAGGGCGGGCAATTCATTGGGGGGGCTGACATCGGTGATTTTTTGCAGCCCCTCAAAGATCAACACGCAAACAAGGCCATCGGAGTAGGTGCCCAGCAGTTCGCATTGGTCTTTCGAGAAAGAGAGCTTCAACTCAATGGCTGCCAAAGAGGCTTTCGAGTCGGCTCCTGGGGCCTGCGGCCCGCCGATCGCGGCCAGTCCTTTGGCGAGCGTGTGAAGCAATGTTGACTGCCGCTTATCAAAATTTAGAGTCCTGATCTCTTGCCCAGAGAAAAGCTCAGTGGTTTCTACCTCTGGTTTGATGACGTTAGTCATTGGCGACATCCCTGTTGTGTCTCTGCTGCCGGGTATGCGGCAGCTCCTCCTGCGATTCTGCACAAACTGTAAGTCGGCGTATGTCATCCCTTTCCGTTAAGGCGTTGGGAGCGTTCTGACAGACAAAAGACAAGCAGAAATAACTGATATCCAATGCCTGAAGGCATTTCTGGACTCAGCCTGGGATGGGGGGATTTTGTCGCTTCGATGATGCCTGGGGGAGTGCCTCGTCAAATCGCAGGCATAAAAAACCCTGAATCTTGCGATTCAGGGGTTTCGGTATTTGGTGCCAGAGACAAAATCGAACCATTGGCTACAGGCTGCGCATGTACTGAGTTGTATGTTGAGTGGGGCCAAGGCTGGGCACAACTGAGGGCACGACTGAGGAAAAAGGTTTTTCCTGACGTGCCGCTCATGTCGGCTCAAGTTTGACCAGGTGGGTTTTTAACAAGTGCAAGCCATGTTGAAAGACCAAGCTTGATCTAAAAACAATATTGGTTTGTTGTTCACAACTGCACGCCCTAGACCGACAAAGCCCAGGGCGTTGAAAATACCAAAAACCAATATTCCGTGAATCGTATTGCTGCTCCGCTTAAGTGCAGCAAACGGAATGGGCTTTTGCATTTCAGGCACTACGACTTAAGAAACCGAACGCGCCACACCTTGCGTTGCATTGGTCGGTTGCAGCTTGAACACGTAGAACAACACCGTCAGCAGCACCAGGAACGCAGGCCCCACATACAGCGCCACGCGGGTGTCCGGGAAGTACGCCATCAGGCCGACCACCAGCACCAGGAACGCCAGCGCCAGGTAGGAGCTGACCGGGTACAGCCACATGCGGTATTTCAGACCGGCACGTTCGCTGGCACTCAAGCCTTTGCGAAATTTCAACTGGGCCAGCAGGATCATCGCCCAAGTCCAGATCGCGCCGAAGGTGGCAATCGCCGTCACCCAGACGAAGACTTTTTCCGGCACCAGGTAATTGAGCAACACGCCCAGCAGCAAGGCGCCAATCGACAGCAGCAGCGCACGACGCGGTACGCCGTTGTTCGAAGTCTTGGCGAAACCGGCCGGGGCCTGGCCGTTCTGCGCCAGGCTGTACAGCATGCGCCCGGTGCTGAAGATGCCGCCGTTGCACGACGACAATGCCGCGGTGATCACCACGAAGTTGATGATACCGGCAGCGGTCTTGATGCCCAGTCGCTCGAAGGTCATCACGAACGGACTGCCCTGGGTGCCGATTTCGTTCCACGGGTAAATCGACAGGATCACGAACAACGCACCGACGTAGAACAGCAGAATTCGCCAGAACACCGAGCCAATCGCATCGGGAATGGTTTTCTGCGGGTTCTTCGCTTCACCGGCGGTCAGGCCGATCATCTCGACGCCCAGGTAAGCGAACATCACCATTTGCAGGGACATCAGCACGCCTTGCACGCCGTTGGGCATGAAGCCACCGTGGGTCCACAGGTTGGAAATGCCCAACGCCACACCGTCGTTGCCGAAACCGAAGGCAATGACGCCGATGCCGCCGAACACCATGGCAACGATGGTGACGATCTTGATCAGGGCGAACCAGAACTCGAACTCACCGAAGGCCTTGACCGCGATCAGGTTGATCGAGCCCATGCTGATCAGTGCCGCCAGGGCCCAGATCCAGCGCGGCACATCAGGGAACCAGACGCCCATGTACACCGCCACCGCGGTGATTTCCGCAACGCAGGTCACCAGCCACAGGAACCAGTAGTTCCAGCCTGTGAGGAAACCGGCCAATGGGCCGAGGTAGTCTTGGGCGTAACGGCTGAACGAGCCGGCGACCGGGTTGTGCACGGCCATTTCGCCGAGGGCGCGCATGATCACCAGGATCGCCAGACCGCCGATGATGTAGGACAGCATGATGGCCGGACCGGCCATTTCGATGGCCTTGGCCGAACCGAGGAACAGGCCGACGCCGATACAGGCACCGAGGGCCATCAAGCGTATATGCCGTTCGCCAAGTTCGCGTTTGAGCGGGCCGCCTTGAGCGGTCTCGCCGTGGGGCAAGTGATTGCCTGTAGGCATGGGGGACAACCTCGTCTTGTTATTGGATATGACCACCGAGCGTCGAAGCGCCGACCCATAAGCCAGTTGCTTCGCGTAACCGGGCCTGCGTTGTGGGCAAACCCGTTCTGTAGGACAAAGCCTGCAGACCAGCGGGATATGCAGTATAAAAAGCTTATGCCAGTCGTTTTCACTATATAGCCAACAAAATACAGCCATAACTACCTGAAAATTTCCAAATAATGGACTGATTCTGTTTGGTTAAGTATTTTCGACTATATCCATGAACGGTCGGAAAATCCGAAGCCCTCAGATAAGGACTACGTATTTTTTTGTATCCATACACCAGTCCGCTTCTGCTGAGGACAGCGGTTCTGACCGCAGCCCCCGAAAAAATAAATGGGCTCGCCTGCCGTCGTTGCACTTGGCCATGGCCGTTCGTGTTTGGGGTGCGATGGGCCAAAGGTAACGACTCGGTCTGCCGTTGGATTCAGGTACTCAACAAGAGGCGCTTTAAATCCTCACCTATGGTTGTTTTCTGAAAGATCTCGCAGGCCTTGATCCGTAAGGCCTCCAGGGGATTACCAGAATCTGCGGACTAATACCCGTCTACACGACGCGTAAACGGATTGACCGCGCCAGAGCTTTGAGCCGGTGGGCATAATTTCGAGATACAAGCCTTCACCATCCGCGAGCTTGTAAGGCTACTCCCGGGGTTTGACTGCGTTGAGAGCGGAGTCGCTCAGGGGCGTGACTTTCAGGGCCGTGAAGCACCATTTTGTTGGGGGCATGACCGAACCGGTCATGCCCCCAACCTTGCCCCCAAAACTTTGGGCTGCCTAGGTCAGTCTAGGAAACCATAGACAACAAAAAGCCCGCACTAGGCGGGCTTCTTGTGTGCTTTCAGGTGTGCTTGGCATCACCTGAAAACGAAAGGTGGTGCCCAGAGACGGAATCGAACCGCCGACACGGGGATTTTCAATCCCCTGCTCTACCGACTGAGCTATCTGGGCAACGGGGCGCATTAAACGGGTTTTTCAGGGGGTCGTCAAGCAAGTTTTCAAAAAAATTTTAATTATTACCGTCGCTTACGTGCCGCCCCCCGATAAATCGGGGTTATTCCGACGGCGGCACGTAGCCTTCGGCCTTGGCGTAATCCTCGCCGGAGAAGTACTTGTCCATTTCTCCCTGAAGATATTTGCGATCTTCGGCGTTCATCATGTTCAGGCGTTTTTCGTTGATCAGCAGGGTCTGGTGTTTTTGCCAGTCGGCCCAGGCCTTTTGCGAGACGTGATCAAAAATGTCCTGGCCTTTGGCGCCCGGGAACGGAGCGCGCTCCAGGCCTGGCAGTTCTTCTTTGTACTTGCGGCACATGATGGTGCGGGTCATGACGACTCTCCTGCGTTCAATACGGCGGCCGCGCGTTCGAGCAAGGTTTTGACCGGGGCGGCAAGGCCCAGGCGCGGCGGGGTGGCGAGGTTATACCAGAGCCAGTCGGCCTCGGCCACGTGATGGCCGGACTCCTGGACCTGAACCAGCCAGGGTTCGATGGATAACTGGAAATGGCTGAAGGTGTGCACCAGGTTTGGCAGCGCCTGTTGTGCGCCCAGTTCCAGCGAGTGCTGCGACGCCAGATGTTGCAGGTCGTCGAGGTCGTCGAGTTCCGGCAAGCTCCAGAGACCGCCCCACAGGCCCGTGGAAGGGCGACGATAAAGCAGGATCGCACCTTCACCGTTGGCGAGCATCGGCATCAACGTGCGCTTCTGTGGGATGGCTTTGCGCGGCTTGGGGATCGGGTAGCGGGTTTCCAGGCCGAGCATGTGCGCTTCACAGCCCTTTTCCAGCGGGCAGAGCAGACAACTTGGTTTGCTGCGGGTGCAAAGCGTAGCGCCCAAATCCATCATCGCCTGGGTGTAGGCGTTGACCCGATCATGCGGCGTAAAGCGCTCAGCGTTGGCCCAGAGCTGTTTGGCGACCTTCGGCTCGCCGGGGTAGCCCTCCTGCGCGGTAAAGCGCGCCAGCACGCGTTTGACGTTGCCGTCGAGGATCGGCGCACGCAGGCCCATGCTGATGCTGGCGATGGCGCCAGCGGTGGACAGGCCGATCCCCGGCAAATCAGTGAGTTTTTCCACGTCGCGGGGAAATTCGCCGCCGTACTGTTCGACGACGATCTTCGCGGTCTTCTGCAAATTGCGCGCACGGGTGTAGTAACCCAGGCCCGTCCACAGGTGCAGCACTTCGTCTTCCGGTGCCGCTGCCAGGGCTTCGACCGTCGGCAACGAGGCCATGAAACGGTCAAAGTAGTTCAGCACGGTGCTGACCTGGGTCTGCTGCAACATGATTTCCGAGACCCATACCCGATACGGGTTGATGTCCTGCTGCCAGGGCAAATCGTGCCGGCCATGGCGGTCGAACCAGTCCAGCACCGCCGTTGAAAACTGCTCGGCTCTCATTGCTTGAACAGCCCCTTGAGCGCGTCTTTGAGTTTCGGGTCGACCTTGTCGCCCCATTTCTCGTCAATTTTTTCGCTGATTCTGTCGCCAGCCAGTTTGCCCGCGACCTGGCCCATGCGGTCGTTATCCAGGCGGCAAGCCTTGGCACCCAGCTCCAGCGGGCCGCGGCAGCGCAGTGGCCACTCGATAGCGGCAAACTTCTCGTTGACCTGGCAAGCCGGGTCCGGCATGTCGCTCTTGTCGCCTTCGACGACGATGCCGACGCGGTAATCCATACCCAGGACTCTCAAGTCGATGTCGCCATTGCCGTTGACGGTCATGCCCGGGATGCGCACTTTCAGATCCGGGTTGCTGGCCACGCCATTACGGAACGTCAGGTTGCCCTTGAGCTCCTGGAACGGGGTGTCCTTGCCGCGAGGCTCGCCGCTGAGAGATTTGCGGTTGAGCGTGGCGATGCCTTTGCACAGCTGTTGTTCGAGGTTGGCATTGAGCAGCACGCCGTTGTTGATGACGAAGCTGGTGGTGCCGTTGAGGGTTTCGATCAGCGCTTTCTGGCTGTTGCCGTTGCCGGTCAGGTTGCTGTTGAGCGTTACCAGGCCTTTGACCGGCGGATTCTTGCCCTGGCTTTCGAGGATTTTCTCTGCCGGGACGCGGCTGATCTTCGTCAGCAGGTTCAGCGCCGGTACAGGCTGGCGCAGATCGAGGGTGCCAGCGGCGTTGAAGTTGCCTTCGTACAGGTTGCCGCTCAGGTTCACCAGGGTCAGCAGACCACCCTGGCCGGTGGCCTTGAGCGCGGCGTTTTGAATCGGCAGGTTTTCCAGGGTCAACAGGCCGAAGCTCAGGTCGGCGTCCACATCGAGTTTGCTCAGGCGCTCCACCGGCAACAGGCGTTCGTTGCTCCAGGCCTCTTTGGTCGGCGATGGCGGCAGCGGGGTGCTGCCGGCGCCCGCCATGGCATCGGCTTCGGTACTTGCGACTTCGGCTTGGCGCACTTGCTTGGCGCTGTTGGCCTCAGCAGATTTCGGCGGCAGGTAACGGTCAACGTTGAAGGTGTCTGCCTTGAGGTTGGCGCGCAGTGATTGCTTGGCGAAGTCTTCGACGGCGATGCGGCCGCTGAAGCTGCTGTCATCGAGTTTCAGGTTGATGTTGTCGAATGCCACGCTGGTCGGCGTGCCCGTCAGGCGAGTGACCAGCTCGACTTTACTCAGGCTGCCTTCGGCCATGGCCGGGAGTTTCTGGCCGATGCTGTCGACGAATTTCGCCAGGTCGAATTGGGCAATCGAAAGGCCGCCGTTGATCTGCGGGGTCTTGTCGAGGTCGTTGACCTTCAGTTCACCCAGTGCCCGCAACTGGTTCGCGGAAATTTTGATACCGGTCCACTCGGCGACATTGGCAGCCTTGTCCAGCAGCAGCTGGCCCTGAGCGGCGAAGGTCATGGTTTTGCCTTGCAGCGGGTCGCCTGCGACTTCGCCGGACAGTTTCATGTCTTCGAATTTGTAGCGCTGCAAGGCGCGCTCGAAGCGCAGCTCGCCATTGAGCTCGGTGCGCACGCGCAAGACGGGTTGATTGGTGCCCAGGAATGCAGTGAGTTTGACCGGAATGTTGGTGGAATCATGTACTGCGCCGGTGCTCAGCTGGATGCTTTCGGCGTTGAACTGCTTGCCGGTTTTTTCGTCGTTGTACTCGACGCGGGCGTTGTTGACGGTGAGGCTGTCGATGTCCAGCCGCATCGGCTGCGACGGTTTTTCCGCTTGGACGGTCGTGTCCGGGGCAGACTCACCGGCGTTCGCCGCAGGCGCGGTGGTGGCGTCGGCAGTGGTCGGGACAGGCTTCTTGCCCACGTCTTCCCAGTTGCCGTGGCCGTCCTTGTCGCGGTTCAGGCGCAGGTTCAGGCCTTCGACGCGTACGTCGCTCATTTGCACTTCACGGCGCAGCAGCGGCAGTACGCGCACCGACAGACCGAGCATTTGCAGGTCGGCGAACGGTTCGGCCGGTTTGATCAGGGTCGCGACACTGGCGTCGTGCAATTCCAGGCCCAGCCACGGGAACAGGCTCCAGCCGATATCGCCATTGAGCGTCAGCTCGATGTGGGCCTTGTCGCGGGCAATCTGGCGAATCTCGTCTTTGTAGTCGTTGGGATCGAAGAGGTGGGTCAGGGCAAAGCCCAGTGCCACAATGATCAGCAACAGCCCGAGAAGTACCAGACCCAGGATTTTGCCGAACGCTTTCATGGGCGAGTCCTTGTAGTTAGTCGAATTCGAAATTTAGCCGGGGAGTATAGCGCCCCGGAACGGACGACCGGTCAGCGATCAATCGGTCAATACCTGCAGGGGCACATTCAGTTTGGTCGCCAGCGCCTGAGCCTCCAAATGCCCGGCAGGTGCCAACAGACACAATGTCGCGCCCGATTGCGCAGCCGTATTCCGGGCTTCAGCCACCAGGCGTTCGGCGACCCCGCGGCGACGGGTAATTTTTCGTACGCAAATTTGGGACAAGTACCAAACGTCTTGGTGCCGTTGCAATCGAGCGGCTCCGAGCAGGCGATCATTGAAGCGGCCGGCGATCAGCGAGCCGTCTCGCAAACAGTCTTCGATGAGTTGCGCATCCCCGGAAAACGGGGCGAACAGCCATTCGGGAGCGTCGCGGTAAATTTTTTGCAGATCCTGCAGATCCTGCAGGTCCTGGTCAGTGGCCTGGTTTAGCGGCTCGACAATGATCGGCATGGGGACTCCTGTGCGGTTGGAGGGTGCCATTTTCTGTAGGCGCTGCCGAAGGCTGCGATCTTTGAAGATCAAAAGATCGCAGCCTTCGGCAGCGCCTACAGGGGAGGCGTTCACATAATGATGAGATCAGTCGACGTACGAATCGTGATGTCAGTTTGGTTTTTCTGTCAGCTGCAAATGGTAACCTTCGCCCGTTCGTCCGTCCTTCTGCGAGTTGTAGTCGCACAACAAATGTTTCACTCAAAAAAACGGTCATGCCTGCGTGCATAAAGGCCCGGGGTGAACAGTGGCTGGCGAACCATACTAATAATTGGGGATTCACAATGACCACGAGTATCACGGCGGACGGCTTCAATGCCGAGCAGCCTGCGTTCTTGTCCAAAGAGCGCATTATCGCCAGGCCCGGTTTCAACCGCTGGCTGGTGCCACCGGCCGCGCTGGCCATTCACCTTTGTATCGGCATGGCCTACGGATTTTCGGTGTTCTGGTTGCCGCTGTCCAAGGCGCTGGGCGTCACCGCACCGGTCGCCTGCGCGCCGGACATGAGCTTTATCGCACAAGTGTTTTCGTCTCAGTGTGACTGGCCGATCTCGATGCTCGGCTGGATCTACACCCTGTTCTTCATCTTCCTCGGCTGCTCGGCCGCGATCTGGGGCGGCTGGCTGGAACATGCCGGGCCACGCAAGGCTGGCGTTGTATCGGCCTTGTGCTGGTGCGGTGGCCTGCTGATTTCGGCGCTGGGGGTGTATACCCACCAGATCTGGCTGATGTGGATCGGCTCCGGGGTCATTGGCGGTATCGGCCTGGGCCTGGGTTACATCTCGCCGGTGTCGACCTTGATCAAGTGGTTCCCGGACAAGCGCGGCATGGCAACTGGCATGGCGATCATGGGCTTCGGCGGTGGCGCGATGGTCGGTGCGCCGTTGGCTGCAGCGCTGATGGGCCACTTCGCTTCGCCAACCAGCGTCGGTGTGTGGCAGAGCTTTTTGGTGATGGCCGCGATTTACTTCGTGTTCATGATCGGTGGCGCGTTGTCCTACCGCGTTCCGCCAACCGGCTGGAAGCCTGAAGGCTGGACCGCTCCGGCGAAAAAAGCCTCGAACGCCATGATCACTCACCGTCACGTACACGTGAACGTAGCGTGGAAAACACCGCAATTTCGTCTGGTGTGGCTGGTGCTGTGCCTGAACGTATCGGCCGGTATCGGCATCCTGGGCATGGCGTCGCCGCTGTTGCAGGAAGTGTTCGCGGGCAAATTGCTGGGCAATGACCTGACCTTCGGTCAACTGGACGCCTCGCAACTGGCTTCGATTGCCGCCATCGCTGCCGGTTTCACCGGTTTGCTGAGTCTGTTCAACATCGGTGGGCGCTTCTTCTGGGCTTCGTTTTCGGACTACCTGGGCCGTAAAAACACTTACTTCGTGTTCTTCGCTCTGGGCTTTGCCTTGTACGGACTGATTCCGAACCTGGGTCACCTGGGCAGCATCGCGCTGTTCGTGGCGGCGTTTTGCATCATTCTGTCGATGTATGGCGGTGGTTTCGCGACGGTTCCAGCGTATCTGGCCGACCTGTTCGGTACGCAAATGGTCGGCGCGATTCACGGTCGCCTGCTGACGGCGTGGGCTGCTGCTGGCGTATTGGGTCCGGTGTTGGTGAACTATCTGCGTGAGTATCAGCTGAGTATCGGCGTCGAGCGCGCGGCAGCGTACGACATCACGCTGTACATCCTCGCCGGCCTGCTGGTGCTGGGTTTCCTGTGCAACCTGCTGGTGCGTCCGGTGGCGGACAAGTACTTCATGACCGACGCTGAACTGGCTGCCGAACAGGCCCTGGGCCACGACAAAGGCGCGGACAGCAGCACGTCGCTGGAGTGGAAAGCGGCGCCGGGCACCAAGCCGTTGGCGATTGCCGCGTGGTTGGTAGTGGGTATTCCGTTGGCGTGGGGTGTTTGGGTGACCTTGCAGAAGACGGCAGTGCTGTTCCACTAACGCCCAACTTCTGTAGGAGCCGGCTTGCTGGCGATCAATGCGACGCGGTGTGTCAGGCACACCGCCATCGCTGGCAAGCCAGCTCCTACATGTCATGACAGGTATAGCTCCAGGGTTGATGAGTTCACTCCGTCAGCCATATCACCTCCCATGTTTCTGTTTCGCGCCCGCGCCCCTATAATGGCTGCCTTTTTCGCCCAATGATTTTGCGGAGCTGGTGATGGCCGAACGTAAGGCGTCTGTCGAGCGCGACACTCTGGAAACCCAGATCAAAGCCTCGATCAACCTCGATGGCACCGGAAAGGCCCGATTCGATATCGGTGTTCCTTTTCTTGAGCACATGCTGGACCAGATCGCCCGTCACGGGTTGATCGACCTGGATATTGTCAGCAAGGGCGACCTGCATATCGATGATCACCACACCGTGGAAGACGTCGGTATCACCCTCGGCCAGGCGTTTGCCAAAGCCATCGGCGACAAGAAAGGCATCCGTCGCTACGGCCACGCCTACGTGCCGCTCGATGAAGCGCTGTCGCGCGTGGTGATCGACTTCTCCGGTCGCCCAGGCCTGCAAATGCACGTGCCGTACACCCGCGCCACTGTGGGCGGCTTCGACGTTGACCTGTTCCAGGAATTCTTCCAGGGCTTCGTCAACCACGCGCTGGTCAGCTTGCACATCGACAACCTGCGTGGCACCAACACCCACCACCAGATTGAAACCGTGTTCAAGGCTTTCGGTCGCGCCCTGCGCATGGCCGTCGAGCTCGATGACCGCATGGCCGGGCAAATGCCGTCGACCAAAGGCGTTCTGTAATGCAGACAGTCGCGGTTATCGATTACGGCATGGGTAACCTGCACTCGGTGGCCAAGGCCCTCGAGCACGTCGGTGCCGGCAAGGTTCTGATCACCAGCGATGCCAACGTGATTCGCGAAGCCGACCGGGTGGTTTTCCCCGGCGTTGGCGCGATTCGCGATTGCATGGCGGAGATCCGTCGCCTCGGTTTCGATTCGCTGGTACGTGAAGTCAGCCAGGACCGGCCGTTCCTCGGCATCTGCGTCGGCATGCAAGCCTTGCTCGACACCAGCGAAGAGAATGATGGCGTTGACTGCATCGGCCTGTTCCCGGGCCAGGTGAAGTTCTTCGGCAAGGACCTGCATGAAGACGGCGAACACCTGAAAGTCCCGCACATGGGCTGGAACCAGGTGAAGCAGAAGGTCAGCCACCCGCTGTGGCACGACATTCCGGACATGGCGCGTTTCTACTTCGTGCACAGCTACTACATCGCCGCCACTAATGCGCGGCAGGTGGTCGGTGGCGGTCATTACGGTGTCGATTTTGCTGCGGCGCTGGCCGAAGGCTCGCGTTTCGCCGTGCAGTTCCACCCGGAGAAAAGCCATACCCATGGCCTGCAATTGCTGCAGAACTTCGCTGCGTGGGACGGTCGCTGGTAAATGGCAGTCAAGAAGAAGCCCCCGATCCTGACCCTCACTCCCGAACAGGAGAACGAGGCCAATCACAAGATCAAGCGTTTCATGGAGGACCGCTTCGAACTTGACCTCGGTTCGTTCGAGGCGGGGGAGATTCTTGAGCTGTTTACCCGCGAAATTGCTCCGCACTACTACAACAGGGCGATTTTCGATGTGCAGGCGCACCTCAAAGAGAGGTTCGAAAGCATCGAAAGCGACCTGTGGGCGCTCGAGAAAAACTGATTTCCGAGCCAAGCTGATCATTCAAATTTGAAGGTTTGCCAGATGCTGATTATTCCCGCTATCGATCTTAAAGACGGTGCCTGTGTTCGTCTGCGCCAGGGCCGTATGGAAGATTCCACAGTGTTCTCCGATGACCCGGTGAGCATGGCTGCCAAGTGGGTGGAGGGCGGTTGCCGTCGTCTGCATCTGGTCGACCTGAACGGCGCCTTCGAAGGCCAGCCAGTCAACGGCGAAGTTGTCACCGCGATTGCCAAGCGCTACCCGAACCTGCCGATCCAGATCGGCGGTGGTATCCGCTCCCTGGAAACCATCGAGCACTACGTGAAAGCGGGCGTGAGCTACGTCATCATCGGCACCAAAGCCGTGAAAGACCCGGCTTTCGTCGCCGAAGCCTGCCGCGCTTTCCCGGGCAAAATCATCGTGGGTCTGGATGCCAAGGACGGGTTCGTCGCCACTGACGGCTGGGCTGAAATCAGCACCGTTCAGGTGATCGATCTGGCCAAGCAGTTTGAAGCTGACGGCGTGTCTTCGATCGTTTACACCGACATCGCCAAAGACGGCATGATGCAGGGCTGCAACGTACCGTTCACCGCTGCGCTGGCGGCTGCCACGAAGATCCCGGTGATCGCTTCCGGCGGCATCCACAACCTCGGTGACATCAAGTCGCTGCTCGACGCCAAGGCGCCAGGCATCATCGGTGCGATCACAGGCCGCGCGATTTATGAGGGCACTCTGGATGTTGCTGAGGCTCAAGCTTTTTGTGATGGCTACGCGGCCAGCTCCAAGCTGTAAGCTGCAAGCTGCAAGTTAAAAGCGCGACCGCGATCCGCTCTTACTTGCAGCTTATAGCTTGAAGCTTGCAACTCTTAATCGGAGATTAAGTATGGCTCTGGCCAAACGCATCATCCCTTGCCTGGACGTGGACAACGGCCGGGTGGTCAAGGGTGTGAAATTCGAAAACATCCGCGACGCCGGTGACCCGGTGGAAATCGCCCGTCGTTACGACGAGCAGGGTGCCGACGAGATTACCTTTCTCGATATCACCGCCAGCGTCGACGGTCGCGACACCACGCTGCATACCGTCGAGCGCATGGCCAGCCAGGTGTTCATCCCGCTGACCGTGGGCGGTGGCGTGCGTACCGTGCAAGACATCCGCAACCTGCTCAATGCCGGTGCGGACAAGGTCTCGATCAACACCGCAGCGGTGTTCAACCCTGAATTCGTCGGCGAAGCGGCGCAGCATTTCGGCTCGCAGTGCATTGTCGTCGCGATCGACGCGAAGAAGGTTTCCGGACCGGGCGAAACCCCGCGCTGGGAAATCTTCACCCACGGCGGTCGCAAGCCGACCGGCTTGGACGCTGTCGAATGGGCGAAGAAGATGGAAGGCCTGGGTGCCGGTGAAATCCTGCTGACCAGCATGGATCAGGACGGCATGAAGAACGGCTTTGACCTGGGGGTTACCCGCGCCATCAGCGATGCGCTGGGCATTCCGGTGATTGCTTCCGGCGGTGTCGGCAACCTGCAACACCTGGCCGATGGCATTATCGAAGGTCACGCCAGCGCGGTGTTGGCGGCGAGTATTTTCCACTTCGGCGAATACACCGTGCAGGAAGCCAAGGCCTACATGGCTCATCGCGCAATTGTGATGCGCTAAACAAACCGATGCAGGCCAGTGGACATCATGGCGTGCCCAAGGCACTCTTGGGTACGCCAAGGATCTCGGTAGCCAGACATGCTTAAACGCTTTCTTTTAGTTCTCGCCAGCGCTTCCCTGTTGTTGATCAACGGGGTACACGCCAAAGACAGCCCCGATACCGACCTGGTGTTGCTCACGGAAAACTTCCCTCCGTACAACATGGCGAAGAACGGCAAGAACTTCGCCCAGGACGAGAACATCAATGGCATCGCCGTGGACATCGTCCGCGAGATGTTCAAACGCGCCGATATTACCTACAGCCTGACGCTGCGTTTCCCTTGGGAGCGTGTCTACAAACTCGCCCTGGAAAACCCCGGTTACGGTGCATTCGTGATGGCGCGCCTGCCGGATCGCGAGAGGCTGTTCAAGTGGGTCGGGCCGATCGGCCCGGACGACTGGATCATGCTGGCCAAGGCGGACAGTAAAATCACCCTGGGAACCCTGGATGACGCCCGCAAGTACAAGGTCGGCGCCTACAAGGGCGATGCCATTGCCACGACGCTGGCCAAGCAAGGCTTGAACCCGGTGGTGGTTTTGCGCGATCAGGATAACGCGAAGAAACTGGTCAGCGGCCAGATCGATTTGTGGGCTACCGGAGATCCTGCCGGACGTTATCTGGCGCGGCAAGAAGGCGTGAGCGGCCTCAAGACAGTGCTGCGCTTCAACAGCGCAGAACTGTATCTGGCCCTGAATAAAGAGGTGTCCGACGAGGTCGTCGCCAAGCTTCAGGCCGCGCTGGATCAATTGCGCAAAGAAGGTGTGGTTGACGACATCATGGCACGGTATCTGTAGCGGTTGGCAGATCGGGTGATGCCTGTGCAATGACATTGGCGTCGCTGGTGTTTTCAACAGTGTCTGTGCTCGTCGTCAGTGGAGGGCACTCTTCTTTTTCTGGTGGATATTGCGTCAGGTGAACGCTGGAGTCGTCGGTATAGCCGATTTTTCCAGTCACTTGGGTGCCGTCCTCACGTGTTAACTCGTAGTGACTTTCCAACAGGTAAACCGCCACAGATTTGTGTTTTGCAGCCATGGCGATGATCACCAGAGGGGGCGATTCGCTCCATCCGTTCGAGCCTGATTCGGTGTGAGTGAAGTTCTTGGGCAGGCAGGCCGAGAACTTTGTTGTCCGGACATCGCTTGGTGCGGTGTTCGGCCAGGCCCTTTCGAAATCAACAGAAGTTTGTCTATTGAATGACTGCATTTGCCTTGGGCTTTGAACCGGGTCAATTGTCCATTTGATTGGCCGGGTCTTGTCCGTTGTGTTTCGCTCGTATCCGACCAACACGTAGTGGTCGGTTCTTTTCAGGTCGTAGTACGGGGATTTCAGGAGTTGTTCGCTGGGCTGCACGTAGTCCATGACCGCGAACCAGGGGAGTCGGGCTATTTGCGTAACGTTGGCTGCTTCGTCCACTGGAGGTTTGGCGTGTCCGGAGAGTGCCGGCGCTTGTGGTGGGGAAGTGACTTGCAGTGGGATCTGCATCCGCAATGCGTACGCGGTGATCGGTGTTTCAGGCTTGCTGTAGCTTTGGTTGCCTGTGAATGTGCCTGGGGTGAAGTAGAGATCGCCCGGCTCGGCGGTCGGCGGCTCAATGCTCCAGGCGCTGAAGCTCATCTTTGCACCGCTGCCTTTGTCGTTCCAGATCAGATCGCTGACATTTGCAGCGATAACCAGATCCGCCCTGACGCAGCGGACAGCATTGAGCGAAGGTTTGTTGTAGTCGTTGGCGCAGACCAGCCCCAACGCAACATAGCCGGCAGGCGGAATCGGGCGCCAGATCGAAGCGCGTGTGACTGCGCCCGACCCTGAGTCTTTCCAATAAAGTTCGAAGTCGGTGGGCCGGCTGAGTGCGTTTCCTTTCGTGTCGTCGCCAGGTGAACTTCCCTCGCGCACGACGACCGCGATCATTTCGCCGTTGATGTTGCCGTCGCGGTGAATGGCAATGTCACCCAGCGGGAAGTATCCCGGCAATGCATCCGGGGCGGGTGTGGGGCGCCAAAAGGCAACGGTTTTTGCCCGTGTTCCGTTGGTATCCCAGATCCGCTGAAATTCTGTCGTGAAGTTGATCAGCAGGTTGTCGAGCTTAATGGGTTCCATTTGCCGGGTTGGCAATGTGGCATCGTCTTGGGTAGTCATAGTCAATCCTGATAGTTGAAAGGCGACTCAAGAGGGTCGCGACCTTTGGGAGGTCTCACTATCCGGAATGACGCTGGGTATTTGGTGGTAACTATTTATAGGATGTAACGGGGTGTTTATCTGTAAACGCCGTCTTTGCCATGAGCGGCCGTGGCGCGATTGCCACGCACGCTGATCATCTGCTTGATATCAATCCACTCGATACCCTGGGCTTTCAGCTTGGGCAGTTCTCGCTCCAGCACTGCCAGCGTTTGCGGATACGGATGCCCGATCATGACCGCCGAGCCCTGCTTGTGCGCAAGACTGATTGCCGTCTGTAGCTGTGTGAAGATCGCCGCTTCCGTTGCTTCATCATCCAGAAAAACATCCCGCGAAACGCTCGCCAACCCGATCTTCTGCGCTTCGGCCGCCGCGACGGTTTGCGCGCTGGTGCGGCTGTCGACAAAGAGTTTGTGCCGGCGCTGCAGGTCGGCCATCAACCAGGTCATGGCCGGTCGCTGGGCGGTCATGCGACTGCCCATGTGGTTGTTGATGCCGCTGGTGTACGGGACCATTTTGAACGCGGCGTTCAGGCGTTTTTCCAGTTCTTCGATGGGCAGCTCAGGGTGCCAGGCGAACGGCCCGGTGGCCGGATCCATCGGCATGTGCAGGATGACGATCTTGCCGGCGCGATGGGCCTCGCGGGCGAATTCGGTGGCGTGGGGGGTGTCGGGCATGATCGCCGCAGTCACCGGGCCGGGCAGGGCCAGCACGCGGCGATCCCGGGGCAGGTTCTGCCCCAGGTCATCGATGATCAGGCTTAAGTAGGCCTTGTGAGGCGTTGAGTCGGCGGGCGCTGCGTGAGCAACACCCGCCAGGCAAAACAACAGACCGATCAGTAATCGCAGAAACATCTCAGCGGCCGGACGTGATGCTCAGCCCTTTGAGCAGGCTCAGGGCCTGGGCCAATTGGTAATCGTCGTCCTGCGGCATCGGCTTGGCTTTGCCGCCGGAACCGGTCGGTTTGTCGGCGCCGCCGTTGCCATTGCCCAGGTGACCCTGCAGGTCGGCTTCCTTGAAGTAGTCGCTGTCCTGCTCGCTGGTGATCTTGGCCTTGCGCACTTCGATGTCCGGCACGATGCCCTGGGCCTGGATCGAGCGACCGTTCGGCGTGTAGTACAACGCGGTGGTGATCTTCAGCGCACGGTCGTTGTTCAGTGGCAGCACGGTTTGTACCGAACCTTTGCCGAAACTGGTGGTGCCCATGACGACTGCGCGTTTCTGGTCCTGCAGGGCACCGGCGACAATTTCCGACGCCGAGGCACTGCCGCCGTTGATCAATACGACCATCGGCACGGCTTCGCTTTCGTCCTTGCCGGTGGCGGAGAAGCGCAGTTCGGAGTTGGCGATGCGGCCCTTGGTATAGACGATCAGGCCCTTGGTGATGAAGTGGTCGACCACTTCCACCGCGGCTTGCAGTACACCGCCAGGGTTGTTGCGCAGGTCGAGGATGATGCCCTTGAGCTTCTTGCCATTGTCCTTGCGCAGCTTGGCCAGGGCCTTGGAGACCTCTTCGCCGGTCTTGACCTGGAACTGGGTTATGCGGATGTAGCCGTAGCCCGATTCCAGCAACTGGCTCTTCACGCTCTTCACTTGAATGACCGCGCGGGCCAGCGTTACGTCGAACGGCGTGCCGCCATCGCGTACCAGGGTCAGGGTGATTTTTTCGCCGATCTTGCCGCGCATCTTGTCCACGGCTTCGGTCATGCTCTGGCCGCGTGTTGGCTGGCCGTTGATCTTGACGATGAAGTCGCCAGCCTGAATGCCGGCTTTGGAGGCTGGCGTGTCGTCGATGGGCGAGACCACCTTGATGAAACCGTCTTCGGCGCCGACTTCGATACCCAGGCCGCCGAATTCGCCGCTGGTGCTTTCCTGCAGCTCGGCGAAATCTTCAGGGCCCAGGTACGCGGAGTGCGGATCGAGGTTGCTGAGCATGCCCTTGATGGCGTTTTCCAGCAGGGTCTTGTCGTCCACCGGCTCGACATAAGCGGCCTTGATCCGGTCCATTACCTCGGCAAACGTGCGCAACTCATCCAGCGGCAATGGCGCCTTGGTGGTCGCAGCAGTGCCCGCTGGCGCGACCGCCGGGGCTGGTTGAGCGGCAAACGCCAAAGGCGCGCCGATCACCAGGGCGATCGTCAGGGCCAGCGAGGTAAGGCGGGACAAATGCAGCATGTCGAACAAACTCCTGAATTAGGTAACGCGCTTATCCTTGCGCGCGGCACCATTGCGCCGGATCACTCGGGTGACCCTGCTGACGAATAGCAAAATACAGCGCTGGCGTGTCCTGCCCGCCACTGTTGCCGACAGTGGAGATGGACTCGCCGGCTTTAACCACATCACCCGCAGACTTGAGCAGTGTCTGGTTGTGACCATAAAGACTCAAAAAACCGTTGCCGTGGTCGAGGATCACCAGCAGCCCGGCGCCTCGTAGCCAGTCGGCAAACACTACGCGACCACCATGCACCGCATGTACGGTGCTGCCGGCAGACGCGCTGATCATCACGCCGTCCCACTTGGTCCGGGAGTCGTCGCCACGGCCTTCACCGAAACGTGCCAGCAGTCGACCGTCGACAGGCCATGGAAGTTTGCCGCGGGTTGACGCAAAAGGGCCACCAAAGGTCTCGCCGGAACTGGACACCAGTGCTCCGGGTGACGACTTAACGGGTTTGCGTGGGGCATCATCGCCGGCATCTGCCTGCGCCTGGGCCTCACGTAAACGCTTTTTTTCGGCTTCCTGCTGGGCGATCAGCGCTTTTTGCCGCGCTTCTTCTGCCTCACGAGCCTGGCGGGCCAGGGTTTCTTCAATGGTTTTAAGGACTTTAGACAGATCTGCCTGATCCTGCTCGCGGGCTGCCAGTTTCTGGTCGCGAGCCTTTACATCGGTATTGAGCTTGGCCAGGACTTGCTGGCGTTCCTGGCGGACTTTGTCGAGCTCGTCGCGTTGGGTGTCGAGGCTGCTTTTCTGCACCAGCAACTGCGCCTGCTGCATGGCGATGTCTTTTTCGACATTGGCCAACTGGCGCAGGGTTTCGTTGAAATTCTTCAGCTGCTCCAGGCGGGCCTGGCTCAGATAGTCGTAATAGGTGAGGGTGCGGGCGAATTTTTCCGGGTTCTGCTGGTTGAGCAGCAGCTTGAGGTACTCCTGACGACCATTCTGGTAAGCCGCACGGGCCTGAATGGCGATCAGGTGTTGCTGTTCAGTGCGCGCGCTCTGGAGTTTTTTTTTCTCTGCATCGAGTCGCTGCAGCTCGGTTTCGCTTTTCTTCAGCTCTTTTTGCAGGGCGTCGACCTGCTTCTCAAGCTTGCCCATTTCGGTTTCGGTGCCCTTGAGCTCCTTCTGCACACCGGATTTTTCTTCCTGGAGCTTGCCCAGCAGCTTTTTCAGCTCGGCAATGTCCTGACGCGTGGCGTCCAACTGTTGTTGGGTGTCCGCGCGCTCGTCAGCGAAAGCCGGTTGGAGCAGACAGGTCAGGGCTAGGGCAGTCAGGATGCGGAGCATAGGGGCGGGCGGCACCAGGGAAAGGGACGGCCTAGTATGCCCGCCATGGACGGCAAAAAAAACGCCCATTTCTGACTGCGTGATAACTGGCCCAAACGTCAGGCTGAATTTCATTTCGAAAACACCACAAACCACTGTGGGAGCTGGCTTGCCAGCGATTGCGTCGGCACATTCAACATAGCAGTTGGTGCCAGATTGCTATCGCTGGCAAGCCAGCTCCTACAGGGTTTAGCGGTGTTTCGGGGAAGCCGATCAGACCAGAATCGAAGTCCCGGTCATTTCCTTCGGCTGCTCCAGACCCAGCAGCTTCAGCATGGTCGGCGCCACGTCCGCCAGTACGCCGCCTTCACGGACTTTCAGGTCGCGTTTGCCGACATAGATGAAAGGCACTGGCTCGGTGGTGTGCGCAGTGTGCGCCTGGCCGGTGGATTCGTCGGACATTTGCTCGACGTTGCCGTGGTCAGCCGTGATCAGCGCTTCGCCGCCGACTTTTTCCAGCGCCTCGACGATACGGCCGACGCAGACGTCCAGGCATTCAACGGCTTTGACAGCGGCTTCGAACACTCCGCTATGGCCGACCATGTCGCCGTTGGCGTAGTTGACCACGATCACGTCGTATCGCTGGTTTTCGATGGCGTCGACGATGCGGTCGGTCACTTCAGGCGCGCTCATTTCCGGCTGCAAGTCGTAGGTGGCGACTTGCGGCGACGGGATCAGGATGCGCTCTTCGCCCGGGAACGGTTCTTCGCGACCGCCGGAGAAGAAGAAGGTCACGTGGGCATACTTCTCGGTTTCGGCAATACGCAACTGAGTCTTGCCGTTTTTCGCGAGGTAATCGCCCAGCACGTTTTCCAGGCTGCCGGCAGCGAAAGCCGACGGTGCAGGGATGCTGGCGGCGTATTGGGTCAGCATGACGAAACCGGCCAGTTTCGGCTGGCGGGCACGCTCGAACTCACTGAAGTTGTCTTCGACGAACACGCGGGTCAGCTCGCGGGCACGGTCGGCGCGGAAGTTCATGAACACCACGGCGTCGCCGTCTTCGACTTTTACCGGCTCGCCGATGGAAGTGGCTTTGACGAATTCGTCGCTCTCGCCACGTTCATAAGCTGCTTGCAGGCCTTCCTGGGCGGTGGCGGCGTTGAATTGGCCGTGACCGTCAACGATCAGGTTGTAGGCCTGGGAAACGCGGTCCCACCGGTTGTCGCGGTCCATGGCGAAGTAGCGGCCAATGATGCTGGCGATCCGGCCTTTGCCCAAGGCCTGGAACGTGGCATCGAGCAGCTCGATGGACGATTGCGCGCTTTTCGGCGGGGTGTCGCGGCCGTCGAGGAAAGCGTGCAGGTAAATTTTTTCGGCGCCGCGCTTGAAGGCCAGTTCGGCCATGGCGACCAGGTGATCCTGGTGGCTATGCACGCCGCCATCGGACAGCAGACCCATGAAATGCACGGCTTTACCGGCAGCGACGGCTTTGTCCACGGCGGCGCAGATGGTCGGGTTCTCGAAGAACTCGCCGTCGCGGATCGATTTGGTCACGCGAGTGAAGTCCTGATACACCACGCGGCCGGCGCCGAGGTTCATGTGGCCGACTTCGGAGTTGCCCATCTGGCCATCCGGGAGGCCGACGTCCATGCCGCTGCCCGAGATCAGGCCGTTCGGCACGGTGGCCCACAAACGGTCGAGCACAGGCTTCTTCGCGGCAAAGATTGCGTTGGATTCTGGGTTGTCGCTGTGACCGAAGCCGTCGAGAATCATCAGGACCAAAGGTTTAGGCGTGGTAGTCATGGAATCCGCTCTGGCTTAAGTAAAAAAGGGGCGATGGAAAAGGGAGTCGCAGTTTAAAGCTAAGTTCCGGCCACGTCACCGCCGGACGGGGTTTGGCCCACCATAGGGGCTGTGTATACTGGCCGACATTTTAACGCCCTGGAACCTCCTTCGATGGTTGCTCACCTGATTGAATTTGCCACTAACCACTACATTCTCGTCGGTATCTTCGTCGTACTGCTGGCGTTGCTGATTGCCTATCAAATGCAGGGCGGCGGCCGTAGCCTGAGCACCGGCGAACTGACCGGGCTGGTCAACAAGGACGCAGGCGTGGTGATCGACATTCGTCCGACCAAGGATTTCGCCGCCGGTCACATTGTCGGCGCGCTGAACATTCCTCAGGACAAACTGACCGCCCGCGTCGGTGAACTGGAAAAGCACAAGGCCAAGACCATCATCCTGGTCGACGCCATGGGCCAGACCGCCGGCACCCACGCTCGCGAGCTGATGAAGTCCGGCTTCACCGCCGCCAAGCTGTCCGGTGGTATCTCCAGCTGGAAAGCCGACAATCTGCCGCTGGTGAAGTGATATGAGCAACGTCGTCGTCTACTCCAGCGATTACTGCCCTTACTGCTCGCGAGCCAAGTACCTGCTCGAGAACAAAGGCGTGGACTTCGAAGAGATCAAGGTCGATGGCAAGCCGCAGGTACGCGCCGCCATGGCCCAGAAAGCCGGACGCACGTCCGTGCCGCAGATCTGGATCGGCAGCACCCACGTCGGCGGTTGTGATGATTTGTTCGCTCTGGAGCGCGCCGGCAAGCTCGACGCGCTACTCAGGGCCTGAATTCCATACCCTATAAAAGCCCAAGATCAGAAAGGATCTGAGATGACTGACCAACAGAACACTGCAGCTAGCGAAGAAGAAACCGCACCGCAATTCTCCTTGCAGCGCATCTACGTACGTGACTTGTCCTTCGAAGCTCCGAAAAGCCCGGCGATCTTCCGCCAGCAGTGGGAGCCGAGTGTCGGTCTGGACCTGAACACCCGTCAAAAGGCGCTGGAAGGAGACTTCCACGAAGTCGTGCTGACCCTGTCGGTGACCGTGAAAAACGGTGACGAAGTGGCGTTCATTGCTGAAGTGCAACAGGCCGGTATCTTCCTGATCAAGAATCTGGACGACGCTTCGATGAGCCACACCCTGGGTGCGTTCTGCCCGAACATCCTGTTCCCGTACGCTCGCGAAACCCTGGACAGCCTGGTCACCCGTGGTTCGTTCCCGGCACTGATGCTGGCTCCGGTGAACTTCGACGCGCTGTACGCGCAAGAACTGCAACGCATGCAGGCTGCCGGCGAGACTCCAACCGTTCAATAAACGGCGGATGGAAAAAAAAGCGCCGTAACAGGCGCTTTTTTATTGGGAAAACGAAGCCGTGTGATCCATGGAGACCTTTGTAGGAGCTGGCTTGCCAGCGAAGGGGCCGTAACATTCGACATCTCTGTTGGCAGTTACATCGCTTTCGCTGGCAAGCCAGCTCCTACAAGGACGGTGGTGTTACTTGAAGCCGTTCTGACGCCAGGCTTCGTACACGGCGACGGCCACGGTGTTGGACAGGTTCAGGCTGCGACAGCCTTCACGCATCGGCAAACGCAAGCGTTGCTCGGCGGGCAATGCGTCGAGCACTTCAGGCGGCAAACCACGGCTTTCCGGGCCAAAGATAAACGCATCGCCCGGGGCAAAGCTGGCATCGTGGAACGGCCGCGAGCCCTTGGTGGTAAAGGCGAACAGCCGTGGATGACCGAGGCTTTCCAGGCAGCTGGCGAGGTCCGCGTGGCGTTGCAGGGTGGCATATTCGTGATAATCGAGGCCGGCCCGTCGCAGGCGCTTGTCGTCCATCTCGAAGCCTAGCGGTTCGATCAAATGCAGGTGGCAGCCACTGTTGGCGCACAGCCTGATGACGTTGCCGGTATTCGGCGGAATTTCTGGTTGGAAAAGGATGACGTGAAACATGCACGGCTCCGAAGGTAAAGATGAGCGGCATTCTACGCCGCAAGCCGACCTGCGTTCGAAACTATTCCTGCGGGTGATGGCGTCGCTGGCGATTGTCGGGGTGATGGTGGGGCTGATGATCGGTCGCCTGACCACGCCAGACCCCAGCGTGCTGCAGCAGATTGAAGTGACGAGCGATGGCCTGGTGGTGTGGTTCAACAACGAACCCAAGACCCACGGCGAGATCGTCGAGGGCAGCGTCGCGCTGTTGTTCGGCGCTGAAGGCAAGGCACAGAAAGGCCAGCTCAAACTGGGCGACAAGGACGTGAACTGGCGGGTGCGTTTGAGTGATGGCGGGTTGTTCCTGACACTGGTGGCGGCCCGGCCCCTGCAGGGCGACTGGGCCGGTAGTGAGGTTGATGACCGCTGGCGGCTGGTAATTCATCTGCGGGAGCAATAAAAGAGGGAATCCCCGGCCTGCCTGTACCAAGGTCCCCAAAACGGGAGGCTCGTCGCGAGTGCGGTGTGAGCCTGGTGTAAAGAAGGAACCCCTGACCTGCCTGTATCAAGGGCCCCAAAACGGGTGGGCTCGTCGCAAGTGCGGTGTGAGCCCGATGTAAAGAGGGGAATCCCCGGCCTGCCTGTACCAAGGTCCCCGAAACCGGGTAGTGAACTGAATCACTGAATGGACTATTGCAGGCGGCGTGCCAGTTTTCACAAAGAGAAACAAAAAATCGATTTAAAACGCTGAAAGCCCCGTAATTCGGGGCTTTCATGTTTTTTCGGAAAGGATTCGATTGCAAAAGCGGGCAGGGTTTCGAAGTGGTTTTTGTGCGCGATTGCGGTTCACGGTGCATTGCGGCGGTGCACAAACAAAAAAAGATCGCAGCCTTCGGCAGCTCCTACGGGTGTTCGTATTAACCCTGTAGGAGCTGCTGAAGGCTGCGATCTTTCGCTGGTAACTAAGCTCGAAAGCCGGATTTAGCCCTCATCCCCCTCATCCTCATCCCCGCCATCCACCTTCATCCCCAGTTCCTTGATTTTGCGGGTCAGGGTGTTGCGGCCCCAGCCCAGCAGAACGGCGGCATCGCGACGGCGACCGGCGGTGTGCTTGAGGGCGGTTTCGATCATGATCCGCTCGAAAGCCGGCACGGCACTGTCGAGCAAGCTCGATTGACCGCGAGCCAGCGCCTGATCGGCCCACTGACGCAGCGCCTGTTCCCAGTTGGTCACGGGCGCCGAGTCCTGCGGCAGGCTCAGCAGCTCTGGCGGCAAATCGCCGATGTGCACTTCGCGACCCGAAGCCATCACCGTGATCCAGCGGCAGGTGTTCTCCAGCTGACGCACGTTGCCCGGCCACGGCAGGTTTTTCAGGTACTCCTCGGTCTCGCTTTTCAGCAGCTTCGGCTCGACGGCCAGCTCCTGGGCGGCACGGCTGAGGAAGTGCTTGGCCAGGGTCGGGATGTCTTCGCGACGGTCCGACAGGCGTGGAATGTGGATGCGGATAACGTTCAGACGGTGGAACAAGTCCTCACGGAATTTACCGGCATGCACCAGGGTTTCCAGATTCTGGTGGGTCGCGGCGATGATGCGCACATCGACCTTCACCGGCACATGACCGCCAACGCGGTAGAACTCGCCGTCGGCCAGTACGCGCAGCAAGCGGGTTTGAGTGTCGGCCGGCATGTCGCCGATTTCATCGAGGAACAGCGTGCCGCCATCGGCTTGCTCGAAACGCCCGCGACGCAGATTGGCCGCGCCGGTGAACGCGCCTTTCTCGTGGCCGAACAGTTCGGACTCCATCAGGTCTTTGGGGATCGCCGCCATGTTCAGGGCAATGAACGGCGAAGCGGCGCGAGGGCTGTGTCGATGCAGGGCGTGGGCCACCAGTTCTTTACCGGTACCCGATTCGCCGTTGATCAGCACAGTGATGTTGGAATGGCTCAAGCGCCCGATGGCGCGAAACACTTCCTGCATCGCCGGTGCTTCGCCGATGATTTCCGGGGTGCGGGTCAGGGTAGGGACCACTTCCAGACCCTGTTGCTCCTGGGCGTGCTGGTTGGCGCGCTTGACCAGGGAAACCGCTTCGTCGACATCGAACGGCTTTGGCAGGTACTCGAATGCGCCGCCCTGATAGGACGCGACAGCGCTGTCCAGATCCGAGTGGGCCGTCATGATGATCACCGGCAGCCGTGGGTGCGATTCGCGAATCCGCGCCAGAAGGTCCAGGCCGCTGGCGCCGGGCATGCGGATGTCGGAGATGATCACATCCGGCTGCTGGCGCGCCAGGCGGCTCATCACGCCATCGGCGCTGTCGAAGCTTTGCGTGGTCATGCCTTCCTGTTGCAAGGCTTTTTCCAGGACCCAGCGGATAGAACGGTCGTCATCGACGATCCACACGGTTTCACTACGGCTCATGTCGATGTGGCTCCTTGTTCCAGTGGCAGAAAGATCGAGAAGGTGGTGTGGCCTGGATGGCTGTCACATTCGATCAGGCCCTGGTGCTGGCTGATGATGTTCTGGGTGATGGCCAGGCCGAGCCCGGTACCGTCCGGGCGTCCGCTGACCATGGGGAAGAAAATGGTTTCCTGGAGTTCAGCAGGAATGCCCGGGCCGTTGTCGATGATCTCGATCTTGGTCACCAGGCGATGGCGCACATGGCCGATGGTGAACTGGCGCATGGCGCGGGTGCGCAGGCTGATGCGGCCCAGGCGCAACTCGTTCTGGCTGCTGATGGCCTGCATTGCGTTGCGCACGATGTTCAATACGGCCTGGATCATTTGTTCGCGGTCGATCAGGACGTCGGGAATGCTCGGATCGTAATCACGCACCAATGTGATGCGCCCCTGGCTTTCAGCCTCGACCAGATGACACACGCGCTCCAGCACTTCGTGAATGTTGCACATCGCCAACGAAGGCAGCTTGTTGGAGCCGAGCATGCGGTCGACCAGGTTACGCAGGCGGTCCGCTTCTTCAATGATGACGTTGGTGTAATCCTTCAGGCTTTCTTCCGGCAGTTCACGGGCCAGCAATTGCGCTGCGCCACGAATCCCGCCCAGTGGATTCTTGATTTCGTGAGCGAGGCCGCGCACCAGCATCTTGCTGGTTTCCTGTTTGGAGAGTTGTGCTTCTTCCTTGGTGATGCGCAGTAAGCGATCCCGGGGATGGACTTCGAGCAGCAACAAAGTGTCGCCATTGCTCAGAATCGGCGTGACCGCGTAATCGACGGTCAGGGTCTGGCCGGTGAGGGCCGTGAGCATGGCTTCGCGCTTGGTGAACGGATGCGCCTGCTCGACGGCCTGACGCAAGGAATTGAGCGCCTCGGTGGATTCGGTGAACAGTTCGCTGATGAACTGCCCATGACTTCGCTGGCCGCTGATGGCCAGCAGCATCTCCGCCGCCGGGTTCATGTACTCAAGGCGCAGTTCCGCGTCGAGCAGAATGGTGGCGGTCGTCAAGTTGTCGAGTAGCAGACGATGCAGTGCGTCACTGATGGTCATTCAGGACCTCTTTTGGAGCAGGGCGCGCGCATGAATAAAGCGCTGATACGGACAAAATGCAAAAACCAAACCAAGGCTCCGAAAAGAAGCGCTAAAGGCCTGAAACAGGCGTTTAACGCTCGGTTGCGTGGCGTTCTGCCGGCTTTTGCGGGTACTTTCGAACCAAAATGGGGTGGAGTTGGGCGGTAGTGCAACCATTCGCACCAATATAGTGCGCAAAGCTGAGCGATGTCAGAAAAGTATCAGGAACGAGGAAAAGCTTGGCGCAGGCCTTCAGCGTTTGTGCACTCGCTGAACGGTGAAGGTGATGGAAGGGCTTTGCTGGATGAGCGTCTCGCCGTCGATTACCTGTACCGCCAGGCTGTGTTCTCCGCGATCAATGTTGACCAGTTGCAGGCTCGGGACATTGCTTGGCTGACCGTAAGGTTGGTTGTCCAGCAGCAGACGCAACCGATGGGGAGCTTGCAGGCGTGGGTTGATCAAGACATTCACCGTGAACGTGCCATTGTTGGCGCGCAGGGCTTCGGTGGTGGGCAGTCCGGTGAGCTCCAGTGTCTCGTAGGCCTTGGGGGGTGGTTTGTTCGCTTGGGTTGGCGCCGGGGAGGTTGGCGTGACCTGGGGTTCAACGGTATTGAGCGGTGGCAGTTCGACCGTTTGAGTCTTCACGCCATCCGGGGGTTGATTGCTGTACGCGGTGTTGCCATTGGCATCCGTGTACTTGTAGATCTGCGCGGTGGCGGGCAATGCGATCAGCAGCAGAATGAAGAGAAGTCCACGACCCATGGAATCGACCGGAAACGAAAGCGTTGGGTTGCAGCATAGGTCAGACGGGGTGGTTATCCCAAGCCGAAAACATTTGGGCAAGATTTAACGAGATGCTCCAGACACCCGAAAAAGCGCCCACAGGAAAATTTGGCAATAAAAAAGGCCTCCCGAAGGAGGCCTCTTTTTTGTCACGCCGCGTGCTGCGGCGCTACCGGATCAGCAGCTGTAGTACAGCTCGTATTCCAGTGGGTGTACGAAGGTGCGTACTTTGATTTCTTCTTCGCTTTTCAGAGCGATGTAAGCGTCGATGAAGTCGTCGGAGAACACGCCGCCTTTGGTCAGGAACGCGCGACCTTTGTCCAGCTCTTCCAGGGCTTCTTTCAGGCTGCCGCAAACTTGTGGGATCTCTTTCGCCTCTTCAGGCGGCAGGTCGTACAGGTTTTTGTCAGCAGCGTCGCCAGGGTGGATCTTGTTCTGGATGCCGTCCAGGCCAGCCATCAACAGTGCGGCGAAGCACAAGTATGGGTTGGCAGCCGGATCCGGGAAGCGGGCTTCGATACGGCGGGCTTTCGGGCTCGACACGTAAGGAATACGGATCGAAGCGGAGCGGTTGCGAGCCGAGTAGGCGAGCATCACTGGCGCTTCGAAGCCTGGAACCAGACGCTTGTAGGAGTTGGTGGCCGGGTTGGTGAAGCCGTTCAGCGCCTTACCGTGCTTGATGATGCCGCCGATGAAGTACAGAGCGGTGTCGGACAGGCCGGCATAACCTTCGCCAGCGAAGGTGTTCTTGCCATCTTTCCAGATGGACATGTGCACGTGCATGCCCGAGCCGTTGTCGCCGTACAGAGGCTTAGGCATGAAGGTCGCGGTGCGGCCGTAAGCGTCAGCAACGTTGTGGACAACGTACTTCAGGGTCTGGGTTTCGTCGGCTTTCTTCACCAGGGTGTTGAACTTGACGCCGATTTCGTTCTGGCCGGCAGTCGCCACTTCGTGGTGGTGAACTTCGACGGTCAGGCCCATTTCTTCCAGTGCGTTGCACATGGAGGTACGGATTTCGTGGTCGTGGTCGAACGGCGGAACCGGGAAGTAGCCGCCTTTGACGCCTGGACGGTGGCCCTTGTTGCCGCCTTCTACGTCCTGGTCGGACATCCACGAACCTTGTTCGGAGTAGATCTTGAACATGGAACCGGAGATGTCGGACTTGAACTTCACTTGGTCGAAGATGAAGAACTCTGGCTCTGGACCAGCGAATACGGTGTCACCGATACCGGTGGCTTTCAGGTGTTCTTCGGCGCGACGGGCGATCGCACGTGGGTCGCGGTCGTAGCCTTGCATGCTCGAAGGTTCGATGATGTCGCAGACCAGGATCAGGGTCGGCTCTTCGGTGAACGGGTCGAGAACGGCAGTGCTGTCGTCCGGCATCAGGATCATGTCGGAAGCTTCGATGCCTTTCCAGCCAGCGATGGAGGAACCGTCGAACATTTTGCCTTCTTCGAAGAAAGCGTCATCCAGCGCGTCGCGAGCCGGCATGGTCACGTGGTGCTGAGTGCCTTTGGTGTCCGTGAAGCGCAGATCAATCCATTTGACGTCATGATCTTTGATGAGTTGAACCGACTTCGACATAGTGTCCTCCGGGGTGGCTTCGGGCTTAGTAATGGATAGCCCTTGGAATGTGGGTGATGCCGGCGCGAATACTCTGCCAAGGCAACCTGCCTCACAAGGGAGCAAATTGCATGCCAGTGCCCCACCATGGGTTTTTTGCCCCAAAAACACGCTTATAAGCCTTCTATACGCGTTAAAGCAGAAAATGGCGCCCTTTAATGTAGCGTCGAATTCAACAAATGACCTGTTTTGGTGCGCGCGAAACCTTCTGCACATTAACTGGTTAAACCTTGAGCAATTTCCGCTATAATCCGCGCCCCCCTTTTTCGGCAGGCCATGCGCGCGCTGTTTCCATGAAATTAATCGTAAAAGTCTTCCCCGAGATCACCATCAAGAGCCGCCCGGTACGGATGCGTTTCATCCGTCAATTGGCCAAGAACATCCGTGCCGTGCTCCGCGATCTGGACCCGGCCGTGGTGGTGAACGGCGTGTGGGACAACCTCGAGCTGGAAACCCGCGTCACCGAGCCCAAGGCCTTGAAGGAGATGACCGAGCGCCTGAGCTGCATGCCGGGCATCGCGCACTTCCTGCAGATCGATGAGTACCCGCTGGGCGATTTCGACGACATCGTTGAAAAGTGCAAGCAGCACTACGGTGATGCGCTGGCCGGGAAGATTTTCTCGGTGCGTTGCAAACGGGCCGGCAAGCACCCATTTAGCTCCATAGACATCGAAAAATATGTCGGCAGCCAGTTGCGCCGTCAGTGTGGTGCCGCCGGGATCGACCTGAAAAAGCCGGAAATCGAAGTCCGGATCGAAGTTCGCGACCAACGGTTGTTTGTGATCCACAGTCAGCACACCGGCATCGGCGGTTATCCGCTGGGAGCACTGGAGCAGACGCTCGTGCTGATGTCCGGTGGCTTCGACTCCACCGTGGCGGCCTACCAGATCATGCGCCGCGGCCTGATGGCCCACTTCTGCTTCTTTAACCTGGGCGGACGGGCCCACGAACTGGGCGTCATGGAAGTCGCGCATTTCATCTGGAAGAAGTACGGCAGCTCTCAACGCGTGCTATTTGTCAGTGTGCCGTTCGAGGAAGTCCTGGGCGAAATTCTCGGCAAAGTCGATAACAGTCATATGGGCGTAGTATTGAAGCGTATGATGTTGCGCGCTTCCTCCCAAATTGCCGATCGACTGCAAATCGAGGCGCTGGTGACGGGTGAGGCGATCTCCCAGGTGTCGAGCCAGACGTTGCCGAACCTGAACGTGATCGACTGTGTGACCGAGAAGCTGGTCTTGCGCCCGCTGATCGCCAGCCACAAGCAGGACATCATCGACCTGGCCAACGAAATCGGCACCGCCGATTTCGCCCGGCACATGCCGGAGTACTGTGGCGTCATTTCGGTCAATCCGAAGACCGCAGCCAAACGCCATCGCGTCGAGCATGAAGAGAAAGAGTTCGACATGGCAGTGCTCGAGCGTGCGCTTGAGAATGCCAAACTGGTGCCGATCGATCGCGTGATCGATGAATTGGGCCAGGATCTGCAAATTGAAGAAGTCAGCGAGGCGCTGGCCGGTCAGATCGTCATCGATATCCGTCACCCGGATGCCGCTGAAGACGACCCGCTGGATCTGGCTGGCATCGAGGTACAAACGATGCCGTTTTATGCACTGAACGCTCGTTTCAAGGAACTGGACCCTACTCGCCAGTACCTGCTTTATTGCGACAAAGGCGTGATGAGTCGCCTGCATGCCCACCATTTGCTCAGTGAGGGGCATGCCAATGTGCGCGTTTATCGACCGAGCTAAGAGCCCGGGGCTGTATGCCTGTGGCCTGCGTCACCGGCCCCCCGACTCTGCCGTCAAGCTGTAACGGCAAGGCCTGACTCTACTGTAAATCGCTGCCAAGACTTGTCAGCACACCGAATCCTCTGATCGAGATACACAAGTGATCGAAAATCTACGCAACATCGCCATCATTGCTCACGTTGACCATGGTAAGACCACCCTGGTAGACAAACTCTTGCGTCAATCCGGCACCCTGGAGCGCAACGAGCTCAACGACGAGCGCGTGATGGACTCCAACGACCAGGAAAAAGAGCGCGGTATTACCATTCTGGCGAAAAACACCGCCATCAACTGGAACGGCTACCACATCAACATCGTGGACACCCCGGGCCACGCCGACTTCGGCGGCGAAGTTGAACGCGTAATGTCGATGGTTGACTCCGTTCTGCTGCTGGTTGACGCTCAAGACGGCCCTATGCCGCAAACCCGTTTCGTGACCAAGAAGGCTTTCGAAGCCGGCCTGCGTCCAATCGTGGTAATCAACAAGGTTGACCGTCCAGGCGCGCGTCCGGACTGGGTTCTGGACCAGATCTTCGACCTGTTCGACAACCTGGGTGCCACCGAAGAACAGCTGGACTTCAAAGTCGTCTACGCCTCGGCCCTGAACGGTATTGCTGGTCTTGAACACACCAACATGGCTGAAGACATGACCCCGCTGTACCAGTCGATCATCGACGACGTACCTGCGCCGAAAGTCGACCGCGATGGCCCGTTCCAGATGCAAATCTCGGCACTGGACTACAACAGCTTCCTGGGTGTTATCGGCGTTGGCCGTATCGCTCGTGGTCGCGTCAAGCCGAACACCCAGGTTGTGGCGATCGACGCTGACGGCAAGCGCCGTAACGGTCGTATCCTGAAGCTGATGGGTCACCACGGTCTGCACCGCATCGACGTTGAAGAAGCAGCTGCCGGCGACATCGTCTGCATCAGCGGCTTCGACCAGCTGTTCATCTCCGACACTCTGTGCGACCCACTGAACGTCGAAGCGATGAAGCCGCTGACCGTTGACGAGCCAACCGTTTCGATGACCTTCCAGGTTAACGACTCGCCGTTCTGCGGCCGTGAAGGCAAGTTCGTGACCAGCCGTAACATCAAGGAACGTCTGGACAAAGAGCTGCTGTACAACGTTGCACTGCGCGTTGAAGAAGGCGACTCGGCTGACAAGTTCAAGGTTTCCGGCCGTGGTGAGCTGCACCTCTCGGTACTGATCGAAACCATGCGTCGCGAAGGCTTCGAAATGGGCGTTGGTCGTCCGGAAGTGATCATCCGCATGGTTGATGGCGTCAAGCACGAACCGTACGAAAACGTGACCATCGACCTGCCGGAAGAATCCCAGGGCGCGATCATGGAGCAAATGGGTCTGCGTAAAGGCGACCTGACCAACATGGTTCCGGATGGCAAGGGCCGTGTGCGCCTTGAGTACAACATCCCGGCCCGTGGCCTGATCGGTTTCCGTAACGAGTTCCTGACCCTGACCTCCGGCGGCGGCATCCTGACCTCGATCTTCGACCGTTACGACGCGATGAAGTCCGGCGACATGTCCGGCCGTCAGAACGGCGTGCTGGTATCGGTAGCTACCGGTAAGGCTCTGACCTACTCGCTGGAAACCCTGCAGGCACGTGGCAAACTGTTCGTTGAACACGGCCAGGACATCTACGAAGGTCAAATCGTTGGCTTGAACAGCCGCGACAACGACCTGGGTGTGAACCCAACCAAAGGCAAGAAGCTCGACAACATGCGTGCTTCGGGTAAAGACGAAACCATCGCTCTGGTTCCGCCTGTCAAGTTCACTCTGGAGCAAGCTCTGGAATTCGTACAGGAAGATGAGCTGTGTGAAGTGACTCCTAAGTCCATCCGTCTTCGCAAGAAGATCCTGGGCGAAAGCGAGCGTACCCGCGCTGCCAAGAAGTCCGGTAACTAAGTCATTTAGTTAGCTGGCAAAAAAACGCCCCCGGTCGAAAGGCCGGGGGCGTTTTTGTTTGTCTGGGATTTATGCGGTTGTTTGTTCCGGCCTCATCGCTGGCAAGCCAGCTCCTACACGGTTGCGTGTCGTACGCATTGTAGGAGCTGGCTTGCCAGCGATAGCGGTGGATCAACCGCCGCAAATTTCAAGAGCTATCAGAACCGCTCGATACTCCGCGAAGTTCGCTCGCGCTCCACTTCCTTCGGCTTGTACGCGCAATACCCCGGCCGCGGGCCGATTTTCGGGTGGTTGCGGCAGGTATCCGGGCGCTTTTCATAAATAGTGCACAGACGGCTCTTACGATCCAGATAGTAGCAATCGTTATTGCTCATGCGCTGGAGGGTGAAGATCCCCGACTTCTGGTTAAAACGCTCGACCAGGCCTTCTTTCTGCAGACGCTTGGCGATGTTCTTCGGCGGATCACCCAGCTCGAACTCGTCGACGATGCCGATACGGATCAGATCCTTGATCTTGACCTCGACGGGCAGGGTGCAGCAGCTGGACACGCACGAGCCGCACATCGGGGCGGAGTACTTGGCCCAGGTATCGAGTCGGTCGATCTCCGCGGCGGCGATCAGGTTGGGCTTCATCATCGGTTGTTACCAGCGTGTGCATCAGGGCGCGCGATCATACCGGGACTGGTGGATTTTTGAACAACCTTTCGCCAGATTTTTTTCATGTGCGGCTCAACAAGATCAAAATTCGGCACGGCCCCTGCATTCATTCAGGTACACGATCCAGCTCACACTCATGGGAAAAACTGCCGAACCAGAGTCTCTACCGCCTGTCAGACCGTCTAGGCTCAGACAATTCCAAGCTCGCTCGAGGTCCTATCGATGACTCAAGAACCACTTGTTCGCGAAGCAGAGGTGGCCGCATTCCGCGACGCCGTCTTGACCAAACTCACCTACGCGGTGGGCAAAGACCCGGATCACGCCTTCGACCATGACTGGTTCGAAGCCATTGCCCTGGCGGCGCGTGATCACATGGTCGAGCACTGGATGGACCACACGCGACAGATCTACCGCAAAGGTCAGAAGCGCGTTTATTACCTCTCCCTGGAATTTCTCATCGGCCGGCTGCTCTACGACAGCTTGAGCAACCTCGGCCTGCTCGACGTGGCGCGCGAAGCCATGACCGAGCTCGGCGTCGACCTTGAACGCATCCGCCTGCTGGAGCCTGACGCGGCCCTGGGCAACGGTGGTCTCGGGCGATTGGCGGCGTGTTTCATGGAGAGCATGTCGACCCTCGGCATTGCGGGTCACGGTTACGGCATTCGTTACGAACACGGCTTGTTTCGGCAGGCCATCGTCGACGGCTGGCAGCAAGAACAAACCGAGCATTGGCTGGATTTCGGCAACCCATGGGAGTTCGAGCGCCCGGAGGTGGTTTACCCGATCGGCTTCGGCGGCAGTGTCGAGACCGTGACCGATGACAGCGGCAAGTCCAGGCAAGTCTGGCATCCGGCAGAAACCGTGCGGGCCATTGCCTACGACACGCCGGTGGTCGGTTGGCGCGGGGCGAGTGTCAATACGCTGCGGCTGTGGCGCGCCCGGGCCATGGAAGATTTGCACCTGGAGCGCTTCAACGCCGGCGACCACCTGGGCGCCGTGGCCGAAGTGGCCCGGGCCGAAAGTATCTCCCGCGTGCTTTACCCGGCGGACAGCACCGAAGCGGGGCAGGAATTGCGTCTGCGTCAGGAATATTTTTTCGTCGCCGCGTCGTTGCAGGACCTGCTGCGCCGTCACCGCAACATGCACACTTCGGTGCTGACCCTGGGCGACCACGCGGCGATCCAGCTCAACGACACCCACCCTTCGATTGCCGTGGCCGAACTGATGCGGCAACTGGTCGACGTGTACGACGTCGCGTGGGACGCGGCGTGGCAGGTCACTGTCGATACGCTGTCCTACACCAACCACACGTTGCTGCCGGAGGCGCTGGAAACCTGGCCGGTCGGGTTGATGGAACGCATGCTGCCGCGGCACATGCAGATCATCTACCTGATCAACGCCCATCACATCGACTCCCTGCGGGCCAAAGGCATCCACGATTTCGACGTGCTGCGCGCGGTGTCGCTGATCGAGGAAGACAACGGACGCAGAGTGCGCATGGGTAACCTGGCGTTTCTCGGTTCCCACAGCATCAACGGCGTGTCCGGGCTGCACACGCAACTGATGCGCCAGACGGTGTTCTCCGAACTGCACAAGCTCTATCCGCAGCGGATCAACAACAAAACCAACGGCATTACCTTCCGCCGCTGGCTGTATCAGGCCAATCCCGAGCTGACCTCGATGCTGGTGGATTCCCTTGGGGCGCAGCTGCTGGATAACCCCGAAGAGCGTTTGCTCGCCCTCGAACCGTTCGCCGAGAAAGCCGGGTTCCGCAAGGCCTTTGCCGAGCAGCGGCTGCACAGCAAGAAAGCCCTGGCGTACCTGATTCATGAGCGGCTGGGCGTGGCGGTCAATCCGGCGGCGATGTTCGACGTGCAGGTCAAGCGGATCCACGAGTACAAACGGCAATTGCTTAACCTGCTGCACACCGTGGCGTTGTACCAGGCGATCCGTGCCGAACCGGAAGTCGACTGGGTGCCGCGAGTGAAGATCTTTGCGGGTAAAGCGGCGGCCAGTTATCACCAGGCCAAGTTGATCATCAAACTGACCAACGACATCGCCCGGGTCGTGAACAACGATCCGACCGTGCGCGGTCTGCTCAAAGTGGTGTTCCTGCCCAACTACAACGTCAGCCTGGCGGAGAGCATCATTCCGGCGGCGGATCTGTCCGAGCAGATATCCACCGCCGGGTTTGAAGCGTCCGGCACCAGTAACATGAAATTCGGCCTGAACGGGGCGCTGACCATCGGCACCCTGGACGGTGCCAACGTGGAAATGTGCGATCGCATCGGCGCCGAGCACATGTTCATCTTCGGCCTCAGCGCGCAGCAAGTGGAAGCGCGCAAGCAGAACCATGAGTTCAATGCCACGCAGGACATTACCGCATCGCACCGATTGGGCGATGTGCTGCAAGCGATTCGCAGCGGGGTGTTTTCGCCGGATGATCCGTCCCGTTACACCGGGCTGATCGATTCGCTGGTAGATTACGACCGCTTTCTGGTCTGCGCCGATTTCGATTCGTACTGGAACGCCCAGATGCGCGTCGAAGCCCATTGGCACGATTCGAAGGAGTGGTGGCGTTCGGCAGTGTTGAACACATCGCGGATGGGCTGGTTCTCGTCCGACCGGACCATTCGCGAGTACGCGACGGAAATCTGGAAGGCGTTGGAGTAACTTTCCACTCTGCTCGACAGGTTGGTGGGCTGGAAAAGATCGCAGCCTTCGGCAGCTTCTACACAGCGCGGTATTGCGCTATCCCGTAGGAGCTGCCGAAGGCTGCGATCTTTTTGTATCCGGCTGGGCTAATCTTTCCAGGTTGGCCAATACGATTAGGGATATCGACCATGCAATGGATGTTGATGCTGATTGGGCTGGTGCTCGGCTGGATACTCGACGAAGAGTTCAGCGAAGCGCTGCTGGGCGCGTTGCTCGGGTTGGGAATCGGCCAGGCCATTCGCATCGGGCGTCTGGACTCGCAAGCGGCCGGACAGCATCGTCTGCTGGAGCAGACGAAAGTTGCGCTGCACGCGGTCGAGCAGCGGCTGGCGGTGTTGGAGGTGCCGGGTGCCAAGACGTTCGAAAGCGCCGAGCCTGTTGTCTCCGCTGAAACCGTAAAGGATGAAAACCAGATCACCACCGAGCTGATCTGGGAACTCCCCCCCGAACTCGAACCGACTCCCGCGATGGCCAGCGAACCCGTTCGTGCGCTGCCGGTCGATGCCTGGAAGCCCGATCCGGTTGCCCGTGAGCCACAACAACCTGCCGAGCCGCGCGGCCCGAATGTGATTGATCGAGCTATTGCCCACGCCCGCGCCTGGCTGTTCGGCGGCAACACCGTGTTGCGCGTCGGTGTGGTGCTGTTGTTTCTCGGCCTGGCTTTCTTGCTGCGATACGCCACCGAAGGCGTGGTGGTGCCGGTCGAGCTGCGTTACGCCGGTGTTGCGGCGGCGGCCTTGGGTTTACTCGGCTTGGGTTGGTGGCTGAGAACCCGCAATCCCGGTTACGCATTGATCCTGCAAGGCACCGGCATCGCCGTGCTGTACCTGACGGTGTTCGCCGCGATGCGCCTGCATCCGTTGCTTGACCCATCGGCGGCGTTTGGCCTGCTAGTGGCGGTGACGGTGTTCTCGGCGATTCTCGCCATTACCCAGGATTCCCTCGGCCTGGCCGCCGCCGCAGCGTTGGGCGGTTTCGCTGCGCCGCTGTTGGCGTCCACGGGCACCGGCAGCCATGTCGCATTGTTCAGTTACTTTGTCCTGCTCAACAGCGGCATCCTTGCCATCGCCTGGTTCAAGGCCTGGCGGGTGCTCAATGTCATTGGCTTCGTCGGCACGTTCGGCATCGGTTTTGCCTGGGGCATTCGCTCCTACCATCCCGAGATGCTGTGGAGCACCGAGCCGTTCCTGATGGTGTTCTTCCTGATGTACCTGGCCATCGGTCTGTTGTACGCCCGCCGCACGTTGCTGCAGATGAGCGACGCGCCCGAGGAGAGCGATCGCGAGGCGCTGCTGCGCTGGTCGGCGCGCAAGGGTGATTACGTCGATGGTTCGCTGCTCTTCGGCCCGCCGCTGGTGGGTTTCGGTTTGCAATTCGCGTTGGTCCAGCATCTGGAATTCGCAGCCGCGTTCAGTGCCCTGGTGCTGGGCATGATCTACATGGGCCTGGCCCGTTTGTTGATGGGCGGCCGCGCGACGTTGCTGGGGGAGACCTGCCTGGCGCTGGGCGTCATTTTCACCAGCCTGGCGATTCCGCTGGGGCTGGATGCGCACTGGACGACAGCGGCGTGGGCAGTGGAGGGTGCGGGGATTTTCTGGCTCGGCCTGCGCCAGCAACGCGCGCTGGCCCGGGCATTCGCCCTGTTGCTGCAACTGGGGGCGGCGCTGGCGTTTCTCAGCGAGTTGCACAGCAGCGAGAGCAGCCTGCTCGATGGCTCGACCTTGGGTGCATTGATGCTGGGTACTGCGCTGTTGTTCAGCTTCTATCGACTACGCAAAGCGCTGCCCGAACAAACCTCGTCGTGGGAACGCCAAAGTTTGCCGGTGCTGGCGGGACTTGGCCTGGCGTTTCTTTATCTGCTGGCGCCGCTGTTTTTCTTCGGACACGGCACGGCGATCAGTTGGGCCTTGGCCGGATTGCTCACGTTGTTTGCCGGTTTGCACCTGCAATCACGCACCTTCCTGTTTGCCGGGCTTGCCGTGCAGACGCTGGGCGGCGCGTTGTACCTGGTGGCGGGGTCGGTGTTGGGTGACGAGGTGCGGCCCTTGGCCCATGGCGAGTTCTGGGCGCCGTTGGTGCTGGGGCTGGTGGCGTTTGTCGGCGCCTGGCGTTTGCAGCGCGATAAGCCTGCCACGGCGTTTGAAGGGCTGAGCGTGCAGCGCTTGTCCCAGGCGTTGCTGGTGTGGGGCGCGGGTTGGTGGGCGCTGGCATGGATCAGCGAAGTGCTGCGGTTTGCGCCGGTACCCTTGCAAGCGACGCTGTTACTGGCCATAGCGGCGGCGAGCGCTGCGTTGTGGGCGGTGTTGGCGCTGCGTCTGAAGTGGCCCTCGTTGGGGTTGCTGTGCACCTTGCTGATTCCAGCTGCCGCGTGGGTGTTGTTGGCCGCCTGGCATTCGCGGTACCACCCGGCAGCGAATTGGGGTTGGCTGATGTGGGCGGCAGTGTTTGTCGTGCATTTCGTTTCGCTGCGACGTCTGGCTTCGATGTTGCCGGCGCAAGCCTTGAGCGCCGCCCATGTGCTGGGTTGCTGGTTGCTTATCGGGGTGCTGGCGCTGGAGTTGCGCTATGTCTTGCTGCTGATGTCCGAGCAGTACAACGCCTGGCGCTGGCTGGGTTGGGCGATTCTGCCGAGCTTGTATCTGGTGCTGATGGCCGCACCCCGTGCCTGGCCAAGGCCGGTATCGGCTTACCCTCGTGAATATCGCCTTTACGCCGCTGCGCCGCTGGCACTGTTGATGCTCGGCTGGTTCTGGCTGGCGAACGCTTTCAGTGACGGCACCGCCGAGCCGTTGCCCTACGTGCCGCTGATCAACCCGCTGGAATTGGGCCTGATGTTTGCGCTGTTCGGCATCTACGTCTGGTCCCGCAGCGCGGCGACGCAACTGACACTGCGCCAGAGCTCCGCCGCGAACGCCACACAAGTGATCGCCGGCGTGTCGCTGTTCATGTTCTTTACTGCAATGGTCATGCGCACGGCACATCACTGGAGCGGCGTGCCGTTTGAACTGGATCTGTCGCTGGCGTCGATGCGGGTGCAGGCCGGGCTGTCTATCGTCTGGACCTTGATAGCATTGAGTCTGATGATCGGCGGGCACCTGCGCCAGCGTCGCGAAGTCTGGTTGATTGGCGCGGCGTTGATCGGCGTGGTCGTGGCCAAGCTGTTCTTTGTCGAACTGAGCAATCGCGGCGGACTGGCGCGGATCGTGTCGTTTATTGGCGTTGGCGTCCTGTTGCTGGTGGTGGGCTATTTCGCACCGCTGCCGCCCAAACGTGTCGAGTCTGTGCCGGATGCTGAAAAACCGGGCGCGGACACCGAAGGAGTGTCGTCATGAGCCAGAAGCTGAACCTGGGCTGGTTAGGCGCTGTTGCCGTGGCGGTGACCCTGTCGGCCGGCGCTCAGGAAAAACCGGCGGACTTCACCACTCAAGTGCCCTTGTCGGTGACGGGTGACGGCCCGTGGTATCGCCTCGAATTGCCGTTGGCGGTGCAACTGAGTGCGCGGCAGACCGACTTGAGCGATGTGCGCGTGTTCAACGCCGCCGGGGATGTTCAGGCGTATGCCCTGGCCCGGGAGGCGGCGAAGACCGACGACAATCGCACCCTCACTGACGTGAAGTGGTTCCCGCTGTACGACGCGGCGGGCGCCACCGGGCAAGCGCCGAGCGTGCGCGTGCAATCGAACACCAATGGCACGTTGGTTGAAGTGCAGCCTTCCAGTCAGTTGGAGGCCGGCGAGGAAGAACTGCGCGGCTGGTTGCTCGACGCGTCCGCCATCAAGGCACCGTTGCGGCAGTTGATCCTCGACTGGACCAGCGAACGCGACGGCTTCCAGCGTTTCACCATCGAAGCCAGCGAGGATTTGCAACACTGGCAGTCCTGGGGTGAAGGGCAGGTGGCGCGCCTGACGTTTGCTGACGAACGGGTCGAGCAGCATGAAATTGGTTTGCCGGGCCAATCGGCGCGTTACTTGCGACTGCTATGGAGCACGCCGCAATCGGCGCCGACATTGACCTCGGCGCAACTGGTCAGCGTCAGCCCCCGTAGTCTGCCGCTGCCGTTGGTCTGGTCACAACCGTTGGCCGGCAGCACCGGGAAGGCCGGTGAATACACCTGGCAGTTGCCGATGGACCTGAGCGTCGAGCGGGTGCAGGTTGAGTTGAGTCAGCCCAACAGCCTGGCGCCGGTGACCCTGTGGGGTCGTCGCGATAACAGCCTGCCATGGCAAACGCTGAGCAGCGGTTTGCTCTATCGCCTGACCCAGAACGGTCAGGATGTGGTGCAAAACGAATTGCAGCTGCCGGGGCAAACGGTTCAGCAATTGAAACTGACCGTGGACGAGCGCGGCGGTGGCTTGGGCGCAGAGGCGCCCACCGTGAAGTTCGCCGTACGTGCAACGCACCTGGTGTTTCTGGCCCGCGGACCAGGGCCCTATACGCTGGCGCTGGGCAATTCGACGATGAAGGCAGCCAACTTGCCGTTGTCGACACTGATACCGGACTACAGCGCGGCGAAACTGGCGACGCTGGGCAGGGCGATGGTGGACGGTGGGGCGGTGGTTACCCCGGCAGTTTCGACAGCGCCGGCAGCATCGGGTATCCACTGGAAGAAATTCGGCCTGTGGTCGGTGTTGTTGCTCAGCGTTTTGTTTTTGGCGGCAATGGCGTTCAGCTTGTTGCGCAAGCCTTCGGCCAAAACTTGAATCTGTGACGAGGGCGCTTGCTCCCGTTCGGTTGCGAAGCAGCCGTGAGAGGTACGGAACAGGGCCGCTTCGCGCCCCGACGGGAGCAAGCGCCCTCGCCACAATTGGGTGGATTTGCAACTACGCTCAACCCCGCGCCTGAACTCTCTTTGGCCGATCACGTCTGATAGGAGGAAATGCGCCCCGACTCGCGTTAAACTGCGCGGGTTTTTAGCCCCCCATTCCTCCGGAGCCTTCCATGTCCCGCGTTACCTTGAGTCGCTATTTGATTGAGCAGACCCGCAGCAACAACACTCCTGCCGATCTGCGCTTCCTGATCGAAGTGGTGGCGCGTGCCTGCAAGGAGATCAACCACGCCGTGTCCAAAGGCGCCCTCGGCGGCGTTCTGGGCAGCATGGGCACTGAAAACGTCCAGGGCGAAGTGCAGAAGAAGCTCGACGTGATCTCCAACGAGATCCTGCTCGAAGCCAACGAATGGGGCGGTCACCTGGCCGGCATGGCGTCCGAAGAAATGGACAATGCCTACCAGATCCCGGGCAAATACCCGAAAGGCGCCTACCTGCTGGTATTCGACCCGCTGGACGGTTCGTCGAACATCGACATCAACGCCCCGGTCGGCACGATCTTCTCGGTACTGCGTTGCCCGAACGAATACCTGAGCCAGAACGAGCCTTTGAATGAAAAGGCCTTCCTGCAGCCAGGTACTCAGCAAGTGGCCGCCGGTTACGCGATCTACGGTCCACAGACCATGCTGATCCTGACCCTGGGCGACGGCGTGAAAGGTTTCACCCTGGACCGTGAAATGGGCAGCTTCGTACTGACCCACGAAAACATCACCATTCCTGAAAGCACCCAGGAATTCGCCATCAACATGTCCAACCAGCGTCACTGGGAAGCTCCGGTCCAACGTTACGTCGGCGAGTTGCTGGCTGGCGAAGAAGGTCCGCTGAAGAAGAACTACAACATGCGTTGGGTCGCAGCGATGGTTGCCGACGTACACCGCATCCTGACCCGTGGCGGTCTGTTCATGTACCCACGCGACAACCGCGAGCCGTCCAAGCCGGGCAAACTGCGTCTGATGTACGAAGCCAACCCGATGTCGTTCCTCGTGGAACAAGCGGGTGGCGCTTCGACCAACGGCCACCAGCGCATCCTCGACATCCAGCCGGAAGGCCTGCACCAGCGTGTAGCGGTGTTCCTGGGTTCGAAGGAAGAAGTTGCACGCGCCACGGCTTACCACAAGGAATAAACCATGAACGCGCCCTGGCAGCCGCTGCTCGATTGGTGGTTCGGAAGTTCCGGATCAGCGAGCGAAGTAGCGGCGCAGAAGGGCAAGTTGTGGTTCGGCAAGCGCGACAGCCAGGACCTCGAAGCGCGCACGCGCTTCGAGGACCAGGTCGAGCAGGCACTGGCCGGCGGATTGACCGAGTGGATGCAACGTCCCGAAGGTTGGCTGGCACTGGTGCTGTTACTCGATCAACTCCCGCGAATGATCTTTCGCGACACACCCAAAGCGTTTTCCGGCGATTCCCGGGCACAGAAACTCGTGGCCCAAGGCATTGCGGCGGATTTCGATCGGCAGTTGCGGCCGATTCAACGGGTGTTCATCTATCTGGTGTTCGAGCACAGCGAAAACCTCGCGGTGCAGAACGAAGGCGTCTCGCGTTACATCGAATTGGTGGCGCAGCAGCCTGAAGGTGACCGGGCGTTGTTTGCCGATTACCTGGATTACGCCGAGAAGCACCAGAAAATCATTGCGCAGTTCGGACGGTTTCCCCATCGCAATGCGGTGTTGGGAAGGGAGAGTACTGCACAGGAACTCGCGTTTCTGTCGAAGCCGGGCTCTCGGTTCTGATTTTTCGCTGTTGCTGATGCCGCCATCGCTGGCAAGCCAGCTCCTACAGTAGATCTCCAGTACGACAAAGATCCCTGTAGGAGCTGGCTTGCCAGCGATGGGGCCCGCGAAAGCGCCTCAGATCCTGAAACTACCCACCAACTGCTTCAACCGCGCCGCCTGCTGCTCAAGATCGGCACACGCACGCAAGGTCGACTGCAGGTTCTCCACACCTTCCTGGTTCAGCGTGTTGATCTCGGTAATGTCGACGTTGATCGACTCCACCACAGCCGTTTGCTCTTCGGTGGCGGTCGCGACCGACTGGTTCATGCCATCAATCTCGCCGATACGCTGGGTCACGCTCTCCAGTCGCTCACCCGCCTGATTGGCGATGCCGACACTGCTTTCGCTCTGGCGCTGGCTGTCGGTCATGATGCCCACCGCTGCGCGGGCGCCGACTTGCAGCTCTTCAATCATGGTTTGCACTTGCTGCGCAGAATCCTGCGTGCGGTGGGCGAGGTTGCGCACTTCGTCGGCAACTACCGCGAAACCGCGTCCGGCTTCACCCGCTCGTGCGGCTTCAATGGCGGCGTTGAGCGCCAGCAGGTTGGTCTGCTGGGAGATGCTGGTGATCACTTCCAGAATCTGCCCGATGTTGACCGTGTTGCTGTTGAGCGTCTCGATGTTGCCGCACGAATCGCTGATCTTCGCCGAGAGCTGTTGCATGGCGGCGATGGTTTTATCCACAACCTGTTGGCCGTCTTCAGCCAAGGCACGGGCGTCGCTCGAATGTTGCGAGGCAAGGGCGGCGTTCTGGGCGATTTCCTGGGCTGCGGCGCCGAGCTGGTTGATCGCGGCGGCCACGCTGCTGGTGCGCGAGGCTTGCTGGTCGGAGTTGAACATCGACGAATTGGACGCCGCCACAACGCGCAGGGCGACTTCGTTGACCTGGCCGGTGGCCGAGGACACTTCGCTGATCGAGGCGTGGATACGCTCGACGAAACGGTTGAACGACAACCCCAGCGCGCCGAACTCGTCGTGACCGTGGATGGTCAGGCGTTTGGTCAGGTCACCGTCGCCTTCGGCGATGTCATGCATGGCGCGACCCATGGTCAGCAGCGGTTGCATCAACAGGCTGATCAGCATGCCCAGCAACGCGATGATGATTACCACCGCAATCACCATGGCAATGATCGCCGAAGTGCGGAATTCGCTGAGCATCGAAAACGCGGTGTCCTGGTCGAGCACCAGTGCCACGTACCAGTCTGCCGACGGCACGCCGTTGACGTGGGTGAAAGAGATGAACTGACGCTTGCCGTCGATCTCGACTTCTTTCATGCCCGGGCTGACTTTTGGCGCGCCATTGGGGTAGGCCTCGGTCAGGTTCTTGAGCACCAGTTTGCTGTTCGGGTGGATCAGGATCTTGCCGTCGGCACTGACGATGAAGGCATGGCCGTGACCGCTAAAGTTCAGCGAGTTGATGATCGCACTGACGCTGGACAGATCAATGTCAGCGCCTGCTACACCGATCATCTGGCCCTGGTGCTGCACCGGGGTTGCCACGGTGATCACCAGTTTTCCGGACGATGCGGCGATGTACGGTTCGGTGACGATGGTCTGCTGTGCGCTGTTGGCTGCCTTGTACCAGCCACGGGCGCGCGGATCGTAGTCCGCTGCGCGATTGCCCGCCGGGACCGAGAACATCACGCCGTCGGTACCGCCAAAGTAGCTCAGCTGGAAATTGCCGGTGTAGGCGGGCAGGTCAATGATGCGCTTCAGGCTGGCCGGGGCATTGCCATCTGCTGTGACCTGTTGAGCCATCGACTGCAATAACTGCATGCGGCTTTCCAGCCAGGTCTGGATGTTGCTGGTGGTCAGGCTGCCGAGTTCCTGCATCGAAGCTTCGGTGCTGCTGCGCAGGGTCTGGCGCTGGCGATAGTCGTTGAACAGGATGAAACAAGCGAATGCGACGGCCACCACGAGGGCGGCAGCCAGCAAGATCTTGTGGCTGAACTTCATGTTTCTGGTCATTTGGATGAGCTACCGCAGAGGGTCGGGTCAACAAAGGGGAGGCAAACGCCACAGGCGTGGCTTTTGCGTTGCACCTATGTCGACTGTGCGGCGCCAAAGATTAGGCGGATTTGATGAAAATCGACGAAAAACCGGATAGACAAAAAAAGTGATTGGTTTTTCGGCCGATGGATGACGAGCGGGCCAACAAATAGCCATGGGGTCAGGGAACCAGAGAGGGGTTTTCTCTTCTAAGCTTCAGCTTGGCAGCCATGCCATTCCCCTACACCCCGGAGTTACACCATGTCGCTGCGATCCATCGCCCTGCTTTCCTTCTGCGTGTTGCTCGCTGCGTGCAGCAAGGTCAATCAGGAAAACTATTCGAAGCTCTCGTCAGGAATGACCAAAGCCGAGGTCGAAACCCTGTTGGGCAAGCCCGCCGATTGTTCAGGCGCGCTCGGCATGTCCAGCTGCACCTGGGGTGACAAGAACAGCTTTATCAGCGTGCAGTATGCCGGTGAAAAAGTGCTGATGTTTTCTGGCCAAGGCCTGAAGTAAACCGGGGCGGACTGCCCACGGGAGAAGAACAATGAAGCGGTTATTTATCATCCTTTTTGCCGGCCTGGTGTTGGCTGGCTGTGCCACGTCTGGCCAGGATACGTTGGCGCCAAAAACCGTCAACAGCGTCAACCTCAAGCGTTACCAGGGCAAGTGGTACGAATTGGCCCGTTTGCCGATGTACTTCCAGCGCGACTGTGCGCAATCCGAAGCTCATTACACGCTCAAACCCGACGGCAACGTCGGGGTGTTGAATCGCTGCCTGACGGCGCAGTGGCAATGGGAGGAGGTCAAGGGCACCGCTTATCCACAGGTGCCGGGCAAGACCGACAAATTGTGGGTCGAGTTCGATACCTGGTTTTCGCGGCTGATTCCGGGTACGGCGAAGGGCGAATATTGGGTGTTGTACGTCAGCGATGACTACAAGAGCGCCATCGTCGGTGATCCGAGCCGCAAATATTTGTGGTTGTTGTCACGCACCCCGACCGTGAACGGTGTGGTGCGTGAAGAACTGCTAAGCAAGGCGCGTCAGCAGGGTTACGACACCACGCGGCTGATCTGGCGGGCGTCGGATACGCAGATGGCGAAGACCTCGAACTAATCACGCAACCCCTGTAGGAACTGGCTTGCCAGCGATGGCGGCCTGTCAGGCAACAATGATGTTGAATCTGACGGCCTCATCGCTGGCAAGCCAGCTCCTGCAAGGGTTTTGGGTTAGCCCAGAAGATCGCGCAGGACCTGGGTGAAGGCGCGGCTGCTTTCCTCTTCATCCGCATGCCGCCCGTCACGCACCACCCACTGGCCATTCACCAATACATCCCGCACCTGACGATCTCCACCGGCAAACAACCAGCGATTCAGAATCCCGTCACCATTGGCTGTCGCCAGGTACGGATCGTTGCCGTCCAGCACCAGCCAGTCGGCGCGCTTGCCGACTTCCAGCGCACCAATCGGTTGCCCCAGCGCCTGAGCGCCGCCGTCCAGCGCCGCATCAAACAAGGTGCGCCCGACCATCGGTTGATCCGCGCCATACAAACGATTACGCCGCTGATCACGCAGACGCTGGCCGTATTCCAGCCATCGCAGTTCTTCCACCACACTCAGTGACACATGGCTGTCGGACCCGATACCCATGCGTCCGCCTTGGGCGAGGAAATCCACTGCCGGGAAAATTCCGTCACCGAGGTTGGCTTCGGTCGTCAGGCACAGGCCGGCAATGGCGCGACTCTTGGCCATCAGCGTGACTTCTTCCGGGTTGGCGTGGGTGGCGTGGACGAGGCACCAGCGCTGATCGACTTCAGTATTTTCGTACAGCCATTGCAGCGGACGACGACCGCTCCAGGTCAGGCAGTCGTCGACTTCTTTCTGCTGTTCAGCGATGTGGATGTGCACCGGGCATTGCTTGTCGCTGGCTGCCAGCACTTCGCTGATCTGCTGCGGCGTGACCGCACGCAACGAGTGGAAACACAGGCCCAGCGATTGCGCCGGTTGCTGCGCCAGTAACGGTTGCAGCCTCGATTGCAGCGTGAGGTAGTTTTCAGTGCTGTTGATAAAGCGGCGCTGACCCTCGTTTGGCGCTTGGCCGCCGAAACCGGAATGGCTGTACAGCACCGGCAGCAGGGTCAGGCCGATCCCGGCGGAGCTGGCGGCCTGACTGATGCGCAGCGCCAGTTCGGCCGGATCAGCGTAAGGCTGACCGTTGTTGTCGTGGTGCACGTAATGAAACTCCGCCACCGAGGTGTAACCGGCCTTGAGCATTTCGATGTACAGCTGACGGGCGATGACGCCGAGTTGCTCCGGGCTGATTTTTCCGACGAGGCGGTACATCAAGTCGCGCCAGGTCCAGAAACTGTCGTTCGGATTGCCCGCCACTTCCGCCAGCCCGGCCATGGCCCGCTGGAAGGCGTGGGAGTGCAGATTCGGCATGCCCGGCAGTAGCGGACCGCTCAACCGTTCGGCGCCATCTGCATGGGAGTCGGCCTGGATATGGGTCAATACGCCCTCGGCGCTGACCTCAAGACGTACATTGTTGGCCCATCCACTAGGCAGCAGCGCGCGTTCGGCAAAGAAGGCGGACATGGTTCAGCACCCCATCGTGTGTTATTTGTATATACATATACAGACGTTTGCCTGCTCGGTAAACTCCGGCAAGCTAGCGACATTCACTAAACGACCAAGGATTAACCGTGCCGACTCCGCCTCCAGTTTCTCCGTTGGCCGCGAACATGGGCGACAGTCCGGCGCCCTTGTACGCCCGCGTCAAACAGATGATCACCCAGCAAATCGACAGTGGTAACTGGCCGCCGCACTATCGCGTTCCGTCGGAAAGCGAACTGGTCAGCCAGTTGGGCTTTAGCCGCATGACCATCAACCGCGCCTTGCGCGAGATGACCGCCGACGGTCTGTTGGTGCGCATGCAAGGGGTCGGCACTTTCGTAGCCGAGCCGAAAAGCCAGTCCGCCCTGTTCGAAGTGCACAACATCGCCGACGAAATCGCCTCTCGCGGTCATCGCCACACGTGCAAGGTCATCACCCTCGAAGAAGAGGCTGCCGGCTCCGAGCGCGCTTTGGCGCTGGACATGCGCGAAGGTCAGAAAGTGTTCCACTCGCTGATCGTGCATTTCGAAAACGATATTCCGGTGCAAATCGAAGACCGTTTCGTCAACGCGCTGGTGGCGCCGGACTACCTCAAGCAGGACTTCACTCTGCAAACGCCTTACGCCTATCTCAATCAGGTCGCGCCACTGACCGAAGGCGAACATGTGGTCGAGGCGATCCTGGCCGAGGCGTCTGAATGCAAATTGCTGCAGATTGAAAAAGGCGAGCCGTGCCTGCTGATCCGTCGCCGCACCTGGTCCGGCCGTCAGCCAGTGACTGCTGCTCGCTTGATCCACCCGGGTTCCCGTCATCGTCTGGAAGGTCGGTTTCACAAATGAGCAGTTTGAAAGTTCTACGCGCCAAAGATTACCCGCGCATGCCGTGGAAAAACGGCGGCGGCAGTACTGAAGAAATTACCCGTGATGCCGGCACTGGCCTGGATGGCTTTGGCTGGCGCCTGTCGATTGCCGACATTGGCGAGTCGGGCGGGTTTTCCACCTTCGCCGGTTACGAGCGGGTGATCACCGTGTTGCAGGGCGATGGCATGACCCTGACGGTGGATGGTCAGGACACTCGGTCGCTGTTACCGCTGGACCCGTTTGCCTTTAGTGGTGAGAGCAAGGTTTCCTGCACATTGCTCGCTGGCCCGATTCGCGATTTCAACCTCATCTATGCACCGCAGCGTTATGCCGCGCGGTTGCAGTGGTTGAGTGGGGAGCAACGGTTCTTCAGTTCGGCGGGCACCGTGTTGGTGTTCAGCATCAGCGAAACGTTGGAAGTGAAAGTCGGTAACAGTGCTTCGCAGCTGGGTCGCCATGATTGCCTTCAGCTTGTTGGTAACATAGGTCTTCTCGAGGTTTCCATTCGCGGCGCCTGTTGCGTGATCGAATTGACAGAGCGCTGAACCCCACCCTGTAGGAGCCGGCTTGCTGGCGATAGCTATCTTAAGGACGCTATCGCCAGCAAGCCGGCCCCTACGAAAAGCTGTTCCCCATCGCGCACCACTTTGTTACCGAACGCCCCAGCGTGGCTCAAAACCACGCTTCAGTAACAATCGTCGCGACCTCCAAAAAATCCCCGCAGAAAATTTCATCTTCGCCACAACCCTTGTTCCATGAGCTCTCCAGCCCTTTCAGAATTTTTCTTGAACACCCATCCAACAAGTTGGCCGCTTGATTGCATATGCTTGTATGTACAAGTAAAGACGTATGCGTATGAGTCACGAAGACTCAACCGTCGTCCACTGATTCGCCGGTGTGCACTGATGCCCATCGGCTTGCTCGCCCACTGCCCGGGCTGGTTTTGGATTGATTGCTGAGGAGTTCTTTTCGTGACTAAATTTCGTGACGTTGAAATCCGCGCTGCCCGCGGTAACAAGCTGACCGCCAAGAGCTGGCTGACCGAAGCACCGCTGCGCATGCTGATGAACAACCTCGACCCGGAAGTCGCCGAGAACCCTAAAGAACTGGTGGTTTACGGTGGTATCGGTCGTGCGGCACGTAACTGGGAATGCTACGACAAGATCGTCGAAAGCCTGACCAACCTGAACGACGATGAGACCCTGCTGGTGCAATCCGGCAAGCCGGTCGGCGTATTCAAGACCCACACCAATGCACCACGCGTACTGATCGCCAACTCCAACCTGGTGCCGCACTGGGCGAGCTGGGAACACTTCAACGAACTCGACGCCAAAGGCCTGGCCATGTACGGCCAGATGACCGCTGGCAGCTGGATCTACATCGGCAGCCAGGGCATCGTCCAGGGCACCTACGAAACCTTCGTCGAAGCCGGTCGCCAACACTACAACGATGACCTCAAAGGCAAGTGGGTCCTGACCGCTGGCCTGGGCGGCATGGGTGGCGCCCAGCCGCTGGCTGCAACCCTGGCCGGCGCTTGCTCGCTGAACATCGAATGTCAGCAGGTCAGCATCGATTTCCGTCTGAAAAGCCGCTACGTCGACGAGCAAGCAAAAGACCTCGACGACGCACTGGCCCGCATCGCCAAATACACCAAAGAAGGCAAGGCGATCTCCATCGCGCTGCTGGGTAACGCGGCTGAAATCCTGCCGGAACTGGTCAAACGCGGCGTGCGCCCGGACATGGTCACCGACCAGACCAGCGCCCACGACCCGCTCAACGGCTATCTGCCGGCCGGCTGGACCTGGGACGAGTACCGCGCTCGTGCCAAGACCGAGCCTGCTGCTGTGATCAAAGCCGCCAAGCAATCGATGGCCGTGCACGTCAAAGCGATGTTGGACTTCCAGAAAATGGGCGTACCGACCTTCGACTACGGCAACAACATCCGTCAGATGGCGCAGGAAGAAGGCGTGGAAAACGCATTCGACTTCCCGGGCTTTGTACCGGCCTACATCCGTCCGCTGTTCTGCCGTGGCATCGGCCCGTTCCGTTGGGCCGCACTGTCGGGCAACGCTGAAGACATCTACAAGACCGACGCCAAGGTCAAAGAACTGATCCCGGACGACGCCCACCTGCACAACTGGCTGGACATGGCCCGCGAGCGCATCAGCTTCCAGGGTCTGCCGGCACGTATCTGCTGGGTTGGCCTGGGTCTGCGCGCCAAGCTGGGTCTGGCGTTCAACGAAATGGTGCGCAGCGGTGAGTTGTCCGCGCCAATCGTCATCGGTCGCGACCACCTGGACTCCGGTTCGGTCGCCAGCCCGAACCGCGAAACCGAATCGATGCAGGACGGTTCCGATGCCGTGTCCGACTGGCCACTGCTCAACGCTCTGCTCAACACCGCGAGCGGTGCGACCTGGGTTTCCCTGCACCACGGCGGCGGCGTCGGCATGGGCTTCTCCCAGCACTCAGGCATGGTGATTGTCTGCGACGGTACTGATGAAGCGGCCGAGCGTATCGCTCGCGTGCTGCACAACGACCCGGCCACTGGCGTTATGCGTCACGCCGATGCGGGTTACCAGATCGCGATCGACTGCGCCAAGGAACAAGGGCTGAACCTGCCGATGATCACCGGCAAGTAATGCTTGCCCTGTAGGAGCCGGCTTGCTGGCGATAGCATCAGCGCGTTGCACCAGACACACCGCGCCGCATGGATCGCCAGCAAGCCGGCTCCTACAGGGGATTATCCAACCCAGAATAACAATCCACAGAGGTTGAATCATGGCTGCTAACAGCGAACGTGCAGGCAACAAACCTTTGATCGAGAAACGCTCGATCGACTACATCCCGGAAGCGGAAAGACACGGTCGTCTGTTTAGCCAGTTCACCTTGTGGATGGGGGCCAACCTGCAAATCACCGCGATTGTCACCGGGGCCCTGGCCGTGGTGCTGGGCGGTGATGTGTTCTGGTCGTTGATCGGTCTGTTGATCGGCCAACTGCTCGGCGGTGGCGTGATGGCGCTGCATGCCGCGCAAGGGCCCAAGCTTGGCCTGCCGCAGATGATTTCCAGCCGAGTGCAGTTCGGCGTTTACGGCGCGGCCATCCCGATCGTTCTGGTGTGCCTGATGTACCTGGGCTTCACTGCAACGGGCACGGTGCTTTCCGGCCAGGCGCTGGGCCAGTTGTTTGGCGTGAGCGACACCGTCGGTATTCTCATTTTCGCCAGTGTCATCGTGCTGGTTACAGTGCTCGGTTATCGGGTGATCCATTGGATCGGCCGTGTTGCCAGTGTCATTGGCGTGATTGCCTTTGTTTATCTGTTCAGCCGCCTGATGAGCCAGGTTGACGTTGGCGCCCTGTTGGAAATTCGCCACTTCAGCTGGAGCAGTTTCCTGCTCGCGGTGTCGCTCGCGGCGTCCTGGCAGATCGCCTTCGGCCCTTATGTGGCTGACTATTCCCGCTACCTGCCGAGCAAGACTTCCTCGGTGAAAACCTTTTTCGCCGCAGGCGCAGGTTCGGTCATTGGTGCACAGGTGGCGATGGTCCTCGGCGTGTTCGCGGCCGCTTCGGCCAACGGGCAATTCGCCGGTCACGAAGTGGCCTACATCGTGGGTCTGGGGGGTGCCGGTGCCACCGCTGCGCTGCTGTATTTCAGCATTGCGTTCGGCAAGGTCACCATCTCCACGCTGAACTCCTACGGCAGCTTCATGTGCATCGCGACCATCATCAGCGGTTTCCGGGGTGAGCTGAAGGTCACGCGCTTGCAGCGTCTGGTGTTCGTGCTGGTCATCGTCGGTGCGGCGACCCTGATGGCGTTGCTCGGCCAGCACTCGTTCCTCGGTGCATTCAAGTCCTTCATCCTGTTCTTGCTGGCGTTCTTCACGCCCTGGAGCGCGATCAACCTGGTGGATTACTACTGCATCACCCGCGAACGCTATGACGTACCGGCGCTGGCCGACCCGAATGGTCGCTACGGCCGCTGGAACATTCTCGGGATCAGCGTCTATGTTTTCGGTGTGTTGGTGCAGCTGCCGTTCATCTCCTCCAAGTTCTATACCGGTCCGTTGGTGGATGCCCTGGGGGGTGTGGATATTTCCTGGATCATCGGCCTGGTGCTGCCCGCCGCCCTGTATTACGTGTGCGCAAAAAAATGGCACGGCACAGTGCCTGATCATTTGATCCTGCCGGTCGAGCAGGGCGCGATCACCGAACAAAAGCTGAATGTGGGTCGCGCTGCGGCGCAGGCCTGACTGGACGTGGACAGGGCTGGATGCCTCTTGACTGCCGTAAGCCCATTCATGATTAGGAGCGTCAATACAATGAAATCGAACAAGACCCTGCTGACCACATTGCTTTCCATGGGCCTGCTGGCCAGCGCCGGCGCCACTCAGGCGGCGGGTTGGTGCGAGTCGGGCAAGCCGGTGAAATTCGCCGGTTTGAACTGGGAAAGCGCCATGCTGCTGACCGACGTGATGCAAGTCGTGTTGGAGAAAGGCTACGACTGCAAGACTGACAGCCTGCCGGGCAACTCCATCACCATGGAAAACGCCTTGGGCAGCAACGATATTCAAGTGTTTGCCGAAGAGTGGGTCGGCCGCAGCGAGGTCTGGAACAAGGCCGAAAAAGCCGGCAAGGTCGTTGGCGTCGGCGCGCCGGTTGTTGGTGCGATCGAAGGCTGGTACGTGCCGCGCTACGTCATCGAAGGCGATGCCAAGCGCAAGCTGGAAGCCAAGGCCCCTGACCTGAAAAACATTGCCGACCTGGCCAAATACGCCGCGGTGTTCAAGGACGCCGAAGAGCCAGGCAAGGGCCGTTTCTACAACTGCCCGGCCGGCTGGACCTGTGAGCTCGACAACAGCGAAATGCTCAAAAGCTACGGTCTGGAAAGCAGCTACACCAACTTCCGCCCAGGCACCGGCCCGGCGCTGGATGCCGCGGTGCTGTCGAGCTACAAGCGTGGCGAACCGATCCTGTTCTACTACTGGTCGCCAACCCCGCTGATGGGCCAGATCGACGTGGTGAAACTCGAAGAAAAACCAGGCGTGAACAAGACCGTGGATATCAAGGTCGGCCTGTCCAAGACGTTCCACGACGAAGCCCCGGAGCTGGTGGCCGTGCTGGAAAAGGTCAACGTGCCAATCGACCTGCTGAACCAGAACCTGGCGCGCATGAGCAAAGAGCGAATCGAGTCGCCAAAACTGGCCAAGATCTTCCTTAAGGAACATCCTGAAGTCTGGCACCAGTGGGTGAGTGAAGACGCAGCCAAAAAGATCGACGCGGCCTTGTAGGTCGAGCTTCTCCGGCTGTCGGCAACGGCAGTCGGATGCTTGATCGCAACCCCTTGATTGAGAGTCTCTTATGTTTCCCGAAAGTTTTACCTTTTCCATCGCCGACTGGGTCAACGGTTGGGTCGACTCGCTGGTGACCAACTACGGCGACGTGTTCCGCAGCATTTCCGACACCCTGCTGTGGGCCATCGTCAATCTCGAAAGCCTGCTGCGTGCGGCGCCCTGGTGGCTGATGCTGGCCATCGTGGCCGGTGTGGCCTGGCACGCGACCCGTAAAATCGTGACCACCTCCGTGATCGTCGGTCTGCTGTTTTTGGTGGGTGCGGTCGGCCTCTGGGACAAGCTGATGCAGACCCTGGCGCTGATGATGGTCGCGACCGTCATTTCGGTGCTGATCGGCATTCCGCTGGGCATTCTCTCGGCGCGCAGCAACCGCCTGCGTTCTGTGCTGATGCCACTGCTGGACATCATGCAGACCATGCCGAGTTTCGTGTACCTGATCCCGGTGCTGATGCTGTTCGGCCTGGGCAAGGTCCCGGCGATTTTCGCCACGGTGATCTACGCCGCACCGCCGCTGATCCGCCTGACCGATCTGGGCATTCGCCAGGTCGACGGCGAAGTGATGGAAGCGATCAACGCCTTCGGCGCCAACCGCTGGCAGCAACTGTTCGGCGTGCAACTGCCGCTGGCCTTGCCCAGCATCATGGCGGGTATCAACCAGACCACCATGATGGCCCTGTCGATGGTGGTGATTGCCTCGATGATCGGTGCCCGTGGTTTGGGTGAAGACGTACTGGTGGGGATTCAGACCCTCAACGTCGGACGCGGCCTGGAGGCGGGTTTGGCGATTGTGATTCTGGCAGTGGTCATCGACCGCATTACACAGGCGTACGGTCGGCCACGGCATGAGGTGAGCAAATGAACAACGCATCCGTAAGCAAGATCGAAGTCAAAAACGTCTTCAAGATTTTCGGTAACCGCTCCAAGGATGCGCTGGCCATGATCGGCCAGGGCAAAACCAAAGAGCAGGTGCTGTCCGAGACGGGTTGCGTGGTCGGTGTGAATGACCTGTCGCTGAGCATCGGCAGCGGTGAGATCTTCGTGATCATGGGCCTGTCGGGTTCCGGCAAGTCGACCCTGGTGCGCCACTTCAATCGCCTGATCGACCCCACCAGCGGCGCGATCCTGGTGGACGGCGTGGACATCCTGCAATACGACATGGAAGCCCTGCGCGAATTTCGTCGGCGCAAGATCAGCATGGTGTTCCAGAGCTTCGGCCTGTTGCCGCACAAGACGGTGCTGGACAACGTCGCCTATGGCTTGAAAGTCCGTGGCGAAAGCAAAGCCCTGTGCAGTGAACGCGCACTGCACTGGATCAACACCGTGGGCCTCAAGGGTTACGAAAACAAATACCCGCATCAGCTCTCTGGCGGCATGCGTCAGCGTGTGGGCCTGGCCCGCGCCTTGGCGGCGGACACCGATATCATTCTGATGGACGAAGCCTTCAGCGCCCTCGATCCGCTGATCCGTGCCGAGATGCAGGACCAGTTGCTGGAACTGCAAAAGACCCTGCACAAGACCATCGTCTTCATCACCCACGACCTCGACGAAGCCGTGCGCATCGGCAACCGCATCGCGATCCTCAAGGACGGCCGCCTGATTCAGGTCGGCACGCCGAAAGAGATCCTGCATTCGCCGGCGGATGAATATGTCGACCGCTTTGTGCAGCGTCGGGCGGCGGTGGTTTAAGAAATTTGTGGTGGTTGTGCTGGCCCCCATCGCCAGCAAGCCGGCTCCTACAAGGTGTACACAATCCCTGTAGGAGCTGGCTTGCCAGCGATGGGGCCGGTGAAGCTGCATCAATAATCAGGTACGAGGTTAAAGATGTCCCAGGCTGAAAAAATCGTTATCACCCAAGCGCAGGTCACTTGGCAGGATGTGGTCGCCGTGGCCCGCCATGGCGCACAGCTTGAGCTGTCGGCGCCGGTCTGGGCACGCATCGACAACGCGCAAGCCATCGTCCAGCGCATCGTTACCAGCGGCGAACGCGCCTATGGCATCAACACCGGGCTGGGCGCGCTGTGCAACGTCTCGCTGCAGGACGAGCAACTCAGCCAATTGTCGCGCAACACGCTGCTCAGCCACGCCTGCGGCGTCGGTACACCGCTGACCAACGAACAGACCCGTTCGATCATGTGCGCCGCCGTCATCAACTACAGCCATGGCAAATCCGGCCTGCACCGCCAGGTCGTCGAAGCCCTGCTGGCGCTGCTCAACCGTGGCATCACCCCGCAAGTGCCGTCCCAGGGTTCCGTGGGCTACCTGACCCACATGGCTCACATCGGCATCGCGCTGCTGGGCGTCGGCAATGTCAGCTATCGCGGCCAGGTCGTTTCCGCGCAGCAAGCGCTGGCTGAAGAAGGCCTGCAACCGGTCAAGCTGGGTGCCAAGGATGGTTTGTGCCTGGTCAACGGCACGCCGTGCATGACCGGCCTGAGCTGCCTGGCGATTGGCGATGCCACGCGCCTGCTGGAATGGGCCGACGTGGTCGGCGCCATGAGCTTTGAAGCTCAGCGCGGACAAATCGATGCATTTGACGCCGAGATCATCGCGCTCAAGCCGCACCCGGGCATGCAACAGGTCGGGATCAACCTGCGAGCCTTGCTCGATGGCAGCGAAGTGATCGCCCAGAGCAAGGGCATCCGCACGCAAGACGCCCTGAGCATTCGCTCGATCCCGCAGGTGCACGGCGCCGCGCGCGATCAACTGGCGCACGCGACCAAGCAGATCGAAACCGAGCTCAACAGCGCCACCGATAACCCATTGGTGCTGGGCACCGCGGACAACTACCGCGTCGTTTCCCAGGCCAACCCCCACGGTCAGTCCGTGGCAATGGCAGCGGATTTGCTGGCCATCGCGATGGCAGAAATCGGCTCCATCGCCGAACGTCGCCTGGACCGCTTGATCAACCCGCATGTCAGCGGTCTGCCGGCGTTTCTGGTGGCCAACCCGGGAGTGAATTCCGGGATGATGATCGTGCAATACGTCGCCGCCTCGCTGTGCGCGGAAAACCGCCAGTTGGCGCAACCGGCAGTGTTGGATAACTACGTGACGTCGGGTCTGCAAGAAGACCACCTGAGCCTGGGCACCAACGCGGCGCTGAAACTGCACCGCGCCTTGGAAAACTGCACGCAGATCCTCGCCATCGAGTATCTGCTGGCGGCCCAGGCGTTTGAATTCCTGAAAGAGCAGCGCTTCGGCGCGGGTACCGATGCGGCCTGGCGTCTGCTGCGTGAGCGCGTTCCGGCTTACGATCAGGATCGTTGGCTGGCGCCGGACATTGCCGCTGCGGCCAGTGTTCTGAAAGACCCTGCTTTGTTGCAAAAAGCTTTACCGAACTTGAACTGATTTCCATACAAAACCAGCGTGCCAAGGCGCCAGCCCCCTCAAAAAGGCGGAAGCGACGGACAACGGACATCTCCGGAGCGTCTGGTAGTTGATAAAAAACTCTCAAAAGGAGCACAAAAATGACTGCGCTAAACCTGATTCCCGGCCAACTGACTCTCGCTCAACTGCGTGACGTGTATCAGCAACCGGTGAAACTGACCCTCGACAACAGCGCCTCGGCCCAGATCGAAGCCAGCGTGGCCTGCGTGGAACAAATCCTCGCCGAGAACCGCACCGCTTACGGCATCAACACCGGTTTCGGCCTGCTGGCGTCGACCCGCATCGCCAGCGAAGATCTGGAAAACCTGCAGCGCTCGTTGGTGCTGTCCCATGCGGCCGGTGTCGGCCAGCCGATCAGCGACGAGCTGGTACGACTGATCATGGTGCTCAAGGTCAACAGCCTGTGCCGTGGTTTCTCCGGCATTCGCCGCGTGGTGATCGACGCGCTGATCGCCCTGATCAACGCTGAGGTTTATCCGCACATTCCGCTGAAAGGTTCGGTGGGTGCCTCCGGTGACTTGGCGCCATTGGCCCACATGTCGCTGGTGCTGCTGGGCGAAGGCAAAGCGCGCTACAAGGGCGAGTGGATGGAAGCGGTCGAAGCGCTGAAAGTCGCCGGCCTGACTCCGTTGACCCTCGCCGCCAAAGAAGGCCTGGCGCTGCTCAACGGCACGCAGGTGTCGACCGCGTTTGCCCTGCGTGGCCTGTTCGAAGGCGAAGACCTGTTTGCCGGTGCCCTGGCCCTCGGCGGTCTGACCGTTGAAGCGGTACTCGGCTCGCGCTCGCCGTTCGACGCACGCATCCACGCGGCCCGTGGCCAGAAAGGCCAGATCGACGCTGCTGCCGCTTACCGCGATCTGCTGGGCGAGCGCAGTGAAGTGTCCGATTCCCACGAGAACTGCGAGAAGGTTCAGGACCCGTATTCCCTGCGCTGCCAGCCACAAGTCATGGGCGCCTGCCTGACCCAGTTCCGTCAGGCTGCCGAAGTGCTGGCCGTCGAAGCCAACGCTGTATCGGACAACCCGTTGGTATTCGCTGCTGAAGGCGACGTGATTTCCGGTGGTAACTTCCACGCCGAACCCGTGGCCATGGCGGCTGACAACATGGCGCTGGCCATCGCGGAAATCGGTTCTCTGAGCGAGCGTCGCATCTCGCTGATGATGGACAAGCACATGTCGCAACTGCCGCCGTTCCTGGTGGCCAATGGCGGCGTGAACTCCGGTTTCATGATTGCCCAGGTGACGGCGGCGGCACTGGCCAGCGAGAACAAGGCGCTGGCCCATCCGCATTCGGTGGACAGCCTGCCGACGTCCGCCAACCAGGAAGACCACGTGTCGATGGCCCCTGCTGCCGGTAAGCGTCTGTGGGAAATGGCCGAGAACACCCGTGGGATTCTGGCTGTTGAATGGCTGGCAGCGGCGCAGGGCCTGGACCTGCGCAATGGCCTGAAGACCTCGACCAAACTGGAAAAGGCTCGCGCCATTTTGCGTAAAGAAGTGCCGTTTTATGAGAAGGACCGGTTCTTTGCACCGGACATCAATGCGGCGATTGAACTGCTGGCTTCGCGGTGCCTGACTGAGCTGGTTCCAACCAAGCTTTTGCCTAGCCTGTGATGCCCCCATCGCTGGCAAGCCAGCTCCTACAGGACCCTGTAGGAGCCAGCTTGCTGGCGATTCGATTTTGAATACTGTGGAGACTAAGGGATGAAAACCCTCTGGCAACACTGCCACGTCGCAACCATGGCCCAAGGCGTCTACTCGATTATCGAGGACGCGGCCATCGTGACGTCCGGTGCGCTCATCGAGTGGATCGGCCCTCGCGCTGAACTGCCGGCGGGCGAGTACCCGGCGGTCAACGATTTGAACGGGGCCTGGGTCACACCGGGTCTGATCGACTGCCACACCCACACGGTGTTCGGCGGTAACCGCAGCGGTGAATTCGAGCAGCGCCTGCAAGGCGTCAGCTACGCGGAAATCGCCGCCAGCGGCGGCGGCATCGCCAGCACCGTGCGCGCCACCCGTGCCGCCAGCGAAGACGAATTGTTCGCCAGCGCCAGCAAGCGTCTGAAAAGCCTGATGCGCGACGGCGTCACCAGCATCGAAATCAAATCCGGCTACGGCCTGGACCTGGCCAACGAACGCAAAATGCTACGCGTGGCCCGTCGTCTCGGCGCCGAACTGCCGGTCAGTGTGCGCAGCACCTGCCTGGCGGCTCATGCTTTGCCGCCGGAATATGCCGATCGCGCCGACGATTACATCGATCACATCTGCGCTGAAATGCTCCCGGCCCTGGCCGCCGAAGGGTTGGTGGACGCCGTGGACGCATTCTGCGAATACCTGGCGTTTTCCCCGGCTCAGGTTGAGCGCGTATTTATAACTGCTCAGGAACTTGGCTTGCCGGTGAAGCTGCACGCCGAACAGTTGTCCTCGCTGCACGGCTCTAGTCTGGCGGCGCGTTACCACGCGTTGTCCGCCGATCACCTGGAATTCATGACCGAAGACGACGCCATCGCCATGGCCGAGTCCGGCACCGTCGCCGTGCTATTGCCCGGTGCTTTTTACTTCCTTCGCGAAACCCAATTGCCGCCGATGGAAGCCCTGCGCAAGCACGGTGTGAAAATCGCCATCGCCAGTGATCTCAATCCCGGCACCTCGCCGGCGCTGTCGTTGCGCCTGATGCTGAACATGGCTTGCACCTGTTTCCGCATGACTCCGGAAGAAGTCCTGGCTGGCGCGACGATTCATGCCGCCACTGCATTGGGCATGGCCGACACCCACGGTTCGCTGGAGGCCGGCAAGGTCGCGGATTTCGTCGCCTGGCAAATCGATCGTCCGGCCGACCTGTGTTACTGGCTCGGCGGCGACCTGGAAAAACGCGTCGTGCGCCACGGCGTCGAATCAAGTTTGTAGGAGATCTGTTGTGGATAAGGTTCTGAACTTCAAACAAGGCCGCGTGCCACTGCTGATCAGCATGCCCCATGCCGGTGTGCGTCTGACCCCGGCCGTCGAAGCCGGATTGATCCCCCAGGCGAAAAGCCTGCCGGACACCGACTGGCACATCCCGCAGTTGTACGATTTCGCCGCTGAACTGGGTGCCAGCACCCTGGCTGCCGAGTATTCGCGGTTCGTCATCGACCTGAACCGTCCCTCCGACGACAAGCCTTTGTATGTCGGCGCAACCACCGGCCTGTACCCGGCCACGTTGTTCGATGGCGTGCCTTTGTTCCGCGAAGGGCTGGAGCCTTCCAAAGAAGAACGCGCGACGTACCTTGAGCAGATCTGGACGCCGTACCACAGCACCTTGCAAAACGAGCTGGCGCGTCTGAAGGCTGAGTTTGGCTACGCGCTGCTGTTCGATGCGCATTCGATCCGCTCGCTGATCCCGCACCTGTTTGACGGCAAGCTGCCGGATTTCAACCTCGGCACCTTCAACGGCGCCAGTTGCGATCCGCAGTTGGCGACGCAACTGGAAGCCATCTGTGCGCGTCACGACAATTACACCCACGTGCTGAACGGACGCTTCAAGGGCGGCCACATCACCCGGCATTACGGCAACCCGGCCGAGAACATTCACGCCGCGCAACTGGAGCTGGGGCAGTGCACGTATATGGAAGAGTTCGAGCCGTTCCGTTATCGCCCGGACCTGGCGGAGCCGACGCGAGTGGTGTTGAAGGAATTGCTGCAAGGGTTGTTGGCGTGGGGCGAAAAGCACTACAGCGCTTAAACACGAAACGCTGGCAAGTGGGCCTTTGTGGCGAGGGAGCTTGCTCCCGTCCGGCGGCGAAGCCGTCGTAAACCCGGACAGTCAGGTGTATCTGACAAAACTCGGTTGAAGGGTTTTTGGGCTGCTACGCAGCCCAGCGGGAGCAAGCTCCCTCGCCACAGGTTTGATTGCGAACTCTTGCCAGGCTGGGCATGCTCATTGACGTAAATCGGGTTTATGATGCCCCACGGCAGAATAATAGAAGTCCCCCCAGGGATGACCTCGACCCCTTACGGAGTGCGCAATGCAGACTTTGTACCCGCAGATCAAACCCTACGCCCGGCACGATCTGGCTGTCGATGCGACCCACACCCTGTACGTTGACGAAAGCGGTTCACCGCAAGGTTTGCCGGTGGTATTCATCCACGGTGGCCCTGGCGCGGGGTGTGATGCCCAGAGTCGTTGCTTCTTCGATCCCAACCTGTACCGCATTGTCACCTTCGACCAGCGCGGTTGTGGTCGCTCCACTCCCCACGCCAGCCTGGAAAACAACACCACCTGGGATCTGGTCGCCGACCTTGAGCGGATTCGCCAGCACCTGGGCATCGAAAAATGGGTGCTGTTCGGTGGCTCATGGGGTTCGACCCTGGCGCTGGCCTATGCACAAACCCACCCGGAACGTGTACATGGCCTGATCCTGCGCGGGATCTTTCTTTGCCGTCCGCAGGAAATCGAGTGGTTCTACCAGGCAGGCGCCAGTCGCCTGTTCCCCGATTACTGGCAGGACTACATCGCACCCATTCCACTGGACGAGCGCGACGACCTGCTCACCGCTTTCCACAAGCGCCTGGTCGGCAACGATCAGATCGCCCAGATGCATGCGGCCAAGGCCTGGTCGACCTGGGAGGGTCGCACCGCAACCCTGCGTCCAAACCCGCTGGTGGTCGATCGGTTCTCCGAGCCGCAGCGTGCGTTATCCATTGCGCGCATCGAATGTCACTACTTCACGAACAATGCCTTCCTCGAACCGAACCAGCTGATTCGCGACATGGGCAAGATTGCCCATCTGCCGGGCGTGATCGTGCATGGTCGCTATGACGTGATCTGTCCGCTGGATAACGCCTGGGAATTGCACCAGGCCTGGCCGAACAGTGAATTGCAAGTGATTCGCGACGCCGGCCACGCCGCTTCCGAACCGGGCATCACTGACGCGCTGGTAAGGGCCGCCAAGCAGATGGCTCACCGTTTGCTGGACCTGGCGCCCGAAGAAGCATGAAAGGCTTGCTGCAACGCGTGCGTGGCGCGCGAGTCGAGGTAGCGGGCGAGGTGGTCGGTGCGGTTGACCAGGGTTTGTTGGTGTTGGTGGCTGTAGAGCCCGAGGACACCCGGGCCAGCGCCGACAAACTTCTCAATAAACTGCTTAACTATCGGGTGTTCAGCGATACCGAGGGCAAGATGAACCTGTCCCTGGCGGATGTGGGTGGCGGGTTGCTGCTGGTCTCGCAGTTCACCCTGGCTGCCGATACCAAGAGCGGGTTGCGCCCGAGTTTCTCGACCGCGGCCCCTCCGGCGCTGGGAGAGGAGCTTTTCGACTATCTATTAGCCAAAGCGAAACAAGTGCATGGCACTGTGGCATCGGGTAGATTCGGCGCGGATATGCAGGTGCACCTGGTCAATGATGGCCCGGTAACCTTCCTGTTACAGACCTGAAAGCACTTGAAACAAGTTTTTAAGCTCATTTCGGCTGCAAACAGGGGTTTTTCGCGATAAATACTTTGTTACCCCTGATGCGTTGTAACGCGGCCTACTAGATAATCGCGCGCTACGGGGATCGGCGTTCGTTGGTCCATTTTGACTTAGGTAGAGACTTGTCTGGATCCGATTGGGGAATCATTTTGCCCCAGCGGAGTCGGAACAATGCTCGCCAACTTGGCAAGAGTGGTTTGTAGGGTCGGTTTTTTCACACCGCATTCCTCACAAACCCTTCAACTGGCCGTTGGTTTTTTGATCTGTTTTCGGCGAGGGTTGCTCGTGATTGTTAGTCCCTGTAATGCACCAAAATTGTCTGCCAAACGGTTACGTAACGCACTGGTAGCGGGCTCTGCACTGCTCTGCCTGTTCAGCGCCGGCCAGCTTTGGGCATTCAATCTGGATGATGTATCGGTCAAGGCAAAAGAGCTGGCCGGGCAGAAGTACGAAGCGCCGCGCAGTAACCTGCCGAACGAATTCCGTGAAATGAAATTCGCGGACTATCAGAAAATCCGGTTTCTGACCGAAAAAGCCGAGTGGGCTGATCAGAAGACGCCGTTCAAGCTGTCCTTCTATCATCAGGGCATGCATTTCGATACGCCGGTGAAAATCAACGAAATCACCGCGAACACCGTCGAAGAGATCAAGTACGACCCAAGTCGTTTCGACTTCGGCGACCTGAACTTCGACCCGAAGGCCACTGAGCAATTGGGTTATGCCGGTTTCCGTGTGCTGTACCCGATCAACAAGGCCGACAAGCAAGACGAAATCATGACCATGCTCGGCGCGAGCTACTTCCGCGTCGTCGGCAAGGGTCACGTCTATGGTCTGTCCGCCCGCGGCATGGCGCTCGATACCGCATTGCCATCCGGCGAAGAATTTCCGCGTTTTCGCGAGTTCTGGATTCAACAGCCAAAACCGGGCGACAAGCACCTGGTGATCTTTGCGCTGCTGGATTCGCCACGTGCCACCGGTGCCTATCGCCTGACCTTGCGTCCGGGCAGCGACACCATTGTCGACGTCAAGGCGCAGATGTTCCTGCGTGACAAGGTCGGCAAACTGGGTATCGCGCCGTTGACCAGCATGTACCTGTTCGGCGCCAACCAGCCGTCGAAAGTGCTGAACTACCGTCGTGAACTGCATGACTCCAGCGGCCTGGCGATCCATGCCGGCAATGGCGAGTGGATCTGGCGTCCGCTGAACAACCCGAAACACCTGGCTGTCAGCAACTTCTCGGTCGAGAACCCGCGTGGTTTCGGTCTGCTGCAACGTGGTCGCGACTTCAGCCATTACGAAGATCTCGACGACCGCTACGACAAGCGCCCAAGCGCCTGGATCGAGCCGAAGGGCGACTGGGGCAAGGGCACCGTCGATCTGGTCGAAATTCCGACCGCCGACGAAACCAACGACAATATCGTAGCCTTCTGGAACCCGGAAAAGTTGCCGGAACCTGGCCAGCCACTCGATGTTGCTTATCGTATGCACTGGACCATGGACGAAGCGTCGATCCACGCCCCGGACAGCGCCTGGGTCAAACAAACCCTGCGTTCCACCGGTGACGTTAAACAGTCCAACCTGATTCGTCAGCCGGACGGCAGCGTGGCTTACCTTGTGGATTTCGAAGGTCCGTCCCTGGCCGCTTTGCCTGCCGATGCGGACGTTCGCAGCCAGGTCAGCGTTGGTGACAACGCCGAACTGGTCGAGAACAGCGTGCGCTACAACCCTGAAACCAAGGGCTGGCGCCTGACGCTGCGCATGAAGGTCAAGGATCCGAGCAAGGCCACCGAAATGCGTGCCGCGCTGGTGCAGAACATCGTGCCTGCGGACTTGGCCAAGACCTCGATTCCGGCGTCGAACTCGTCGGTTGCCAAGGCCGACAAGGTTGCTGCCAAGCAACAAGAGAAAGCAGACAAGGACGCCAAGGCAGCGGAGGCCAAGCAGGCCGACGTCAAGCCGGTTGCAGATGCCAAGGACAAGGCCAAAAACAAAGACGCCCAGCAGCCTGTCGCTGCCGGCGCGGCCCCAGCCACACCGGAATCGGCGCCGACTGAAGAAGTCCTGACCGAGACCTGGAGCTACCAGTTGCCTGCCGATGAGTAATTCTCAAGTACAGCCAGAAACTCTTGCCGAGTATCTGGCGCATCTGCCGATGACCGACCAGCAACGCGCGGAGCTCGCGGGTTGCCGGTCCTTCAGCGAGCTGCATGAACGCCTGTCGTCATCCACGTTCGACGCTCCGACCGAGGCCGCCCAGGCTTCGGTGGGCAAGCGCCTGACCCTGAGCACTGCCGAAGAGTTGCAGGATGCGGAAATGCTGGCGCTCGACGCCAATGGTCGGGTCTGCCTCAAGGCGACCCCGCCAATCCGCCGGACCAAGGTTGTGCCGGAGCCGTGGCGCACCAACATTCTGGTGCGTGGCTGGCGTCGGATGACCGGTCGTACCAACCCGCCACAGCCGCCGAAGGACGAACGCGTCCTGCCGGCCGCGCGCTGGCGCACCGTGGGTTCGATCCGTCGCTACATTCTGTTGGTGCTGATGCTCGGCCAGACTATCGTCGCCGGTTGGTACATGAAAGGCATCATGCCGTACCAGGGCTGGTCGTTCGTCGACCTGAACGAAGTGCTGCACCAACCGCTGCTGCAAACCGCCACGCAAGTGCTGCCGTATGCCTTGCAGACCAGCATCCTGATTCTGTTCGGGATTTTGTTCTGCTGGGTGTCGGCCGGTTTCTGGACTGCGCTGATGGGCTTCCTCGAGTTGCTCACGGGGCACGATAAATACCGTATCTCTGGTAAAAGCGCCGGTAACGAGCCAATTCCGAAAGATGCGCGCACCGCACTGGTGATGCCGATCTGCAACGAAGACGTGCCTCGTGTGTTCGCGGGTCTGCGCGCGACGTTCGAGTCGGTTGCAGCGACCGGTGATCTGGATCGCTTCGACTTCTTTGTGCTCAGCGACAGTAACGACGCCGACATTTGCGTTGCCGAGCAGCAGGCCTGGCTGGACGTCTGCCGTGAGGCTGGGGGCTTCGGCAAGATCTTCTATCGCCGCCGTCGCCGTCGCGTTAAGCGTAAAAGCGGCAACCTCGACGACTTCTGCCGTCGCTGGGGTGGTGACTACAAGTACATGGTCGTCCTCGACGCCGATTCGGTAATGAGCGGCGATTGCCTGACCAGTCTGGTGCGTTTGATGGAAGCCACGCCGGACGCCGGGATCATCCAGACCGCGCCGCGTGCGTCGGGCATGGACACCCTGTATGCGCGCATGCAGCAATTCGCGACCCGCGTGTACGGTCCGCTGTTCACCGCGGGCCTGCACTTCTGGCAGCTGGGCGAATCGCACTACTGGGGTCACAATGCGATCATCCGCATGAAGCCGTTTATCGAGCACTGCGCCCTGGCGCCGTTGCCGGGTAAAGGCGCGTTTGCCGGTGCGATCCTGTCCCACGACTTCGTTGAAGCCGCGTTGATGCGTCGTGCCGGTTGGGGCGTGTGGATTGCCTACGACTTGCCGGGCAGCTACGAAGAACTGCCGCCGAACCTGCTGGACGAACTCAAGCGTGACCGTCGCTGGTGCCACGGCAACCTGATGAACTTCCGCCTGTTCCTGGTCAAGGGCATGCACCCGGTGCACCGTGCGGTGTTCCTGACCGGCGTGATGTCTTACCTGTCGGCGCCGTTGTGGTTCTTCTTCCTTGTGTTGTCGACGGCGCTGCTGGCGGTCAACACGTTGATGGAGCCGCAGTACTTCCTTGAACCGCGCCAGCTCTATCCGCTGTGGCCACAATGGCACCCGGACAAGGCGATTGCACTGTTCTCGACCACCATCGTGCTGCTGTTCCTGCCGAAGCTGTTGAGCATCATCCTGATCTGGGCCAAGGGCGCGAAAGAGTTCGGCGGCAAGTTCAAGGTGACCCTGTCGATGCTGCTGGAGATGTTGTTCTCCATGCTGCTGGCGCCGGTGCGGATGATTTTCCACACCCGTTTCGTCCTCGCCGCGTTCCTCGGCTGGGCCGCGACCTGGAACTCGCCGCAACGTGACGACGACTCCACGCCATGGAGCGAGGCGGTCAAGCGACACGGTCCGCAAACGCTGCTGGGCTTCTTCTGGGCACTGTTGGTGATCTGGCTGAACCCGAGCTTCCTGTGGTGGCTGGTGCCGATTGTCGGTTCGTTGATGCTGTCGATCCCGGTGTCGGTGATCTCCAGCCGTGTTGGCCTGGGCCTGAAGTCCCGTGACGAGAGCCTGTTCCTGATTCCTGAGGAATACAATCCGCCACAGGCGCTGCTGGCCACCGACCAGTACACCCACGAGAACCGCTGGCACGCACTGAACGACGGCTTCGTCCGTTCGGTGGTCGATCCACAGCAGAACGCCCTGGCGTGTTCGCTGGCGACGTCCCGTCACGGTCAGGCCGAGCCGATCGAATGGCTGCGGATCGAACGGGTTCGTCACGCCATGAAAGTCGGCCCTGAAGGGCTGACCAACAATGAGCGTGTGCAACTGCTGAGCGATCCGGTGGCTTTGGCCCGCCTGCATGAGCAGGTCTGGAGCGAAGGTCACCCAGAGTGGCTCAACGCCTGGCGCAAGTCGGTCAAGGCCGACCCTCACGCGCCGCTGCTACCGCTCAAACCAATGAGCGAACAGCCTCAGTTGGCGTAATGAAAAAAACCCGCGAAAGCGGGTTTTTTATGGTCTGAAGTTTGTTCTTGAGCTTGCACCAGATTCTGTAGCGGTAGCGTCTGGTCGATCGCAATCGCGGGCAAGCCCGCGATTGCATCACCTCGGTCCTGAGTGAGCCGAGGCATGCGGATCACCTCAAACCCTGAACTTGCCCACCAACATCTGCAAATGCGTCCCCAACCGTGCCAGCTCAACGCTGGAGGCCGCTGTCTCCTCACTGGCAGCGGAAGTCTGATCCGACACATCACGCACATTCAGCACGCTGCGGTTGATCTCCTCGGCCACGGCGCTTTGCTGTTCGGCGGCAGCGGCAATCTGCTGGTTCATCGCCTGAATCGCCGAGACCGTGCGGGTGATGCTTTCGAGTGAACCACCGGCACGGCGGGTCAGTTCGACGCTGCTGTCGGTCAGGGCGCGGCTGTTGTCCATGATGGTCGAGACCTGCTGGGTGCCGTTTTGCAGGCCGACGATCAGCTCTTCGATTTCTTCCGTGGACTTCTGGGTGCGCTGGGCCAGGCTGCGGACTTCATCGGCGACCACGGCAAAACCGCGTCCGGCTTCACCGGCGCGAGCGGCTTCAATCGCGGCGTTGAGTGCCAGCAGGTTGGTTTGCTGGGCCACGGATTTGATCACGTCGAGCACGCTGCCGATCTTGTCGCTTTCGCGCTTGAGTTCGCCCATTGCCTCGGTGGAATGACCCACTTCCTTGGCCAGGCGCTCGATCTGCGCGATGGCTTCACCCACTACCTTGTCACCTTCGCGAGCTTGCTGGTCAGCGGCGACGGCGGCTTCGGAGGCTTCCTCGGCATTGCGCGCGACTTCCTGCACGGTGGCGGCCATCTCGTTCATGGCAGTGGCGACCTGGTCGGTTTCAATCTTCTGATTGTTGACCCCGGCGCTGGTCTGCTCGGTGACGGCGGACAACTCTTCGGCGGCGCTGGCAATCTGCGTCACGCCATCGCTGATGCCGCCGATCAGTTCGCGCAAGCCTTGGGTCATGCTCTGCATGGCGCGCTGCAGCTGGCCGAGCTCATCGCGACGCTGAGAGATCAGGTTTTGGGTCAGATCGCCGCTGGCCACACGCTGGGCCACGGCCAGGGTCTGGTTCAGCGGAATGATGATCTGGCGGGTGATCGCCCACCCGGCCAGCAGGCCGAAAGCTGTGGCGAGCACGGTGGCGAGGGTCAGCATGTTTTTGGCATGGGCAGCGTCGGTGTCGCGGATAACGGTTTGCGAGGTGGTGAGTTGGTTGCTCACGTCCAGCAGGATGTTGCCTTGGGCAGCCATGCGCACCAGTGCCTTGGCGCTGGCGGACTGTGAGTCGCGGAACTGGCTGACGGCGGCACGATAGGCCTTGAGCGAGTCGGTCGCCTGTTGCAGGTTGGCGAGATGTTCCTCAGGCAGTTTGGCTGGCAGGCTTTCGAGGTTTTTCAGGGCGTCATCGATAGCGTTCAGCGCGGGCTGTTCGGCGTCGCTCTTGCCGCTGTAGGTGTAACCGCGAACCTGGAAGCGCGCCTGCTGGATCAGTTTGCTCAGGTCGATCACGCTGTTGAAGGCGTTCACGCTTTCACCCTGGAGCATGGATTTTTCCACGTCGGCCACGCGGGCTACGGCGTTGTCGGCGGTGCTGCCGAGTTTGCTGCGGGCATCTTCGCGGTCGGCGCCGGCCTGGATCATTTCGCTGAACGCGCGACGGTACTCGGCGAGTGCAGTCAATTGCTGATCAACCTTGGCGGCATCAGCCGGTTGCTCGATCAGGGTGCGGGCGGTCTGAAGGCTGGTTTCGAGCTTGCCCAGCAAGTCGTTGACGACGCCCGGGCCTTGTTCGCCGCGACGCATTTCGTAGTCCAGGCGCGCGATGCGCAGATCTTTGGTCAGCCCATTGATCTCGGAAATGAAACCCAGTTTATCGCCGCGACTGATCACGTCGCTCAGGCCGGTCCAGCCGGTAAAGGTGATCAACAGGGTCAGAGACAGCACCAGACCAAACCCGATCCCCAGTTTGCGTTTGACGCTGACGTTTCCCAGACTCTCGGCTAGCCATTGGTACATGCTGAAAACTCCCCGGACCATCATTTGGTTTTATGGGAGATGTATCGGCTGCACTGGGCGTATCTGAAGGTGCTGAGAGTTTTTCAGATGCGTGGTGAGCTGTGGCGAGGGGGCTTGCCCCCGTTCGGGTGCGCAGCAGCCGTAAAAGTGGTGCATGCGGTTTGACCGGAGCAACAGCAGTGGCCGCTTCGCGACCAAGCGGGGAAAAGCCCCCTCGCCACAGTGATTGTGTCGGGGGTTTAGAAAAGGCGTGCCAGCAGGGCGGTCACGGCGGTTTCGACGCGCAGGATTCGATCGCCCAGTTGTACCGCTTGCAGGCCGGACTTGCCCAGCAAGTCGATCTCGTAAGGAATCCAGCCACCTTCCGGGCCGATGGCCAGGGTCACCGGTTCGCTGAGGCCGCGGGGGCAGGGCGGGTAGTTACCGGGGTGGCCAACCAGGCCGAGGGTGCCTTCGGCGATCGCGGGTAGACGGTCTTCAACGAACGGCTTGAAGCGCTTCTCGATCACGATTTCTGGCAGCACAGTGTCCCGGGCCTGTTCGAGGCCAAGAATCAACTGTTCACGAATCGCTTCAGGTTCAAGGAATGGTGTCTGCCAGAAGCTCTTCTCGACGCGATAGCTGTTGACCAGCACGATCCGCGGCACACCCATGGCCGCCACGGTCTGAAACACCCTGCGCAGCATTTTGGGCCGTGGCAGTGCCAACACCAGGGTCAGCGGCAGCTTGGCCGGTGGCGGTTGGTCGAGGGAGACGCGCAGTTCGGCTTCATCGGCGTCCAGGCGCAGCACCTCGGCCGAGCCCATCAGCCCACCGATTCGCCCGACGCGCATGCTGTCGCCGACTTCACAGCGGTGAACTTCCTGCATGTGCGTCAACCGGCGATCACGCAGGATCGCCCGGTCGGCCGCAATGAAATCGGCCTCTTCGAGGAGCAGCAGGTTCACGCTTGGGTCGCTGGCGGCTGGTCGTTGTGATCGTCAGCCGGTTGATCGTCCGGATGCTCGCCACGCTTGCTGATCAGGCTGCCAAACAGGATGCCGACTTCAAACAGCATCCACATCGGTATGGCCAGCAGGGTCTGCGAGAAGATGTCCGGCGGCGTCAGGATCATGCCGACCACGAAGCAGCCGATGATCACGTACGGGCGGATTTTCTTCAGGTACTTGACGTCGACCACGCCGATCCACACCAGCAGCACCACGGCCACCGGGATTTCGAACGCCACGCCGAAGGCGAAGAACAGCGTCATGACGAAGTCGAGGTAGCTGGTGATGTCGGTCATCATTTCCACCCCGGCCGGGGTGGCAGCGGCGAAGAACTTGAAGATCAGCGGGAACACCAGGAAATAGGCGAACGCCATGCCGGCGTAGAACAGAAAGATGCTGGAGACCAGCAAGGGCATGGCGATGCGTTTTTCATGCTTGTACAGGCCAGGTGCGATGAAGCCCCAGATCTGATGCAGGATCACCGGGATCGCCAGGAACAGCGAGACCATCATGGTCAGCTTCAGTGGCGTCAGGAACGGCGACGACACATCGGTGGCAATCATCGTCGCGCCAACGGGCAGGTAAGCACGCAGCGGCGTCGAGACGAAGGTGTAGATCTGCTGGGTGAAGGCAAACAGCCCGGCAAAAATGATGAAGATCGCCGCTACGCAGCGCAGCAGGCGGGTACGCAACTCGGTGAGGTGCGAAACCAGCGGCATGTGCTGGTCATTTTCAGGGAGATCGCTCATGGGGCTCGCGGCGGCAAAGTGGTGTCAGTAGGCGCTGGCGTTGTCGGCGCGGCGGCTGGAGCAACGGGTTCAACCGGCATTGCTGCCACAACCGGCGCAGGTTCCGCTATCGGAGCGGCTGCCGGTGGGACAGCGGCGGCAGGCGTTTGAATCGTCTGCTCGCCCACGTGCTCGACAGGTGTCGGCTCTTGCTGGGTCGGCGTGAAGATCTTCCGCGCTTCCTGCTCAAGCGACAGGATGTGTTCGTTGTGCAGTTGCCGACGAATTTCGTCAGCACCGATTTCACGTTCAACTTCCTGTTTGATCGCATTGAAGCTGCGCTTCAGGCGCCCGACCCACAGGCCGGCGGTGCGCGCTGCGCCCGGCAGGCGCTCGGGACCCAGCACCAGCAGGGCGACGAGGCCGACGAGCAGCAGTTCAGAGAAGCTGATACCAAACATTAGTCAGTGCTCACACGTCTTTGCGGATCGGCTCTTCGACTTTCTGCGCCTGCACGTCGATGGTGTGCGGCTGGTTCACAGAAGCTTGTGGCTGAACAGGCGGAACCGGTTGGGCCGGGGTCGCGTTCGGGTCGGCCGGTTTTTCGTCATCGTTCATGGCTTTGCGGAAGCCCTTGATCGACTCGCCGACGTCAGTGCCGAGATTTTTCAGCTTCTTGGTACCGAACACCAGTACGACAACAACCAGGATGACGATCCAGTGTTTCCAGTCAAAAATGCCCATGTTGCTGCTCCTCTCTAACAGTTATTCAGGCGGACGGGCGCGAGGCTTTCTCGGCGTGTCCGGACAGACCGAAGCGACGGTCCAGTTCATCGAGTACAGCCTGAGGATGCTGCCCCAGTTGGGCGAGCATGACCATGCTGTGGAACCACAAATCGGCGGTTTCGTAGATCACATCGCTGCAGTCACCGCTGATGGCGGCATCCTTGGCGGCAATGATGGTTTCGACCGACTCTTCGCCGACTTTTTCCAGAATCTTGTTCAAGCCCTTGTGGTACAGACTGGCGACATACGAGCTGTCGGCGGCGGCGCCTTTGCGCTCCTCCAGTACCTCGGCCAGACGGGTCAGAGTGTCACTCATGTTTGTGTCCTGCGGAATAGATGGCGTGCGGATCTTTCAGAACCGGGTCGACTGTTGTCCAGTCGCCGTTCTCATAGACGCGGTAGAAGCAGCTCTGACGGCCGGTATGGCAGGCGATGTCGCCGATCTGCTCGACCATCAGAATGATCACGTCGGCGTCACAGTCCAGGCGCATCTCGTGCAGGGTTTGCACGTGGCCGGACTCTTCGCCCTTGCGCCACAGCTTGCCACGGGAACGCGACCAGTAAATGGCACGGTTCTCGGCAGCGGTCAGTTCCAGTGCTTCGCGGTTCATCCAGGCCATCATCAGGACGCGCCCGGTCTTGTGATCCTGGGCAATCGCCGGCACCAGGCCGTCGGCGTCCCACTTGATCTCGTCCAGCCAGTTTTTCATCTTCGACTCCGACAGCGGGCCCGACACTTCATTAGTCGAACCCAACGTTCAAACAGTGTGCCAGTCGTTAACCCAACTGGCTATCGACGAACGACCAGATACAAACCGACGGCCATCATGATGCCAGCCGGCCAATAGGCCAACTGATTCAATGGCCCGCCAGCGGCCAGGATGGCGCCGCCAGCCAGATGCGCGGTGCCGAGCAGGCGCAGGAACCAGTCGTCGCGGCGTCGATGCCACGGTGGCGGCGGGTCGTAGGCGTGGGGCTGGGACATGCGTTCGAGCAGGTCGCGGGCCATGTTGGCCAGGTGCGGCAGCTGTTCGAACTGGCTGTGCACGTTGCCGAGCAAGGCTTTGGGGCTGACGCGCTCGCGCATCCAGCGTTCGAGGAACGGTTGCGCGGTGTTCCACAAGTCGAGGTCCGGATACAGCTGACGCCCCAGACCTTCAATGTTCAGCAGGGTTTTTTGCAGCAGGACCAACTGTGGCTGCACTTCCATGTTGAAGCGACGCGCGGTCTGGAACAGGCGCATCAACACCTGGCCGAAGGAAATGTCTTTTAACGGTTTTTCGAAGATCGGCTCGCACACGGTGCGGATCGCGGCTTCGAATTCATTGAGTTTGGTTTCCGCCGGGACCCAGCCCGAGTCGATGTGCAGCTGCGCTACACGACGGTAATCGCGCTTGAAGAAGGCGAAGAGGTTGCGTGCGAGGTAATCCTGGTCTTCCGGGGTCAGGCTGCCGACGATGCCGCAGTCGATCGCGATGTATTGCGGGCTCCACGGAGTCACGGTGCTGACGAAAATGTTGCCGGGGTGCATGTCGGCATGGAAGAAGCTGTCGCGGAACACCTGGGTGAAGAAGATCTCCACGCCGCGTTCGGCGAGCATTTTCATGTCGGTGCGCTGGTCGGCCAAGGTCGTCAGATCGGTGACCTGGATGCCGTAGATGCGCTCCATCACCAGCACTTTCGGGCGGCACCAGTCCCAATAGACTTGCGGCACATACAGCAGTGGCGAGCCTTCGAAATTGCGCTTCAACTGGCTGGCATTGGCCGCTTCGCGCAACAGATCGAGTTCGTCGTAGATGGTTTTTTCGTAATCGCTGACCACGTCCACCGGGTGCAGCAGACGCGCATCGGACGAGAGTTTTTCGGCGGTGCGGGCAAGAATGAACAGCCACGCCAGGTCCTGGGCGATGATCGGCTTGAGTCCCGGGCGGATCACTTTGACCACGACTTCTTCGCCGGTTTTCAACTGTGCGGCATGCACCTGGGCCACCGACGCAGAGGCCAGCGGCTCAACGTCGAAACGGCTGAACACTTCGCTGATTTTCTTGCCGAGCTGTTCTTCGATCAGCTTGACCGACACCTGCGAGTCGAACGGCGGTACGCGGTCCTGCAGCTTCATCAGCTCATCGGCGATGTCTTCGGGCAGCAGGTCGCGACGGGTGGACAGGATCTGCCCGAACTTGATGAAGATCGGCCCCAGGTCCTGCAACGCCAGGCGCAAGCGTGCGCCACGGCTCAGGTCCAGGGTCTTGCGCGGGAACCAGCGCCACGGCAAGGCATAACGCAGCGCCCGCAAGAACCAGGGCAGCGGCAGGGCGAACAGCAGGTCATCGAGGCGGTAGCGGATCACGACGCGCTGGATGCGCAACAAACGGCGGACGGCAAGCAGCTTCATGCGTTATCGCTTGGGTCGAGGGATCGGGAAAGGCGCTCGAAACGCGCCTCGAGACGTTCCAGATCAAGTTTGATCCGGTCCAGTTCACTGAATCGGGCTTCGGCTTCGCGCTGACCGACGAGGGTGCGCGATTCTTCGGCCAGGTATTCGCTCAGGTTCTGCCCCAGGCTGGCGAAGCCTTGCTGATACCAGCGGGCGCGGCTGCGCAGGTGACCGCCGACCAGTTGCGTGGCCACGGGGCCGAGCCAGCGCGACAGCTCGTACTCCCAGTCCAGCTCCAGGTCCTGAAGGATCGCCGCCAGTTCCAGCAGCACGCCGCTGTCGCCATCGAGTTCGACTTCAGGGCCGTGCAGGATCGAAGTCTTGTCCTTGCTCATGGCCAGTTTCAACAGGCTCGAGGCCGGTGCACGCAAGGTGCAGTCGGCGCCGGTTTCCCATTGGGAGGCGAGCATCAGGCCTTCGTCGCTGGGCAGGATGAACAGTTGCAGCGCCGGGCTGCGACAGTCGACCGCAATCACTTTGCCGGTCAGATGCGCCAGCCGCGGCAGCGCCGTGCTGTCGAGACGCAGCACCCGGTTGATGCCGAGTTCAACGCTGGCGAGCAGGCCGGCGAGCAGCATCAGGGCTTGATGCCGCGGTGCAGAGCGACGATGCCTGCGGTCATGTTGTGATAGGTCACGCGGTCGAAACCGGCCTCGACCATCATCGACTTCAGGGTTTCCTGGTTCGGGTGCATGCGGATCGATTCGGCGAGGTAACGATAGCTTTCCGAGTCGTTGGTGATCAGCTTGCCCATCAGGGGCATGAAGGCGAACGAGTAGGCATCGTAGGCCTTGGACATCAGCGCGTTGGTCGGCTTGGAAAATTCCAGTACCAGCAAACGACCGCCCGGCTTGAGCACGCGCAGCATGGAACGCAGGGCGTCTTCCTTGTGCGTGACGTTGCGCAGGCCGAAAGCGATGGTCACGCAGTCGAAATGGTTGTCCGGGAACGGCAGCTTTTCAGCGTCGGCCTGGACGAACTCGACGTTGCCGGCCACACCCAGATCCAGCAGGCGGTCGCGACCGACCTTGAGCATGGATTCGTTGATGTCGGCCAACACGACCTGGCCGGTCGGGCCTACCAGATGCGAGAACTTTTTGGTCAGGTCGCCCGTGCCACCGGCGATGTCGAGCACGCGGTTGCCGCTGCGCACGCCGGATAATTCGATCGCAAAGCGCTTCCACAGACGGTGCATGCCGCCCGACAGGAGGTCGTTCATCAGGTCGTACTTGGCGGCTACCGAATGGAAAACCTCAGCGACTTTTTCCGCTTTCTGGCTTTCCGGAACGTTTTTGAAGCCGAAGTGAGTGGTGGGTTCGGCATCGCTGCCTTTGCGCTGATCAGTCATATCGCTGTCACCAAAAGAGAATGCGCGACATTCTAATCCCCAAGGGATGCTTTGTCTTGGCAAGGCTGAAGGTAAGATGGATCACCCTCGGGACGTTTTGCCGCAGTGGCGGTCAAGATTCACCGAACAAGCATTCATAAAGCAGGAGTCATTCAATGGCCCATATTAGTGTTGAACGTACCCACGGCCTGGGTAAGGAAGCGGCCCGCGAGAAGGCTGACAAGCTGGCGCAGAAACTTTCCGACCAGTATGGCCTGGAGCCGCAATGGTCCGGCGACACCTTGAACCTCAAGCGTTCGGGCGTGAAAGGCGCGGTGCATGTCAGCGAAGATTTGATCAAGGTCGATGTGGAGCTGGGCCTGATGATGTCGGCCATGAGCGGCATGATCAAAGCGGAAATCGAAAAGGCGCTGGATAAAGCCCTCGCATAAACGCGCTCTTGTAGGAGCACGCTTGCTGGTGATGCAGGCAACTCGGTATTTCAGTTGCACCGAGGTGATGCCTTCGCGAGCAAGCTTGCTCCTACAGTCAGAGGCAACCCTCTATCTATGTCAGTTGTTAGGGTGCCGTTTCTAATTTTTCTCCCTACCTTTGTGCCCAAGCCCGACACTTCTTGCGGGCAGTTCCTCAAACCTTCTGCGCGTGAGGTGCACCATGGCCAAAGTTATTCTGAAGAAAAAAATCGACGCATCGACCACTGCTCTGGGCGACGTCAAATCCTATGCCCGCAAGATCTGGCTGGCAGGCCTGGGTGCTTACACCAAGGTCGGTCAAGAGGGTGGCGAGTACTTTCAGGAACTGATCAAGGCAGGTCAGGTTGTTGAAAAGAAAGGCAAAAAAGTAGTCGCTGAGAAACTTGAAGCAGCGAATGCCGAGATCGATGAAGCCAAGACCGAAGTGAGCACTTTCAAAGGCAAGGTCGAAGTTCAACTCGATCGTGTCGAGAAGGCGTTTGACACTCGTGTCGCAAGTGCCTTGAATCGTATCGGCATTCCGTCTAAACATGACGTTGAGACACTCTCTGCTAAGCTCGATGAGCTGACGGCATTGCTCGAACGTGTCGCGCGTAAATCTTAAGGAGAACGGGATGGCTGGCAAAAAGACTACTGACAAAGAAGGCAGCTCGTGGATCGGGAAAGTCGAAGACTACTCCCGCAAAATCTGGCTGGCTGGCTTAGGCGTGTACTCGAAGATCGACACTGACGGCAGCAAGCTCTTCGATGCATTGGTTAAGGACGGCGAGAAAGCCGAGAAGCTCACCAAGAGCGCTGTTGGCAAGACCGTCGACGCCGCCAAGGACTCCGCTTCTTCGGCCAAGTCGCGCATCAGCGGCGTGAAGGACCGTGCGCTGGGCAAGTGGGATGAACTGGAAGGGGCTTTCGACAAGCGCCTGAACAGTGCCATTTCGCGCCTGGGCGTACCGAGCCGCAATGAAGTCAAGGCACTGCACAGCAAGGTCGATACCCTGACCAAGCAAATCGAAAAGCTGACCGGTGCCAAGGTTGCGCCTGTTGCAGCGAAAACTGCAGCAGCCAAACCAGCAGCCAAAGCCGCTGCAAAACCACTGGCTAAAGCAGCTGCAAAACCAGCGGCCAAGACAGCGGCAGCAAAACCTGCTGCAGCCAAGCCAGCGGCCAAACCAGCTGCCGCGAAAGCCGCCGCTAAACCGGCTGCCAAGCCAGCAGCTAAACCTGCGGCCAAAACCGCAGCGGCTAAACCTGCTGCGGCGAAAAAACCAGCTGTGAAAAAGCCGGCTGCGCCGAAAGCAGCAGCGCCAAAACCAGCAGTGGCTGCCGCCAAACCGGCAACCCCGGCACCTGCAGTCAGTTCGTCGAACTCTGCAATCGCGCCGACCCCTGCTGTAACCCCGACTGCCGCGCCAGCTCCATCGACGCCAACCAGTCAGTCCTGATTTCAGGGCTCATGAAAACGCCCGGCCTGTGAAGGTCGGGCGTTTTTGTTTGTATGGAAAAAAATCGCAGCCTTCGGCAGCTCCTACAGATCTCATTGGTCTTCCAGATACTCCATCGCCATCTGTTCGGTCGCCGCCTTCATCGACGCAAGCAGGTGCGGCGCCACCAGCATCATGATCTGGTAAATCACCAGTCGCACTTCACCTTCGCGGCCGAGAATTCGCTGGTAGTCCAGTGAAAACAGCAATGTCATGGTGATCTGTTCCACCAGTTGCCCAAGCGCCTGGGTTTCACTGACCAGCAAGCCTTGCGCCTGCAAACGCGCCAGCAACGACGCCAATGTGCGCTTGAGTGAATTGAGCAGATTGCGAATGCCCTTGGCCAGTTTCGGCAAGCGCCCGGCGAGGTTCGACAGGTCCTGGAACAGAAACCGGTAGTGCGACAGGCGTTCGACGATCAGGTGCAGGAACAGCCAGTAATCCTCGGGTGCCAATTCGACATCGGGCGGAGGGTCGAGCAGTGGCGCGAGTTCGCTTTGAAAGCGTTCGAACAGTCCGAGAATCAGCGGTTCCTTGCCGTGGAAGTGGTAGTAGAGGTTCCCTGGGCTGATGCCCATTTCGTTGGCAACTTCCATGGTGGAGACATTCGGTTCGCCCTTTTCATTGAACAAACTCAGGGCACATTCGAGGATCCGGTCGCGGGTTTTCATCCAGTCTTCTTATCGATCAGGTCATGCCACGGCAGGCAGCTGCCGTGGCTCGTTGAACGTCAGCGCACGTGCACGTAAGTGCCGGGTGCCGCCTCCATCGGTGGATAGTTCTGGTTGCCGAGCGCCGCGTGTGTTTCTTTTTGCGCGCCCGAGCGTTCCTGGATCCAGCTCAGCCATTGGCCCCACCAGCTGCCCTCGACTTGTTTGGCGTCGTAGAGCCAGGCCCGTGGGTCGCTGCTCAGCTTGGCGCCCTCGACGTAGTTGGCTTTCGGGTTGCTCGGTGGATTGAGAATGCTTTGTATGTGACCGCTGTTGGACAGCACGAAGCGTCGCTCGCCACCCAGCAGCAGCGTTGAGCGATACACCGCATCCCACGGCGTAATGTGGTCGTTGATGCCGGCAACGCTGAAGCTGTCGACGGTCACCTTCTGCAAATCAATCGGCGTGCCGCAGACTTCGAGACCGCCCGGATGGCTCAACGGGTTGTGCTTGAAGAAGTCGAGCAAATCACCGTGCAGGGCGGCAGGCAGGCGCGTGTTGTCGTTGTTCCAGTAGAGGATGTCGAATGCTGGCGGTTCTTTGCCCAACAGGTAATTGTTGACGAAGTAGCTCCAGATCAAATCGTTGGGGCGCATCCAGGCGAAGACCTTGGCCATGTCGCGCCCGTCCAGCACGCCCTTCTGGTAAGAGCGGCGCTTGGCGGCTTCCAGGGTCTGTTCGTCAGTGAACAGGGTGGCGGGCGAATCCAGTTGGCTGTCGAGCAGGCTCACCAGGTACGTCGCGCTGGAGACCCGGCGCAGCTGTCGCTTGGCCTGCAAGTGACCCTGCAACGCCGCAATGGTCAGCCCGCCGGCACAGGCGCCCATCAGGTTGACCTCTCGGGCACCGGTGATGGCCCGGCAGACGTTCATGGCTTCTTCCACGGCCTCAACGTAAGTCGACAGCCCCCATTCACGGTGGCGCACATCCGGGTTGCGCCAACTGATCACGAAGGTTTGCAGGCCATTCTTGAGTGCGTACTGGACGAAGCTGTTGTGCGGGCTCAAATCAAAAATGTAGAACTTGTTGATCTGCGGTGGCACCACCAGCAGGGGTTTTGAGTACTGTTTTTCGCTCATGGGTTTGTACTGGATCAACTCCAGCAGCTCATTGCGAAACACCACCGCGCCGGTGCTGGTGGCGACTGTTTTGCCGACCTCGAACGAATGCTTGGTGACTTGCCGGGGCAGGCCATCGTTGTGCAGGAGGTCGTCCACCAGGTGGCCCATGCCGCGCACCAGGCTGTTGCCGCCGGAGTTGAAGATTTCCTTGATCGCCAGCGGATTGAGCAGGCTGTTGGAAGGTGACATGGCGTCGTTGATCAAGGCAAAGGCGAAGTGCGCACGGGCACGGTCGTCCGGGCTCATGTTGCTCTCGTCGATCCACTGACTGACCTGTTTCTGCCAGCTCAGGTAGGCCTGCAGGCTGCGACGATAAAACGGGTTGAGGCTCCATGCCGGGTCCGCGAAACGGGCGTCCTGCGGGTTGGTCGGGTGCAGGGTGTCCCCCAGCAACACGCGCCCCAGTTGACCGCCCAGTTTCAAGGCATGGCGTGCCGTGTGCACCGGGTTTCGCAAACCGTGAGCGGCCATACTGCGCAGAGTCGACAGCAGATCCCGGCCGCGCAGACCGGTGATCGCACTTTGTGCGTTGATGAACGTGGCGGGAGTGGGTAGAGACTCCCTCACGGGTTTATCGCGCATGACTCAACACTCCTTCGTCTTCAGGCCAAATACAAATACCGAACCAGAACACCATAGACGCTGTAATGGGTTGTTGCGCGGCACGGCGTCCTGCCGTTCCCTTTCAATCAAGGTTTAGCCGCCCATTGGCGCCGGATGCGGATGCATCACCGCGCGCTGTCGCTCCTCTTCCAGGAATTTCATGATGATCGGGGCGACCGCTTCGGCCCGGGTGATCAGGAACAAATGCCCGTCATCGATGATGTGCAACTGGGCGTTGGGAATCCGCCAGGCCAGTACGCGCATGTTGATCAGCGGGATCAGCGGGTCATCATCGCCCGCCAGCACCAGGGTCGGCTGCTTGATCTTGTGCAGCCAGTGGATGCTGGTCCAGCCAACGCCGGCGAACAGTTGCCAGTAGTAACCGAGCTTGCCGGCCGATCGCACTTTTGCGGCATGGCTGGCGGCCAGGGTCGGGTCGCGACGGAACGAGCCACCGTAAATCAACGGCGCAATGCGGATCACGTGGGACGGCTGAATGTAACGCCGCGGGCTGGCCATCAACCAAAGCACTTTCGGCTTGCCCGGCACCATCACCGCACCGGCCGCGGTGGCGGCCAATACGAGCTTCTTGCAGCGCTCGGGATAGTCAAAGGCAAACTGCTGGGCGAGCGCGCCACCCCAGGACACACCGATCACGTTGACTTGCCCGTAATCGAGGTAGTCGAGCATCCGCGCCGTCAGCTTCGCCAGACCCGGAAACCGAAAAGGCCGGTTCGGCGTCGACGAGCCGCCAACACCGGGCACGTCGAAAGCGATGACTTCCAGGTCCGGGTCGAGCGCCGCGATGAACGGAAATACCAGCTCCAGGTTGGCGCCGATGCCGTTGAATATCAGCAAGGGCGTCAAGTGAGGCTTGCCGGGGCGTACCGCCGTGCGGAGTGTCTGGCCATCCAGCTCGACGGTACGGAATATAAAGGGTTGCGGCATGCTTCGGGGCCCTGTGGGTCGCGTTGTCAAATTCTTCCCCGATCCCCTGTAGGAGCGAGCTTGCTCGCGAAAAACGCAAAGGCAACGCATTCATCCAGACAGCGCGCGTTATCGTTGACGTCCATCGCGAGCGAGCTCGCTCCTACAAGGGGCGAGGTGTGTCAGTTACCGCTCATGTACATAGGTGCCGGGTGCAGCTTCACCTGCCGGATGGGCCTTGTTGCCCAGTTTCAACGGTGCCTTTTTCAGGTTGCCCGAACGCTCGGCCTGCCAGGCCTGCCAGTGCAGCCACCAGGAGTCGGTATGTTTGGTCGACTCCAACTGCCAGTCATCAGCGTTGACGGGCATTTCGGTGCTGGTCATGTAGCGCGATTTCGGGTTGCCTGGCGGGTTCAGGATGCTCTGGATATGCCCGCTGCTGGACAGCACGAATTCAACCTTGCCGCCGAACAGTTGGGCCGACTTGTAGCAGGAGCGCCACGGGGTAATGTGGTCGCTGGTGCCGGCCAGGGCAAAGATGTCGGCAGTGACCTGCTTGAGATCGATCGGCGTGCCGCACACTTCCAGTGCGTTCGGGCGGATCAATGGATTGTTTTTGAACATTTCGATCAGGTCGCCGTGGAACGCGGCAGGCAGGCGAGTGGTGTCGTTGTTCCAGAACAGAATGTCGAACACCGGCGGCTCGTTGCCCAACAGGTAGTTGTTGACCCAGTAGTTCCAGATCAGGTCGTTGGGGCGCATCCAGGCGAAGACTTTCGCCATGTCGCGGCCTTCCAGCACACCGGCCTGGTAGGAGTGACGCTTGGCGGATTCGAGGGTTTGCTCGTTGACGAACAGGGCAACGTCGCTGTCCAGGGTCGTGTCGAGCACGCTGACCAGCAGGGTCAGGGCATTCACCTTTTTTTCGCCGATTGCCGCGTAGTGGCCCAGCAGTGCGGTGCAGGTGATCCCGCCGGAGCAGGCGCCGAGCATGTTCACGTCTTTGCTGCCGGTGATTGCAGTGATCACGTCGACGGCTTCTTTGAGCGCCTCAATGTAAGTCGACAGGCCCCACTCGCGTTGCGCCTTGGTCGGGTTGCGCCAGCTGACGATGAACGTCTGAACATTGCTGCGCAGGCAGAACCGCGCCAAGCTCTTTTCCGGGCTCAGGTCGAAAACGTAGAACTTGTTGATCTGTGGCGGTACTACCAGCAGTGGGCGCTCATAGACTTGCTCGGTGGTCGGCTTGTACTGGATCAGTTCCAGCACGTCGTTGCGAAAGACCACTGCGCCTTCGGTCACGCCCAGGGTCTTGCCGACCTCGAACGCGCCCATGTTGACCTGGCTCGGCATGCCACCGTTGTGCACGATGTCCTTGGCCAGATGGGAGAGACCGTCGAGCAGGCTTTTGCCGCCGGTTTCGAAGAAGCGTTTGACCGCTGCGGGGTTGGCCGCCGTATTGGACGGAGCGAGTGCTTCGGTCATGAGGTTGATGACGAAATGCCCGCGCCCGACGTCATGCGCCGGCAAATTGCTTTCGTCGATCCAGGTGTGGAGCTCCTTGCGCCACGCCAGGTAAGTCTGCAGATAACGTTTGTAGAGCGGGTTCTGGCTCCAGGCAGGATCAGCGAAACGACGGTCTTCGTTGGTCGGTTGCAGCTCGGATTTGCCAAGCAGCACGTTCTTGAGTTCAAGGCCGAAATGCGCGACATGCTTGGCACTGTGAATCGGTTGCCTGACGGCCTGTCTGAGCACCATTCGAGCTGAAGCCAGTAGATCTTTTCCACGCAGTCCAACGACAGGATTCAGCCCCAAGGTGTTTTCGGAGGCTTGATACTTCAAGTCATCGTTATTCTTGTTACTCATCTACGACGCTCCATTGTCCTGAGACGAGTACCGGGTCGCGCTGTGTAGTCTCACAGCTAATGCCAGGTACTGCTGCTCGGGGTGACCGTTAATACTGCATCGCTGCTTTTTTAATGCAGAGAGCACTGCAGGGAACTTGCCAGTTCCATTGGTTACCCGAGTTTAATTTTTTTCGCAAGCAGACCAATCAGAGGTCCTGGAGCGGAGCATTCAAACAGATGAAATTAGAAAATGCCTTCTAATGAACAAGAGGCTCGGGCTAGAGCATCAGTTTGACGACAGATTCGTTCGGATCGCGGGTTTTCCCGGCCGCTTTGAGCTCGGCAAGATAGTCTTCCCACAGTGCGTCATAACGTCGCGCCAGTTCGTAGAGGTATTCCCAGGTGAACAGGCCGCTGTCGTGGCCGTCGTCGAAAGTGAGTTTCAGTGCGTACTGACCGGCCGGTTCTATCTTGGTCAGTCCTACGTTGATCTTGCCAAATTGCAGGATAGGTTTGCCGTGGCCCTGGACCTCGGCGGAGGGGGAGTGCACCCGAAGAAACTCGGCGGGCAGGGTGTATTCCTCGCCGGTCGCGTATTTGAGCGACAGGGTTTTCGAGGCTTTGTGCAGTTTGATGTCGGTGGGGAGTTGGGTCATGACCGGATGTCCGTTGGTATGCGTGATCTGACCCTTGCAGGAGCCGGCTTGCTGGCGATGGCGATCTTGGGTGCGTCATCGCCGGCAAGCCGGGCTCCTGCAAGGAATCACATTACCTACAGGATATAACGGGACAGGTCTTCGTTTTGCGCCAATTCGCCCAAGTGGCTGTTGACGTAGTCGGCGTCGATCTGGATCACCTTGCCGTCATGGGTGCTGGCCAGGTCGCCGGCGCTGAACGACACCTCTTCGAGCAGGCGCTCAAGCAGAGTGTGCAGACGACGGGCACCGATGTTTTCGGTTTTTTCGTTGACCTGCCAGGCAATCTCGGCGATGCGCTTGATCCCGCTTGGCTGGAACTCGATGCCCAGGCCTTCGGTTTTCAGCAGTGCGCAATATTGCTCGGTGAGTGATGCATGCGGTTCGCTGAGGATGCGCTCGAAGTCTTCCGGGCTCAGGGCCTTGAGTTCCACGCGGATCGGCAGACGGCCTTGCAGCTCAGGCACCAGGTCGCTCGGCTTGCTCAAGTGGAAAGCACCGGAGGCAATGAACAGGATGTGGTCGGTCTTGACCATGCCCAGTTTGGTGTTGACGGTGCAACCTTCGATCAGCGGCAGCAAATCGCGCTGCACGCCTTCGCGGGACACGTCGACGCCACCGGAGTTGCCGCGCTTGGCGACCTTGTCGATTTCGTCGATGAACACGATACCGTGCTGCTCGACCGCCTCCAGCGCCTTGGCCTTCAACTCCTCATCGTTGACCAGGCGACCGGCTTCTTCGTCACGGACCAGCTTCAGGGCTTCCTTGACCTTGAGCTTGCGGGCCTTCTTCTTGCCCTTGCCCATGTTGGCGAACAGGCTTTGCAGCTGGTTGGTCATTTCTTCCATGCCCGGTGGCGCGGAGATATCGACGCCGGCCATTTCGGCGACTTCGATTTCGATCTCCTTGTCATCCAGCTGACCTTCACGCAGGCGCTTGCGGAACAGCTGACGGGTGTTGGAATCGGCAGTCGGGGCGTCGTCGTTGCTGAAGCCCATGCGTGCCGGTGGCAGCAGAGCGTCGAGGATACGTTCCTCGGCAGCGTCTTCGGCGCGGTGACGAACCTTGACGATTTCCTGTTCGCGCAGCAGCTTGATCGCCGCATCGGCCAGGTCACGAATGATCGATTCGACGTCGCGGCCGACATAGCCGACTTCGGTGAACTTGGTCGCTTCGACCTTGATGAACGGCGCGTTGGCCAGTTTTGCCAGGCGACGGGCGATCTCGGTTTTACCGACACCGGTCGGGCCGATCATCAGGATGTTCTTGGGGGTTACTTCAACGCGCAGCTCTTCAGGCAGCTGCATCCGGCGCCAGCGGTTACGCAGGGCAATGGCGACGGCGCGCTTGGCATCGTCCTGGCCGATGATATGGCGATTGAGTTCGTGGACGATTTCACGGGGAGTCATGGACATAATATTTAAAGGACCTCAAGCAAGAATGAGCCGTGGCACGGGGCCGAGACAGGCTTACTCGGCGCAGTCCTGCTCCTCAATGGTCTGGGTGTGGTTGGTGAATACACAGATGTCGCCGGCGATGCCGAGGGCGGTTTCGACGATTTCGCGGGCCGACAGATCAGTCTTTTTCAGCAGTGCGCTGGCGGCCGCTTGAGCGTAAGCGCCGCCGGAGCCCATGGCGATCAAGCCGTCTTCAGGCTCCACCACATCGCCGTTACCGGTGATGATCAGGGAAGCGTCTTTGTTGGCGACGGCGAGCATGGCTTCGAGGCGGCTCAGGGAGCGGTCGGTGCGCCATTCTTTGGCGAGTTCGACGGCGGCACGGACCAAATGGCCCTGATGCTTTTCAAGCTGGCCTTCGAAACGTTCGAAGAGGGTAAAGGCGTCGGCGGTGGCGCCGGCAAAACCGGCAATGACCTGGCCGTGGTACAGGCGGCGAACTTTTTTCGCGTTGCCTTTCATCACGGTATTACCAAGGGAAACCTGGCCGTCGCCGCCCATGACGACTTTGCCGTGGCGGCGAACTGAAACGATGGTGGTCAAGGGAAGAGTCTCCACGCAGCGGGGCGAAAATGCCTTATGCCCATTCATATGGGGGTGGTGGGGCGTTTTTCAACTGCGAGGCGGGAGAAGGGACGAGCGGTGTTTCGTGCACAAGGTTGTGTTGTGTGGTCTGACGCCATCGCCAGCAAGCCGGCTCCTACAGGTTGTGTGACTTTCACGGATACGGTGAACCGTGGACTTCACGGCGTTCGCGATACCGCGAACGATACATAACCTGTGGGAGCCGGCCTGCTGGCGAAGAACGATGACGCGGTGTTCCTTAAGGACTCAGCGGTTCTGGCGTTGTTGTAACAACAAGTTGCTGAAGCCGGCACCCGCCAGTTGTTTCTGGGCGGTGGTCAGTTGTTCGCGATTGCTGAACGGTCCGACCAAAACCCGATACCAGGTTTCGTCCTTGACTGTGCCGGACTCGACCGCCACAGCCTGGCCCAACAGAATGATCTGCGCGCGCACCTTGTCCGCATCAGCCTCTTTACGGAACGAGCCGGCCTGCAGGAAGAACTTTGTCACCGGTGCAGCCTTGACCGGTGGCGCGGGTGGCGGCGTAATCCCGGCGAGGGCTGCCTGGGCGCGTGCGGTGTCGATCTTCGCCGCTTCGGCCGGGGTCACCGGCGTAGTCGGAATCGCTGGCACCTGTGGCGTCGGCAGGGTCTTCTCCGGCACGGCGTCCGGCGGCACGATGACTTCCGATTCCGGCAGCAAGGTGTAGAAGTCGTACTTCGGCTTCACCGGTTGCGTCGGGCTCGGCGGGGTCTTGTTGGCCTCGGCGATCTTGGTGGCTTTCTGTTGCTCCACTTTCTCGCGTTTGACCGTATCGCTGCCCTTGCCCGGTTCCAGTTTCATCAGAAACACTAGGAACGCGCCGACCGTGAGGCCGATAACCATCCACAACCAACCCGGAATCGGTTGCTTTGCAGGAGCTTGGTAACGGCTGGCGCCACGCTTGGGTGCAGGTTTTTTCTTGGCGGCCAACTTACATACGCTCCAGAGTTTCCAGGCCCAAGAGTTCCAGGCCTTGCTTGAGGGTGCGTCCGGTCAGTGCGGCGAGACGCAGGCGGCTCTGCATTTGTGCCGGGGTGTCGGCGGCGAGGATCGGGCAGTTCTCGTAGAAGCTGGAGAACAGGCCGGCGACGTCGTAAAGGTAAGTGCAGAGGATGTGCGGCGTGCCTTTCTCGGACACGTTGTTCAGCACTTCGCCGAACTGTGCGAGTTTCGCCGCCAGCTCGTGTTCGTGCGGTGCTTCGAGCACGATCTGGCCTTCGACTTCGCTGAAGTCCTTGCCGAGTTTGCGGAACACGCCGGCCACGCGGGTGTAGGCGTACAGCAGGTACGGCGCGGTGTTGCCTTCGAAGTTGAGCATCAGGTCGAAGTTGAAGCTGTAGTCGCTGGTGCGGTGCTTGGACAGGTCGGCGTATTTCACCGCGCCGATGCCCACGACCTTGGCGATGTTGCGCAGCTCGGCTTCGGCCAGCTCGGGGTTCTTGTCTTTCACCAGGGCGTAGGCGCGTTCCTGGGCTTCGGTCAGCAGGTCGATCAGCTTCACGGTGCCGCCATCACGGGTCTTGAACGGACGGCCATCGGCGCCGTTCATGGTGCCGAAGCCCATGTGTTCCATTTCCATCGGATGGGTCACGAAACCGGCCTTGCGCGCCACAGCGAACACTTGCTGGAAGTGCAGGGCCTGGCGCTGGTCGACGAAGTACAGCGCGCGATCAGCCTTGAGCTTGCCGCTGCGGTAGCGCACGGCCGCCAGGTCGGTGGTGGCGTAGAGGTAGCCGCCGTCGGCCTTGACGATGATCACCGGCAGCGGGTCGCCGTCGGCGTTCTTGAATTCATCGAGGAACACGCACTGGGCGCCGTTGCTCTCGACCAGCATGCCCGCCGCTTTCAGATCGTTGACCACGTTGATCAGGTCGTCGTTGTAGGCGCTTTCGCCCATCACGTCGGCCATGGTCAGTTTGACGTTGAGCAGTTCGTAGATCTTCTGGCAGTGGGACAGCGAGATGTCCTTGAACTTGGTCCACAGCGCCAGGCAGTCGGCATCGCCGGCCTGCAACTTGACCACCAGGCCACGGGCGCGGTCGGCGAACTCTTCGGATTCGTCGAAGCGTTGCTTGGCGGCGCGGTAGAAGTTTTCCAGGTCCGACAGCTCATCGCTGGTGATCGGGTTCTCCTGCAAATAAGCCATCAGCATGCCGAACTGGGTGCCCCAGTCGCCGACGTGGTTCTGACGGATGACTTCGTCGCCGAGAAATTCCAGCACGCGGGCTACGCCGTCGCCAATGATGGTCGAACGCAAGTGGCCGACGTGCATCTCTTTGGCCAGGTTCGGGGCCGACAGGTCGACCACGGTGCGCTGCACCGGACCGGCCTTGCGCACGCCGATGTGGGCGTCGGCCAGGGCCGCGTCGAGGCGCGAGGCCAGGGCATCGGTGTTCTGGAAGAAGTTCAGGAAGCCAGGGCCGGCGATTTCGGTCTTGGTGATGTTTTCATCGGCCGGCAGCGCGGCGATGATTTTTTCCGCCAGATCGCGCGGCTTCATACCGGCCGGTTTGGCCAGCATCATGGCGATGTTGCTGGCGAAGTCGCCGTTTTTCTTGTCGCGGGAATTTTCCACCTGGATCGCCGGCGACAGGCCTTCAGGCAACACACCTTCGTTGACGAGTTGGGTGATGGCTTGTTGGATCAGCTGGCGAATGGTGTCTTTCATGGTCTTCTCTTTCGACCGCTGGCGCGGCGGCGCATCATGCGCTGGTGGAAAAACTGGGCATTATCCGTTGCGAAGACGGGCTTGCCAACCTTAGCAGGCAGGTTGTGGATGTGTGGTGACAATTGGGCCGCTATCGCTGGCAAGCCAGCTCCTACAATGATCGTGGGTGTTCACGCGTGCAGGTGTCACCGCAAAGCCCCTGTAGGAGCTGGCTTGCCAGCGATAGCGATCTCCCGATCAATACAAATCGACCGGATCAACATCCAGCGACCAGCGCACCGCCCGCCCGCTCGGCATCTGCTCCAGCACCAGCAACCAACTGGCCAGCAACCGGTGCAGCGGGGCCCGTGCTGTCGCTTGCAACAAAAGCTGAGCGCGATAACGTCCGGCCCGGCGTTCCATCGGTGCGGGCACCGGCCCCAGCAGCTCGATGCCGGTCAGGTTCTGTTCCGCCAGCAATCGCTCGGCTTCGCTGCAGGCTTCATCTAGAAAACCTTCGGCCTGCCCCGGTTTATGCGCTTCGGCCCGCAACAACGCCAAATGTGCAAACGGCGGCAGGCCGGCAGCGCGACGCTCGCTCAAGGCTTGCTCGGCAAATGCAAAGTAGCCTTGCTCGGTCAGCTGAATCAGCAGCGGATGGTCGGCGAGGTGTGTCTGAATGATCACTTTACCGGGCTCTTCAGCACGACCTGCACGGCCCGCGACCTGGACGATCAGTTGCGCCATGCGCTCGCTGGCGCGGAAGTCGCCGGAGAACAGCCCGCCGTCGGCATCCAGGATCGATACCAGCGTCACTCGTGGAAAGTGGTGCCCTTTGGCGAGCATTTGCGTGCCGATCAGGATGCACGGCTGGCCCTTCTGAATCGTTGCGAACAGTTGGTTCATCGCGTCCTTGCGCGAGGTGCTGTCGCGGTCGACGCGCAGTACCGGGTAGTCCGGGAACAAAATCGCCAGCCGTTCTTCGGCCCGTTCGGTGCCGGCACCCACCGGGCGCAAATCGACCTTGTTGCACTTCGGGCATTGGCGCGGCACGCGTTCGACGTAGCCGCAATGGTGGCAACGCAGCTCGCCATAACGTTGATGCACCGTCATGCGCGCATCGCAGCGCTGGCACTCGGACATCCAGCCGCAGTCGTGACACAGCAGGGTCGGCGCGAAACCTCGGCGATTGAGGAAAACCAATACTTGCTGACCAGCAGCCAGTGTCTGGCCGATGGCCTGCTGCATCGGCCCGGATATGCCGCTGTCCAGCGGACGGCTTTTCACATCCAGACGCAGGAACCGTGGCTGCTTCGCGCCGCCGGCGCGTTCGTTCAATCGCAGCAGGCCGTAGCGACCGGTGTAGGCGTTGTGCAGGCTTTCCAGCGAAGGTGTCGCGGAGCCAAGGACGATCGGGATGTTTTCCTGTCGCGCCCGCACCAGCGCCAGATCGCGGGCGTGGTAGCGCAAACCTTCCTGCTGTTTATAAGAACCGTCGTGCTCTTCGTCGATGATGATCAGGCCAGGGTTCTTCATCGGTGTGAACAGTGCCGAGCGGGTGCCGATGATGATGTCGGCCTCGCCGTCACGGGCGGCGAGCCAGGCTTCGAGGCGCTCGCGATCATTGACCGCCGAGTGGATCAGCGCGATGCGCGCATTGAAACGCTGCTCGAAGCGCGCCAGGGTTTGCGGGCCGAGGTTGATTTCCGGGATCAGCACCAGCGCTTGTTTGCCGGCCTCCAAGGTTTCGCGGATCAGCTGTAAATACACTTCGGTCTTGCCGCTGCCCGTGACGCCCGCCAGCAAAAACGCGTGATAACTGTCGAACCCGGCGCGAATCGCTTCATAAGCGGCGTGCTGTTCCGGGTTGAGCGGCAACTCGGGTTGCGCCAGCCAGTGTTCATGGCGTGCGCCGGGTGCGTGTCGACGGATCTCGACTTGCACCAGGTCCTTGGCCAGCAACAGGTCCAGGCTGTCTTTGCTCAGCATCAGTTTGCTCAACAACTGATGGGCGACGCCGTGGGGGTGTTGGGCCAGCGTTGCCAGGGCTTCGCGCTGACGCGGGGCGCGGGCGATGCGCGGGTCATCAAGACTGGCGCCGGGTGCGGCGGACCAGAAACGTTCCTGGCGCGCTTCGGCCAGTTCGCCTTGACGCAGCAGCACCGGCAAGGCCCAGCTCAGCGTGTCGCCAAGGCTGTGCTGGTAATACTGGGAAGTCCACAGGCACAGCTTGAACAGCGCGGGCGGTAGCGGCGGCGTGGCGTCCAGCAGCGCCAGGGCCGGCTTGAGCTTCTCTGCCGGGACTTCACTGGTGTCGGCGACTTCGACCAGAATGCCGATCATCTCCCGCCGGCCAAACGGCACCCGCAGGCGCATGCCGGGGTGCAACTGCGCGCGCAGCACGCCGGCCGGCGCCCGGTAGTCGAACAGGCGGCGCAGCGGCGAAGGCAGGGCGAGGCGCAGAATGGCGTCGGGCACGCGGGGGGATCTCGATTAGCGAAAGATAAAAGCGGGGTTGCATGTCCCCTGTAGGAGCAAGCTTGCTCGCGATAGCGTCGTGTCAGGCAATACATAGGCTGACTGACACGCCCTCATCGCGAGCAAGCTTGCTCCTACAGGGGGCGCGTATTGGTCCGGGAGCCTAGCAGACGGTCGGTCTCAGGGACAGCTTGCGTGATTGGCATTGTCTGGTAGAATCCGCGGCCTAATTACGTGCGGTATTCAACAATAGTGTTGGGTGGCGGCACGCTAGCCCGAGGAAGACACCATGAAAGCTGATATCCATCCAGAATACCCAGCAGTTGCTGTTACCTGCAGCTGCGGCAACAAGTTCGAAACCCGTTCGACCTTCGGCAAAGCCCTGGCGATCGACGTTTGCAACGAATGCCACCCGTTCTACACCGGTAAGCAGAAGACTCTGGACACTGGCGGCCGCGTTCAGCGCTTCGCAGACCGTTTCGGTGCTTTCGGCAAGAAAGCTCCAGCTGCTGCAGAGTAAGGTTAAAGAGCCTTATGGGCTTTTCCTTGCTGTTAAAAAAGGCGTCCCTTGCGGGCGCCTTTTTTGTGTCCGCGATTTGGCTTTCCGGCGCCCAGGCGTTCTGCCCGGCACCCGAGGGGCTGGCCTCTGTCGCCGTGGAGCGGGTGGTCGATGGCGACACCTTGCGCCTGGACGATGGTCGCAATGTGCGCATGATCGGCCTGAATACGCCGGAGCTGGGTAAGAAGGGCCGTTCCGACGAGCCATTCGCAGTGGTGGCGCGCAAGCGTCTCGAAGCCTTGGTGGCGGCCAGCGATGGGCAGGTCGGTTTGTTGCCCGGTAAAGAAAGCAAGGATCGCTACGGACGCACCCTGGCCCATGTCTATGGTGCAGATGGCGCTAACCTTGAGGCGCAAATGCTCGCCGAGGGCCTCGGTTTCCTGGTAGCGGTAGCGCCGAATGTCGATCTGGTCGCGTGTCAGCAGGCCGCGGAGCGCAGCGCCCGTCAGGCCGGGCTCGGTGTGTGGCGCCAGTCACCTGTACTGAAGGCGGATCAGATCAGCGCGTCCGGGTTTGCCGTGCTCAGTGGTCGTGTGAGCAAGGTTCAGCGCAATCGCGGCGGGGTTTGGATCGAGTTGCAGGACTCGGTTGTACTGCGTGTTGCACCCAATCAACTGGCGCGATTCGATATCGCCTTGCTCGAAAGCCTGGAAGGCAAGCAGGTCGAGGCGCGCGGCTGGGTGCTGGACCGTTCGCGCCGTGGCGGACTCAAGGAGGGTCAGCCGCGCTGGATGTTGCCATTGACCGATCCGGCGATGCTGCAAGCGTCGCAGTGATAAAAAAATTGTAGACATTTTTTCGCTCGATTGTGAACAGTCGATCCCTTGTGTTCCGCGGCTCTTGGCCCAAAGTCGTAGGGCGGGGCGCTTGACAGGGGTGACCGGTCAGTCTTGTGGGGACTTTGCGAGGCGCGTATCCTCGCTGACCAGTCTGTCCAACAGTAAAAAGCGGAATGCCAAAATGTCTGATCTGAAAACTGCCGCTCTCGAATATCATGCCCATCCTCGTCCAGGGAAGCTGAGTGTCGAGCTCACCAAGGCCACTGCTACCGCTCGCGACCTGTCGCTGGCGTACAGCCCGGGCGTAGCCGAACCAGTACGCGAGATCGCCCGCGATCCTGAACTGGCCTACAAGTACACCGGCAAAGGCAACCTGGTTGCAGTCATTTCCGATGGCACCGCGATTCTCGGCCTGGGTAACCTCGGCCCACTGGCTTCCAAGCCAGTGATGGAAGGTAAAGGCGTACTGTTCAAGCGCTTCGCCGGCATCGACGTTTTCGACATCGAAGTCGACTCCGAAAGCCCGCAAGCCTTCATCGACACCGTCAAGCGCATCTCCATCACCTTCGGTGGCATCAACCTGGAAGACATCAAGGCACCTGAGTGCTTTGAGATCGAGCGCGCTCTGATCGAACAGTGCGACATTCCGGTATTCCACGATGACCAGCACGGCACCGCTATCGTGACCGCTGCGGGCATGATCAACGCCCTGGAAATCGCTGGCAAAACCCTGGCTGACGCCAAGATCGTCTGCCTGGGCGCGGGCGCTGCCGCTATCTCCTGCATGAAGTTGCTGGTGAGCATGGGCGCCAACATCGAAAACATCTACATGGTCGACCGTACCGGCGTGATCCACTCCGGCCGTGACGACCTGAACCAGTACAAGGCTGTGTTCGCTCACGCGACCGACAAGCGCACCCTGGCTGACGCCCTGCAAGGCGCTGACGTGTTCGTGGGCCTGTCCGGTCCGAACCTGCTGAGCGCTGAAGGCCTGCTGTCGATGGCGCCGAACCCGATCGTGTTCGCGTGCTCCAACCCTGATCCGGAAATCTCCCCGGAACTGGCACACGCTACCCGTAACGACGTGATCATGGCCACCGGTCGTTCCGACTACCCGAACCAGGTCAACAACGTACTGGGCTTCCCGTTCATCTTCCGTGGTGCCCTGGACGTTCGCGCCAAGCGCATCAACGAAGAAATGAAAGTGGCTGCGGCCAACGCCCTGCGTGAACTGGCCAAGCTGCCGGTTCCTCAGGAAGTGTGCGACGCCTACGGCGGCATCAAGCTGGAATTCGGTCGTGAGTACATCATTCCGAAGCCAATGGATGCTCGTCTGATCACCCTGATCTCCGACGCTGTGGCCAAAGCCGCAATCGAGACCGGTGTGGCGACCCTGCCGTATCCGAAGAACTACCCGCTGAAAAGCGTGGATGACGTGTTCAACGGCTAAGCCGTTGTAGCGCTTCAACCCAAAAGCCCTGGCTCGTGAGTGTCGGGGCTTTTTTGTGCCTGAGATTTTGGTGTTGGCTGTGCGCGTCTCTTCGCTGGCAAGCCAGCTCCTGCTGATGCACGCGGTCCTTGTAGGCGCTGGCTTGCCAGCGAAGGGGGCGGCTAAGGCGATACAAAAAGGGCAGGTAAAAAAAGCCCCGCACTTCTCTCGAAGGCGGGGCTTTTTTGCGGCTCAGGATCAGAACAAATCGATCGGTGCCGCTTCGTCCGCTGGCAGTGGGCTGCCCGGTGCTGTGCCGTTGCTCAGTTCATTGACCGATGGCGGCGTGTCCTCGGCCTTGAACAGCTCGAAGTAGGCCCCAGGTGTGCCTGGGCTCGCTGCACGCCCGCTGATCGGGTCGACCCGCAGGCTGAGAAGGCCTTCCGGCTCCGCTTGCGTGTGTGGCGGCTTGTCCTTGAGGGCGGCGCCCATGTAGTTGATCCAGATCGGCAATGCGACGGTACCGCCGAACTCCTTGCGCCCCAGGCTTTCAGGCTGGTCGAAGCCGGTCCAGACCGTGGTCACGTAATCGGCGTTGTAGCCGGAGAACCAGGCATCCTTGGATTCGTTGGTCGTACCGGTTTTGCCTGCGATGTCGGAGCGGCCCAGCGCCAGGGCGCGACGGCCGGTGCCGAGCTTGATGACGTCCTGGAGCATGCTGTTGAGGATGTACGTGGTGCGTCCATCAACAATGCGTTCGGCCACGGCCGGTGTTTGTGGTGCGGGTGTTGTGCCAGGAATTTCGCTCGGGGTTGCATTGACCGTGATGGCTTCAGTCGCTGGCACGGCAATACCGTCGCTGGCAGCGCCACCCTGAGGCACGCTCGGCGGGTTGGCGCGGAACAGCGTATCGCCGTTGCGGCTTTCGATCTTGTCGATGATGTACGGGGTGATCTTGTAGCCGCCGTTGGCGAAGGTGCTCCAGCCGGTGGCGATCTCCATAGGCGTCAGGGTTGCGGTGCCCAGCGCCAGGGACAGGTTGGGCGGCAGATCCTGCTTGTTGAAGCCAAAGCGGGTGATGTAGTCAATGGTCTTGCCAACGCCCATCGCCTGCAGCAAGCGAATCGATACCAGGTTGCGCGACTTGTAGAGCGCTTCACGCAGGCGGATCGGGCCAAGGAACGTGTTGGTGTCGTTCTTCGGGCGCCAGACCTTGTCCAGGTACTCGTCAACGAACACGATCGGCGCGTCGTTGACCAGGCTGGAAGCGGTGTAGCCGCTGTCCAGCGCTGCACTGTAGACGAACGGTTTGAAGCTCGATCCGGGCTGGCGCTTGGCCTGCATGGCGCGGTTGTAATTGCTCTGCTCGAAGGCGAAACCACCGACCAGCGAACGAATCGCGCCGTTCTGCGGATCAAGGGAGACCAGCGCGCCCTGAGCCTGTGGAATCTGACTGAATTTCAGTGAATTGTCCGGCTGGCGCTGCACGCGAATCAGATCGCCAACCTGCGCCACGTCCGAAGGCTGCTTCGGATTGGGGCCCATGCTGTTGGTGTTCAGGAATGGGCGAGCCCATTTCATGGTGTCCCAGCTGACAGTTTCCTGGCCAGTGCGGGTCAGTACTTGCAGGCCGTTCTTGTCGACCTGGGTCACGATGGCCGGCTCAAGGCTGCTGATGGTGCGCTGCTTGGTCAATTCCGTTGCCCAGGCTTCGCGAGTCTTGCCCGGCAGACGCGATTCCGGACCACGGTAGCCATGGCGCCGGTCGTAAGTTATCAGGCCTTCGTGGAGGGCGGTGTTGGCCAGTTCCTGAAGGTTGCTCGGTACCGTGGTGGTAACGCGGAAACCTTCGGTGTAGGCGTCGCTGCCGTAGCGGCCGACCATTTCGGCGCGGGCCATTTCAGCGATGTACGGCGCATTCACCTCCGGTGTCGGCACGTGATAACTGGCGTTCAGCGGTTCGTTGACGGCGGTGGTGTAGTCTGCTTCGGTGATTTTGCCGAGCTTGTACATGCGGCCCAGGATCCAGTCGCGACGTTCCTTGCTGCGGGCCGGGTTGGCCAACGGGTTGAAGCGCGACGGTGCTTTTGGCAGGCCGGCGATCATTGCCATCTGCGCCAGGCTGACGTCGCGGATCGACTTGCCGTAATAAACCTGCGCCGCCGCCTCGATACCGTAGGCGCGGTTACCCAGGTAGATCTTGTTGACGTATAGCTCAAGGATCTCGTCCTTGGTCAGCTGTCGTTCGATCTGCAGGGCCAAAAGGATTTCGGTGGTTTTGCGCGAGAAGCTGCGTTCGCTGGTCAGGAAGAAGTTCTTCGCGACCTGCATGGTGATGGTGCTGCCGCCGGACTGAATGTGTCCGCTTTTGATCAATTGGGTCGCGGCACGCATCAGGCTGCTCGGATCGACGCCGTAGTGGTTGGCGAAGTTATCGTCTTCAGCACTTAGTAACGCATTAATGAAATTGGGGGGAATGTCGGCGAAACGGATCGGAGTACGGCGCATTTCGCCAAACTCTGCGATCAACTTGTCGTCGCTGCTGTAGACGCGCAGGGGAATCTGCAACTGGATGCTTCGCAGGGCCTCCACGGACGGTAATCCAGGGCTAAGGTAGAGAAACGCCCCGCTCAGACCCAGAAGGAGTCCGCAGAAAACCGCGACGATGGACCAACCGAAAAACTTCAGCAGACGAATCAAGGCTTTGGGATATCCAGGGCAAAAAATGAATTGGGCATCAGGGTTCAGGGTAAAGGAAACGAACCACGCTTGAGCAAATGCGAAAAAAAACGCTGGGCATTATAAGCACTTTTCTGTCGGGCAGCGTCATTTGCACAGCTGTCAAGACGGGCGGGTTGAACGCAATGGACATTGCAGAGTCCGTAACTCACGGATAGTCATAGGGAATTGGTAGTGCTAGGACTCTTCAACAAAAAAGCCAAAACGCTGTTAGGCATCGACATCGGATCCACCTCGGTGAAATTGCTCGAATTGAGCCGTCAGGGTGATCGCTACCGGGTCGAGGCCTATGCGATCGAGCCGCTGCCGACCGGTGCCGTGGTCGAAAAGAACATCGCCGAACTCGAAGGGGTGGGGCTCGCGCTTGCTCGCGTGCTGGTCAAAGCCAAAACCGGACTGAAGAACGTCGCCGTGGCGGTGGCCGGTTCAGCGGTGATCACCAAGACCATCGACATGCAGGCTGGCCTTTCTGACGATGAAATGGAGACCCGGCTGAAGATCGAGGCTGACCAGTACATTCCCTACTCGTTGGATGAAGTCGCCATCGACTTCGACGTTCAGGGTGCATCAGCGCGCAATCCCGAGCGTGTGAATGTGCTGCTCGCCGCCTGTCGCAAGGAAAATGTCGAAGTCCTCGAAGCGGCCCTGACGCTGGCCGGCCTCACGGCTCGAGTGGTCGATGTCGAGGCTTATGCAGTGGAGCGTTCGTTTGGCGTGCTCGCCAGCGGGTTGGCAGCCTCCGGCGAGGGCTTGACGGTGGCGCTGGTCGATATCGGTGCGACCATGACTACCCTGAGCGTGCTGCACTGCGGGCGGATCATCTACTCGCGGGAACAGTTGTTCGGTGGTCGACAGCTGAACGAGGAGATTCAGCGGCGCTACGGCTTGAGCGTGGAGCAGGCAGACCTGGCGAAAAAGAATGGTGGGCTGCCGTCGGACTACGTCAATGAAGTGTTGCAGCCCTTCCGCGAGGCATTGGTGCAGCAGGTTTCCCGTTCGTTGCAGTTGTTCTTCGCCTCGGGTCACTCCAAAACGGTTGACCACATCTTGCTGGCCGGTGGCACCGCATCGGTCCCGGGGCTGGAGCGCTTGATCGAGCAGCAATTGAACACGCCGACCCGGATCGCCAATCCATTCTCGGACATGGTTCTGGGCGGCAAGGTCGATGGCGTTGCCCTGGCCAATGATGCGCCCGCGTTGATGATTGCCTGTGGGCTGGCCCTCAGGAGTTTCGACTGATGGCGCGCATCAATCTTTTACCCTGGCGCGAAGAACAGCGTGAAATCCGTCGCAGGCGCTTTTTAGGCGTTCTGGTTGCCGTGCTGATGGGGGCCGCTGGCACCGTAGCGATTGCGAGTCAGATCCTCGATGGCGCTGTCGAGCGGCAAGTCGCCCGTAATGATTACATCGGCAAGCAAATAGCCATCGTCGATGAGCGGATCAAACAGATCAGTGATCTCAAAGAGCGTCGCCAGCAATTGGTCGAACGCATGCGCATCATCCAGGACCTGCAAGGCAATCGCTCGATCAACGGGCGCGTCTTTGACCAGTTGACCCGCACCTTGCCCGACGGTGTGTATTTCACCGAAGTCAAAATGGCCGGCAATGTTCTGTCTATCACGGGCGCGGCGGAGTCCAACCATCGGGTTTCTGACCTGATGCGCAACCTGGACGCTTCGGACTGGTTCGATGCGCCGAGCCTGACCGAGGTCAAGGCGAGCGCGGTCGGTCGGGTTGATCAGGCCAACGTCTTTCAACTGACCGTGCGTCAGGTTCAGCCCGCAGCGCCGGAGGCGGGCGAATGAGTCCCACCGAGTGGTTCGACGGGTTGCGAAAAATCGACATCAGCGATCTGGACAGCAGCAACATCGGCTCCTGGCCCCCGGCAATCAAAGTCCTGGTGGCCTGCTTGCTGATGATTCTGGTGCTGGCAGTGGGCTACAGCTTTTCCATCAGCGAGCTGGAGGGGCAGCTTGATCTGAAGCGCGAGCAAGAGTTGCTGCTCAAGGAACAGTTTGCGGCCAAATCGCGTATGGCCGCGAATCTGCAGCCCTATACCCGGCAGATGGAGGAAATGGAGGACGCCTTCAGCGTGCTGTTACGGCAATTGCCCAGCGACACCGAAGTGCCCGGTCTGCTTGAAGACATCACGCGTACCGGCCTGGGCAGCGGCCTGGAGTTCGAAGAAATCAAACTGCTGCCGGAAGTCTCCCGGCCGTTCTACATCGAATTGCCGATCCAGATCACCGTCACCGGTGGCTATCACGATCTTGCGATGTTCGTCAGCGGCGTGGCGCGCTTGCCTCGAATCGTCACGTTGCATGACTTCGAACTTGCACCGGTCAATCCCGAGGCCGGGGCGAAGTTGCGCATGAGCATTCAGGCCAAAACGTATCGCGACAACGGCAAGGGGTTGGCGCAATGAGCCTGCGTAATCTGGCGATTGTCCTGCTGTTGGGTGTACTCGGCGGGTGTGGTGGCGATGATGACGTCGCTGACCTGGATGCGTACATGAACCAAATGCGCTCGAGTACGCCGGGCAAGATTGAACCAGCGCCGACATCCCGGTCTTACCCGGTATTCACTTACAGCGCCGGGAACCTGCGAAGCCCGTTTTCGCAGCAGGTGCGAATCGATCGGGCGGGTCAGAAACAGGGCTCTCGCAACGTCAGCCCCGACCCTGATCGGGTCAAGCAATACCTCGAAGGTTTCAACATCGAGCAATTCGAAATGGTCGGCACCCTCTCCAATGCAGCGGGCTCTTTTGCGTTGCTGCGCGGGGCGGGGGGTGTGCATCGACTGAAAGTCGGCGATTACCTGGGGCGCAACGACGGACGGATAGTCGCCATCAGCAGCTCGCAAGTCGATGTGATCGAAATCGTCCCGGACGGTGAGGGCGCGTGGCTGGAGCGACCCCGGACCCTCCCTTTGAAAGAGCACTCATAGTGGAACAAAAATAATGAACAGGATTTTTTCCACCCTCGGTCTTTCGCTATGGATAGCGATGTTGTCGCCGATGGTACAAGCGACCAGCCTCAAAACGCTGGATGTCGACGCGTTGCCAGGGGGGCGCGTTGAGTTGAAGTTGTCATTCGATGGGCCGCCTCCGGTTCCTCAGGGCTACACGACAGAATCACCCGCCCGAATCGCGTTGGACATGCCGGGCGTTGTCAGTCAGCTCGCCACCAAGACCCATGATTTGGGAGGCGGCAATGCCCGCAGCGCCACGGTCGTCGAGGCCAAGGATCGTACGCGGCTGATCATTAACCTGAACCAACTGTCGCCGTACGATTCACGGATCGAAGGCAACGATCTGTTCGTCGTGGTCGGGCAAGAGGTCAGACCCCTGGTCTCACAGCGGGCCCCCGCTGCTGCATCAAGCCCGGCACGAAATACTGCGCCCGCAGGCAAAGCCATTCGTGGCGTGGATTTTCAGCGCGGGACCCAGGGTGAAGGCAATGTCGTGATCGACTTGTCGGATCCGTCGATGGCTCCCGACATTCAGGAGCGCGACGGCAAAATCCTCCTCGGGTTTGCCCGGACGCGACTACCTGAGCCATTGCGCGTACGGCTGGATGTGAAGGATTTCGCTACACCGGTGCAGTTCGTCAAGGCCAGTGCGACCGGCGATCGGGCGACCATCAGCATTGAACCCAGCGGGGCCTTCGAATACTCGACCTATCAAACCGATAACAAGCTGACGGTCAGCATCCGCCCGATGACCGTCGACGACCTGCAACAGCGCAATACCAATCGGCCCTACAGCGGGGAGAAGCTCTCGCTGAACTTTCAGGACATCGATGTGCGCTCAGTCCTGCAATTGATCGCCGATTTCACCAACCTCAACCTGGTGGCCAGCGACACCGTACAAGGCGGCATTACCTTGCGCTTGCAGAACGTTCCGTGGGATCAGGCGCTGGATCTGGTGCTGAAAACCAAGGGGCTGGATAAGCGCAAGGTTGGCAATGTCCTGCTCGTTGCGCCGGCCGACGAAATTGCCGCCCGCGAACGTCAGGAGCTCGAATCGCAAAAGCAGATCGCCGATCTCGCGCCGTTGCGCCGGGAGCTGTTGCAGGTCAATTACGCCAAGGCCGCCGATATCGCCAAGCTGTTCCAGTCGGTGACCAATGCCGAGGCGAAAGCCGACGAGCGGGGTTCTATCACCGTCGATGAGCGCACCAACAACATCATTGCCTACCAGACTCAGGACCGTCTCGACGAATTGCGTCGCATCGTCGCGCAACTGGATATTCCGGTACGTCAGGTGATGATCGAGGCGCGGATCGTCGAAGCCAACGTCGACTATGACAAGAGTCTCGGGGTGCGCTGGGGTGGTTCGATACAAAACAAAGGTAACTGGAACACCTCCGGCGTCAGCAATGGCGTCAACGGTTCGTCGACCATCGGTACGCCCGGCAGTACCAGCACCAATACACCGTTCGTCGACTTGGGGGCTGCGGCAAATACCTCGGGAATCGGCATTGCGTTCATTACCGATAACGTCTTGCTGGACCTTGAACTGACCGCCATGGAGAAGACCGGCAACGGCGAAATTGTCTCGCAACCCAAGGTGGTCACGTCCGACAAGGAAACCGCAAAAATCCTCAAGGGCACCGAGATTCCTTATCAGGAAGCCAGCTCCAGCGGCGCTACGTCGGTGTCCTTCAAGGAGGCTTCGCTGTCGCTGGAGGTGACGCCGCAGATCACGCCGGACAACCGGATCATCATGGAGGTCAAGGTCACCAAGGACGAGCCGGATTACCTGAACATGGTCCAGGACGTGCCGCCGATCAAGAAAAACGAGGTCAACGCCAAGGTCCTGGTCAACGATGGCGAGACCATCGTCATTGGTGGTGTTTTCTCAAATACTCAGAGCAAGGTTGTAGATAAGGTGCCATTTCTTGGCGATGTGCCGTATCTTGGCCGCCTTTTCCGGCGTGACGTGGTTTCGGAGAAAAAATCCGAGCTGTTGGTGTTTCTCACACCGCGTATCATGAATAACCAGGCGATTGCTGTGAGTCGTTGATTCTGTGCGAAATTTGATTCTTGTAGGACCGATGGGCGCTGGAAAAAGCACCATCGGCCGATTGCTGGCCAAAGAGTTGCGCTTGCCATTCAAAGATTCCGATAAGGAAATTGAATTACGCACGGGCGCCAATATCCCATGGATTTTCGATAAGGAAGGCGAACCGGGCTTTCGTGATCGCGAGGAGGCAATGATTGCCGAATTGTGCGATTACGACGGTGTGGTGCTGGCGACCGGTGGTGGCGCAGTCATGCGCGAAGCCAATCGGCGGGCGCTGCACGCCGGTGGACGGGTGGTTTATCTGCATGCCTCTGTCGAGCAGCAGGTCGGCCGCACGGCCCGCGACCGCAATCGACCGCTGTTGCGCACCGCCGATCCGGCCAAGACCCTTCGGGATCTGCTGGCCATCCGCGATCCGCTTTATCGGGAGATCGCCGATCTGGTGGTCGAAACCGATGAGCGGCCTCCGCGAATGGTCGTGCTGGATATTCTCGAGCGTTTGCAGCAGCTGCCGCCCCGTTAAAACGCCGCTCGAAATGCGCTATCCTCGGCGTCCTGCCATGACCGCTCAAGGTTGTGGCGGACGGCTTGCGATTGGCGTCATACCAGCAAACGCCGTGGACATTCGTTAACCCAAGGCAAGACGCCTGATTTCATCTTCACTGTGGGGACACATGCAGACACTCAAGGTCGATCTAGGCGAGCGCAGCTACCCGATTCATATTGGCGAAGGTTTGTTGGATCAGCCTGAGCTGCTGGCCCCGCACATTCGCGGACGGCAAGTGGCGATCATCTCCAACGAAACCGTTGCGCCGCTTTATCTTGAACGTCTGACCCGCAGCCTGTCGCAATTCTCGGTGATCTCCGTGGTGCTTCCCGATGGCGAAGCCTTCAAGACCTGGGAAACCCTGCAACTGATTTTTGATGGCCTGCTGACTGCGCGTCACGACCGTCGCACCACGGTGATCGCCCTCGGTGGCGGCGTGATCGGCGACATGGCCGGTTTCGCGGCAGCCTGCTATCAGCGTGGCGTCGATTTCATTCAGGTCCCGACCACGCTGTTGTCGCAAGTCGACTCTTCCGTGGGTGGCAAGACCGGGATCAACCACCCGCTGGGCAAAAACATGGTCGGCGCCTTCTATCAGCCGAACGTAGTGCTGATCGATACCGCCAGCCTCAATACCCTGCCGGCCCGTGAGCTCTCAGCTGGCCTGGCGGAAGTCATCAAGTACGGTTTGATCTGCGACGAGCCGTTCCTGACCTGGCTCGAAGACAACGTCGACCGCCTGCGCAATCTGGATCAACAAGCCCTGACCTATGCCATCGAGCGCTCTTGCGCGGCCAAGGCGGCGGTGGTCGGTGCCGATGAAAAGGAGACGGGTGTTCGCGCCACGTTGAACCTGGGGCACACTTTCGGTCACGCCATCGAAACCCACATGGGCTATGGTGTCTGGCTCCATGGGGAAGCGGTCGCTGCTGGCACCGTAATGGCTCTGGAAATGTCCGCGCGTCTGGGCTGGATCAGTGAGCAGGAACGCGATCGCGGCATTCGCCTGTTCCAGCGTGCCGGGTTGCCGGTTGTCCCGCCAGAAGAGATGAGCGAAGCCGATTTCCTCGAACATATGGCAATTGATAAAAAAGTGATCGACGGTCGTTTGCGCCTGGTGCTGCTGCGCCAAATGGGCGAAGCGGTGGTGACCGACGATTATCCGAAAGAGGTTCTACAGGCCACGCTGGGAGCGGATTACCGCGCCCTGGCTCAGCTTAAAGGTTAATAAGATCGAGATGACTAGTTTGCATGCCGACGAGGCGTTCCTCGGCCATTTCCAATTGAGTCATGACCCTTTTGCTCCGCGGGTTCCTGGCTTCAAATTCTTCCCGGCCCAGCGCAAACCGGTACTGGGGCAACTGCATCATCTGGCGCGTTACAGCCAGTTGTTGCTGGTCGTCACTGGCCCGCAGGGCAGTGGCAAGACCCTGCTGCGCCAGGCCCTCGTGGCCAGTACCAACAAGCAAACGGTGCAGAGCGTGGTGGTTTCCGCCCGTGGTGCCGGTGATGCGGCGGGTGTCCTGCGCCAGGTGGCCCAGGCGCTGGACGTGGCGCACGCCGAAATCGACGCAATCCTGGCCCAGGTGGTGCAACTTGCCCTTACCGGGCAGGAAGTCTACCTGCTGGTGGATGATGCCGAGCAGCTCGACGAGTCCGCGCTTGAAGCCTTGATGGGCCTGGCTGCCGGCGCGCCGGAAGGTCGCCCACATGTGTTCCTGTTCGGTGAGTCGTCGCTGATTGCTCAGCTTGATGCGTTGCACCTTGAGGAAGAACGCTTCCACGTCATCGAGCTGCAGCCTTACACCGAAGAAGAGACCCGCGAATATCTGGATCAGCGCCTTGAGGGTGCGGGTCGGGGTATCGAACTTTTCACCGCGCAACAGATCTCTGATATTCACGAAAGCTCCGACGGTTGGCCTGGCAACATCAACCAGGTCGCCCGCGATGCAATGATCGAAGCCATGATTGCCAGCCGCTCAGCGGTGAAGCGTCCAAAAATGGGGTTCAATATGCCGAAGAAACACGTATTGGCGATTTCCGCCGTCGTCGTGGTCGCGGTAGCCGCCGCCTGGTTGATGCCAGGTCGCAGCAAAGCACCGAGTACCGGCGCGCCGGCCAACGAACAGGCGCAATTGCCACTCGGCCAGGGCGCGCCACAATCGAGCGATGGCGCTCCGTCCGTCGAATTCGCCGGCAACACGCAGCCGATGCCTTTGCCGTTGGTCGGTAACTCGCAGCCGGTCATGCGTGGCCCGCTGGCCGAAGCGGCGGGTGGCATCACCGAAGGCGATGATGGTGTGCCGCTTGAAGGTTCGAGCGATACACCGCCAACCGTGACCACGGTTGCGCCGCCAGCGGGCGTTACGGCCGGTGCTGCGCCGACGCCAGCGGCCAAGCCGACACCTGCGCCGACTCAAGTCGCTACAGCCAAGCCGGCACCGGTTCCGGCGCCTGCCGCCAAGCCTGCTCCAGCGCCTGCCAAACCGGCCGTCGCCGCAGCCAAGCCTGCCGAGAAAACCGCGCCTGCCGCCAAGGCCGCTGGCGGTACCTGGTATGCCGGTCAGGCGCCGGGCAACTACGTGGTGCAGATCCTCGGCACCAGCTCTGAAGCGAGCGCGCAAAGCTTCGTGAAAGAGCAGGGCGGCGAGTACCGTTATTTCAAGAAAGTCCTCAACGGCAAGCCGCTTTACGTCATCACTTACGGCAATTTCTCCAATCGTGATGCAGCCGTTTCCGCCATCAAGGCCTTGCCAGCGAAGGTTCAGGCTGGTAAACCTTGGCCTCGCACTGTCGCCAGCGTCCAACAGGAACTGGCAACAACTCGCTGAAGATTCGGCGGCCTTACCCAGGCCGCCTCTCCAGGCACCTCAAAATCTCTGCAAGTGCGCGCCGTCTCTACAGACTGCGTGCCTTGTGGTGTCTGCGTCACAGTAGTCTTTGAGTCGTTGCGGTCAGAATTAAAAAAAGTTTTGACTAGCACAGCGTATCGCTTTAAACCTTTCACAAATGCGACATAGATTTGCGACATCTCGTCGTCAAATTTGTGAGCCTCTGTGTCGGTGTGTACAATGACCTCCCTTTTGCCCCCGCAAAGCTGGCGTACGTTCGGCGCGGAAGGTAACTAGTTGAATTGAAAAGAAATTTGCCTCGATAAGAGGCAGCCTGGTGAGAAAGTGTCTATGAAAGCAGGTCTGTACCAACCAGATGAATTCAAGGATAACTGCGGTTTCGGCCTGATTGCCCATATGCAGGGCGAGCCCAGTCATACCCTTTTGCAAACGGCCATCGAGGCCCTGACCTGCATGACCCACCGCGGTGGGATTAATGCCGACGGCAAGACCGGTGACGGTTGCGGTCTGCTGATTCAAAAGCCGGACGCGTTCCTGCGCGCTATCGCCCAGGAAACCTTCGGCGTTGAAATTCCCAAGCAATATGCGGTGGGCATGGTTTTCTTCAACCAGGACCCGGTGAAAGCCGAAGCCGCTCGCGAGAACATGAACCGCGAGATCCTGGCCGCCGGTCTGCAACTGATCGGCTGGCGCAAAGTGCCGATCGACACCAGCGTCCTCGGCCGCCTGGCCCTTGAGCGCCTGCCGCAGATCGAGCAGGTGTACATCGGCGGAGAAGGCCTGAGCGATCAGGACATGGCCGTCAAACTGTTCACCTCCCGTCGTCGCTCGTCCGTGGCCAACGCCGCCGACAGCGATCACTACGTGTGCAGCTTTTCCCACAAGACCATCATTTACAAAGGCCTGATGATGCCGGCGGATTTGACCGCCTTCTATCCAGACCTGAGCGATGAGCGCCTGCAAACTTCGATTTGCGTGTTCCACCAGCGCTTCTCCACCAACACCCTGCCGAAATGGCCGCTGGCTCAACCGTTCCGCTTCCTGGCGCACAACGGCGAGATCAACACCATTACCGGCAACCGCAACTGGGCCGTGGCCCGTCGCACCAAGTTCACCAACGATCTGATGGATCTGGAAGAACTCGGCCCGCTGGTCAACCGTGTCGGTTCCGACTCCTCCAGCATGGACAACATGCTCGAGCTGATGGTCACCGGTGGCATCGACCTGTTCCGTGGCGTGCGGATGATCATTCCGCCTGCGTGGCAGAACGTCGAGACCATGGACCCGGATCTGCGTGCGTTCTACGAATACAACTCGATGCACATGGAACCGTGGGACGGCCCGGCCGGCGTGGTAATGACCGACGGTCGTTACGCGGTGTGCCTGCTCGACCGTAACGGTCTGCGTCCGGCACGTTGGGTGACCACCACCAACGGCTTCATCACCCTGGCTTCGGAAATCGGCGTCTGGAACTACCAGCCTGAAGACGTGATTGCCAAAGGCCGCGTTGGCCCGGGCCAGATCTTTGCCGTGGACACCGAAACCGGCCAGATCCTCGACACCGACGCCATCGACAACCGTCTGAAGTCCCGTCATCCGTACAAGCAATGGCTGCGCAAGAATGCCCTGCGCATCCAGGCAACCATGGAAGACAACGACCACGGTTCGGCGTTCTACGACGTCGATCAGCTCAAGCAATACATGAAGATGTATCAGGTCACGTTCGAAGAGCGCGACCAGGTGCTGCGTCCGCTCGGCGAGCAGGGCTACGAAGCCGTTGGCTCGATGGGCGACGATACGCCGATGGCCGTGCTGTCCCAGCGCGTGCGTACGCCGTACGACTATTTCCGCCAGCAGTTCGCGCAGGTCACCAACCCGCCGATCGACCCGCTGCGTGAAGCCATCGTCATGTCGCTGGAGATCTGCCTCGGTGCCGAGCGCAACATCTTCCAGGAGTCGCCGGAACACGCCTCGCGCGTGATCCTCAGCTCGCCGGTCATTTCCCCGGCCAAGTGGCGCTCGCTGATGAACCTCGATCGTCCGGGCTTCGAGCGCGCGATCATCGATCTGAACTACGACGAAAGCGTCGGCCTGGAAGCTGCGATCCGCAACGTGGCCGATCAGGCTGAAGAAGCTGTGCGCGCCGGTCGTACTCAAGTCGTGCTGAGCGACCGTCATATTGCCCCGGGCAAGTTGCCGATCCATGCTTCCCTGGCCACCGGCGCTGTGCACCACCGCCTGACCGAAAAAGGCCTGCGTTGCGACTCCAACATCCTTGTCGAAACCGCGACTGCACGTGACCCGCATCACTTCGCCGTGCTGATCGGTTTCGGCGCCTCTGCCGTTTATCCGTTCCTGGCCTACGAAGTGCTGGGCGACCTGATCCGGACCGGTGAAGTGCTGGGCGACCTCTACGAGGTGTTCAAGAATTACCGTAAAGGCATCACCAAGGGCTTGCTCAAGATCCTGTCGAAGATGGGCATCTCGACCATCACTTCGTACCGCGGTGCGCAGCTGTTCGAAGCCATCGGCCTGTCCGAGGAAGTCTGCAACCTGAGCTTCCGTGGCGTGCCGAGCCGCATCAAGGGTGCGCGTTTCGTCGACATCGAAGCCGAGCAGAAAGCCCTGGCCACCGAAGCCTGGAGCCCGCGCAAGCCGATCCAGCAAGGCGGCCTGCTGAAGTTCGTCCACGGTGGCGAATATCACGCGTACAACCCGGACGTGGTCAACACCCTGCAAGCCGCTGTGCAGCAGGGCGACTACAGCAAGTTCAAGGAGTACACGTCGCTGGTGGACAACCGCCCGGTGTCGATGATCCGCGACCTGCTGAAAGTCAAAACCCTCGACACTCCATTGGACATCAGCGAGATCGAACCGCTGGAATCGGTGCTCAAACGCTTCGACTCCGCCGGTATCTCGCTGGGCGCCTTGTCGCCGGAAGCTCACGAAGCCCTGGCCGAAGCCATGAACCGCCTCGGTGCGCGTTCCAACTCCGGCGAAGGCGGCGAAGACCCGGCGCGCTACGGCACCATCAAGAGCTCGAAAATCAAGCAAGTCGCGACCGGCCGTTTCGGTGTAACCCCGGAATACCTGGTCAACGCTGAAGTGCTGCAGATCAAGGTCGCCCAGGGCGCCAAGCCGGGCGAAGGCGGTCAACTGCCAGGCGGCAAGGTCAACGGCCTGATCGCCAAACTGCGTTATGCAGTGCCGGGCGTGACCCTGATTTCGCCACCGCCGCACCACGACATCTATTCGATCGAAGACTTGTCGCAGCTGATTTTCGACCTGAAACAAGTCAACCCGAAGGCACTGGTCTCGGTGAAGCTGGTAGCAGAAGCGGGCGTCGGCACCATCGCCGCCGGTGTGGCCAAGGCCTATGCGGACCTGATCACCATCTCCGGCTACGACGGCGGCACCGGCGCATCGCCGCTGACCTCGATCAAATACGCGGGCGCTCCGTGGGAACTCGGCCTGGCCGAAACCCACCAGACCCTACGCGGCAACGACCTGCGCGGCAAAGTCCGGGTACAGACCGACGGCGGCCTGAAAACCGGCCTCGACGTGATCAAGGCAGCCATCCTCGGCGCTGAAAGCTTCGGCTTCGGCACCGCGCCAATGATCGCCCTGGGCTGCAAATACCTGCGCATCTGCCACCTGAACAACTGCGCCACCGGCGTTGCGACTCAGAACGAGAAGCTGCGCAAGGATCACTACATCGGTACCGTCGACATGGTGGTGAACTTCTTCACCTACGTCGCCGAAGAAACCCGTGAGTGGCTGGCCAAGCTGGGCGTGCGCTCCCTCGAAGAGCTGATCGGCCGTACCGATCTGCTGGAAATCCTCGAAGGTCAGACCGCCAAGCAACATCACCTCGACCTGACCCCGTTGCTGGGCAGCGACCACGTGCCGGCGGACAAGCCGCAGTTCTGTGGCGTTGAGCGCAACCCGCCGTTCGACAAGGGCCTGCTGGCCGAGAAAATGGTCGACATGGCCACCTCGGCGATCAACGACCTGAGCGGCGCCGAGTTCGCCCTGGATATCTGCAACTGCGACCGTTCCATCGGCGCACGGATCTCCGGCGAAATCGCGCGCAAGCACGGCAACCAGGGCATGGCCAACGCGCCGGTCACGTTCCGCTTCAAGGGCACTGCCGGTCAGAGCTTCGGCGTGTGGAACGCTGGCGGCCTGAACATGTACCTGGAAGGCGATGCCAACGACTACGTCGGCAAGGGCATGACGGGCGGCAAGCTGGTCATCGTTCCGCCGAAGGGCAGCGTCTACCGCACCCAGGACAGTGCCATCATCGGCAACACCTGCCTGTACGGCGCCACTGGCGGCAAGCTGTTCGCCGCCGGTACCGCGGGCGAGCGTTTCGCCGTGCGTAACTCCGGTGCCCACACCGTCGTGGAAGGCACTGGCGATCACTGCTGCGAGTACATGACCGGTGGTTTCGTCTGCGTTCTGGGCAAGACCGGTTACAACTTCGGCTCTGGCATGACCGGCGGTTTCGCCTACGTGCTCGACCAGGACAACACCTTCGTTGACCGGGTCAACCACGAACTGGTGGAAATCCAGCGGATCAGCGGCGAGGCGATGGAAGCCTACCGCAGCCATTTGCAACGCGTGCTGAACGAGTACGTCGAGGAAACCGACAGCGAGTGGGGTCGTGAACTCGCCGAGAACCTCGATGATTACTTGCGTCGTTTCTGGCTAGTCAAACCTAAGGCGGCGAGCTTGAAATCTCTGCTCTCCAGTACTCGTGCGAATCCGCAGTAACGACGCAGCTGCAAGCGGCAAGCTTCAAGCCGCAAGTTAACAGCAGTGCGCGTTGTGCCTGCCACCGTGATTGTCTTGCAGCTTGAAGCTTAGAGCTTGAAGCTGTCGTGTAAGAGGTTTTGAAGATGGGCGAACGACTCAGCAACGACTTCCAATTCATCGAGGTCGGGCGCAAGGATCCGAAGAAGAAACTGTTGCGTCAACGCAAGAAAGAGTTCGTGGAAATCTACGAACCCTTCAAACCCCAGCAGTCGGCCGACCAGGCCCACCGCTGCCTGGGTTGCGGTAACCCGTATTGCGAATGGAAGTGCCCGGTGCACAACTTCATTCCCAACTGGCTGAAGCTGGTGGCCGAGGGCAACATCCTCCAGGCCGCCGAACTGTCGCACCAGACCAACACCCTGCCGGAAGTCTGCGGCCGGGTGTGCCCGCAGGACCGTCTGTGCGAGGGTGCCTGCACCCTTAACGACGGCTTCGGCGCGGTGACCATCGGTTCGGTGGAGAAGTACATCACCGACACCGCGTTCGCCATGGGCTGGCGCCCGGACATGTCCAAGGTCAAGCCGACCGGCAAGCGTGTCGCGATCATCGGTGCCGGGCCTGCGGGCCTGGGCTGTGCCGACGTGCTGGTGCGTGGCGGCGTGACTCCGGTGGTGTTCGACAAGAACCCGGAAATCGGCGGTCTGCTGACCTTCGGCATTCCCGAGTTCAAGCTGGAAAAGACCGTGCTGAGCAATCGTCGCGAAGTCTTCACCGGCATGGGCATCGAGTTCCGCCTCAACACCGAGGTGGGCACGGACGTGACCATGGAGCAACTGCTCGAAGAATACGATGCCGTATTCATGGGCATGGGCACCTACACCTACATGAAGGGCGGCTTTGCCGGTGAAGACCTGCCGGGCGTGTACGACGCGCTGGATTTCCTGATCGCCAACGTCAACCGCAACCTGGGCTTTGAAAAGTCGCCGGAAGATTTCGTCGACATGAAAGGCAAGAAGGTCGTGGTACTCGGCGGTGGCGACACGGCGATGGACTGCAACCGTACGTCGATCCGCCAGGGCGCCAAGTCGGTGACCTGCGCCTATCGTCGTGACGAAGCGAACATGCCGGGCTCGCGCAAAGAGGTGAAGAACGCCAAGGAAGAAGGCGTGAAATTCCTCTACAACCGCCAGCCGATCGCCATTGTCGGTGAAGACAAGGTCGAAGGCGTGAAGGTGGTCGAGACCCGTCTCGGCGAGCCGGACGCCCGTGGCCGTCGCAGCCCCGAGCCGATCCCGGGTTCCGAAGAGATCATCCCGGCCGACGCCGTGGTTATCGCCTTCGGTTTCCGTCCAAGCCCGGCGCCGTGGTTTGAGCAGTTCAGCATCCAGACCGACAGCCAGGGCCGTGTCGTGGCACCGGAACAAGGTCAGTACAAGCACCAGACCAGCAACCCGAAAATCTTCGCCGGTGGCGACATGGTGCGCGGTTCCGACCTGGTGGTGACGGCGATCTTCGAAGGCCGCAATGCCGCCGAAGGGATCCTGGATTACCTGGGCGTCTGATCGACGCCTCACCCTGTAGGAGCCGGCTTGCTGGCGATGAACGATAACGCGGTGTACCTGATACACCGCGTCGTCTGCATCGCCAGCAAGCCGGCTCCTACAGTGTTTTTGGGTGCTGCAAAAATGCGACAAATTGACTCGATAGACAAAAGGCTGACCTGCAACCGTGCCTTTTGCGTCGCGCTCTGAGAAAATGCCCGCACTTTTTTTCCGGATGCCGACATGACTGCCCTGAAGAACGACCGTTTCCTGCGCGCCCTGCTCAAGCAACCCGTAGACGTCACCCCCGTGTGGATGATGCGTCAGGCCGGTCGCTACCTGCCTGAATACCGCGCCAGCCGTGCCAAGGCCGGCGATTTCATGAGCCTGTGCATGAACCCGGCGTTCGCTTGCGAAGTCACGATGCAGCCGCTCGACCGCTACCCGCAACTGGACGCAGCGATTCTCTTCTCCGACATCCTGACCATCCCCGATGCCATGGGCCAAGGCCTGTACTTCGAAACCGGCGAAGGTCCGCGCTTCAGGAAAGTCGTCAGCACCCTGGCCGACATCGAGGCCCTGCCGATTCCTGATCCGCACAAAGACCTCGGCTACGTGATGGACGCGGTCAGCACCATCCGCCGCGAACTGAACGGCCGCGTGCCGCTGATCGGCTTTGCCGGCAGCCCATGGACCCTGGCCACCTACATGGTCGAAGGCGGCTCGTCGAAAGACTACCGCAAGACCAAAACCATGCTCTACGACAACCCGCAAGCCTTGCACCTGCTGTTGGACAAGCTCGCGCAGACGGTCACCAGCTACCTCAACGGCCAGATCATGGCGGGTGCGCAAGCGGTACAGATCTTTGACAGTTGGGGCGGTGCCCTCTCGGCGGCGGCGTACCAGGAATTCTCCCTGGCCTACATGAAGAAAATCGTCAGCGGCCTGATCCGCGAACACGAAGGTCGCAAGGTGCCGGTCATCCTGTTCACCAAGAACGGTGGCCTGTGGCTGGAAAGCATCGCCGATGCCGGCGCCGATGCACTGGGCCTGGACTGGACCTGCGACATCGGCAGTGCCCGCGCCCGCGTGGGTGACAAAGTCGCCCTGCAAGGCAACATGGACCCGACCGTGCTTTACGCAAAACCGGAAGCCATCCGTACCGAAGTCGGGCGCATTCTGGCCAGCTACGGCAAAGGCAGCGGCCACGTGTTCAACCTCGGCCATGGCATCACCCCGGAAGTCGATCCGGAACACGCCGGTGCCTTCCTGCGCGCGGTGCATGAGTTGTCGGCGCAGTATCACGAGTAACGGTTAATCCCGTTTTCGCAAAAACCTGTCCCTCCTCGTGCCGGACAGGTTTTTTTATGCCGTTTAAAAGTTCGGTCGATAAATCATCACTGGCTGTAAGAGTAGTCTCTGACGTTGTCAGATAGATGAATGGAGAGACTGTTCCTGCCTCGTCTGGCGACTCCTCCTACATAGAATTTTCTTCCATCCCCGTAAGGTTCCAGGCCCTTGTCCGGCGCAACGCCGAACAATCACGAAGCGAACTTCGGCGCCCACAAGGTGCCCTGTTTTCGATAATCAGCCTGGAATATTCATGAAAATCACGTTTGATAAAAGAAGTGCGTTGACCGCGTGCACGTCCACTGCGGTCCTGTTGTCGGCAATGCTGACCACGCAAACCGTTTCCGCTCACGGCTATCTGGAAGTGCCACCTTCCCGTGCCCTGGTTTGCCAGAAAGGTTTGAACACAAACTGCGGCGGCGCCCAGTACGAACCGCAAAGCGTCGGTGAAACCTTCAAAGGCTTCCCGGCTGGCGTAGGCGGCGCACCGCTGCAGGGCCCGGTCGATGGCAAGATCGCCAGCGGCGGCCACTCGCTGTTCTCCGCACTGGACGCGCAGTCCGCCACCCGCTGGCACCTGACGGAAATCAAGAATCGCACGATCGATTTCCAGTGGCGCTACACCGCCGTTCACCCGGCCACCAAGCATGAGTACTTCATCAGCCGCAACGGCTGGAACCCGAACGAAGCACTCAAGCGCGCCACGTTCGAAAGCACCCCGTTCTGCACCATCGATGGCGGTAATCAGAAACCGTCGGACAGCGATAAGCACACCTGCACCATCCCCGCTGATAAAACCGGTCATCACGTCATTCTGGCGATCTGGACCGTTGGTGATACCGATGCGGCGTTCTACAACCCGACTGACGTGAACATCCTGGCGGAAGCAGAACTGCCGGGTGGTTGGTCCTCCGTGGGCAGCATCGCGCCTTCGACCACATTGCTGGTGGGCGACAAGGTCAAGGCTCGTGCGTTCTCCGCTACTGGCGAGAACCCGGAGTACAGCGTCGAAATCAGCATCGACAACGCTGAAGGCGGCGTGCCGCAAAACTGGGCATTCAACCTGGCGGAAAAGATCAACGCCACCCACACCCTGGTCCGTGCCGGTGTCCGTGATGAAAGCGGCAATATCGAACCGGTCAAAGGCAGCAACAGTATTTACGCCCAGAAACAAAGCGGTGTTATCCGTTACGAAGTGCAGCTGGACATGAAGGAAGACGCCGCCGCGCGCCTTGGGGTGTCGACGCTGCAACCTGAGTACGTGCTGGACAAAGGTCAGGCCAAAGTCGATTTCGGCGTGCTGTCCAACCGCAGGATGAACATCGAAGCGACGTTGTTCGACAAGAGCAATAAGCCGGTCGGTGTGACCTCGACACAAATCGACAGTGGTTCAGCCATGCTCAGCATGGATGTTCGCAGCAATCCGGATGTGCACACCCTGACGCTCGTCGGCACCACCCTGGATGGCCGTACCACTCGCCAGGATACCCAGACCGTCAACATGACCGGTGAAGGCGCAGGCGCCGACTATGACTTCGTGTTCCCCGAAGGCATCAGCGACTACACCGCCGGCACCAAAGTCCTGCAACCGAAGACCAATGAAGTCTTTGAATGCAAGCCGTTCCCTGAGTCCGGTTACTGCAAGCAGTACAGCCCGAGCGCCAACGGTTACGAGCCCGGCGTCGGTGCTCATTGGCACATGGCGTGGAACAAGCTGTAAGTCCTTTGCGTGACACTTCAGGCGATCGAATTCGGGTCGCCTGAAGACTCATCTCATCTGTTGATGATCGGGTTGAAAATGACGGTTTTGGTTTACTCCACGCTGCGTGTATGGCTGCACTGGTTTTCGGCGGCTGTCATTTTATGGACGTTGCTGTCCGGTTTTTTTGTGGCCAGTGTTGACGTTTCGGCACCCATCAAACAGTCGGTAGCGTCCTTCAATGTCTCGCTGACGACCGTGTTCATACCGTTTTTTGTATGGCGGCTGTTTTTGTTTTTTTCGCATGTCCGTTGTTTGGACTGGAAATCCATTTTGCTTGTCGATGCGCTTGCACCGTTGGTGCACGTGCTGATTTATCTGATTGTCGCCATCGTACTGGTGACTGGCGTGTTGATGATGGATCGTCCGATTGATGTGTTTGGGGTTGTGGAATTTGCTCAACCGCTGCGTGATCCGCATCTGATCGCCCGTTACTTCACCGTGCATATTTGGGCATGTGTTGTGCTGTCGTTACTGATTGCGCTGCATGTCGGTGCCGTGATTTTCCATGAAGCCTGCAACCATCGCGTGTTGCGACGAATGTCATTTTTTCGGTGCAACAAGGCGGCGAAGGGGCAATTTGAGTGAATGGAGCTGTGAGGTTTTCACTGGCACGTTTGACCAGGCTCGCTGCACGTCTGTGCTTATTGGCGGTGCCAGTAGGCTACGGCGCATTTCTGGCCTGGCAAGAGTGGCGTTTTCGCGAAGGCCTTGCGACTCCTCCCCAGCCCGTCGAGATCATTCGAACAGCTGCACTGCCCCGCGAAATGCTAGATGCAACCTCGGTCGCTACGGTGCTCGGCCTCACGGCCGGTGTGCAGTTGGTACCCAGTACCGAACCACTGATCTTGCACGCGAGTTTTGTTATCCGCAGCGGATTATCCAAAGCGTTGCTGGCGGACACCCAGGGTTCGCACCTTTACAAGGTGGGAGATCGCCTGCCCGGCGGCAGCGTACTGCGCCGGATCGAGGCCGGTCAGGTGGTGTTGTGGAGCAAGGGGCGAGAAGAATTGTTGGCCCTCAAGCCTGCTGCCAGCGCTTTTCTGCATCGGGTTGAAGCCCCCGCCAAATCACCGGCACCGATCATTTCTCCGCGTTTTTTCCTCCCCGATACCGGGGTGTCAGAGTGAACACATTCATGAATAGCGTTCTCGGGGCACAGGCGTTGCGGCCTGTGCTTTTTTTTGTCGCCATGACGATCGCGTTGTTCCACGGCGCCCTTGAGGCCGAGGAAGAAAAATGGCAGTTGGCGATGAACAATGCCGAACTGCGCGACATCGTCGAAGAGATCTCCAACATTCTGGGAACCACCGTAGTGCTGGACCCTCGAGTCTCCGGCCGCATCACGATCATGTCCCGCCAGGCCCTGGACCGCGAAGGGGTGCGCCGGCTGTTCTATTCGGTGCTCGATGCCCACAACTTTACGGTGATCGACGAGGGTGACCGGATCCTCATCACGCCGGTTGCCGAGGCCAGGACGCGCGCCGGTCAGGGCTCGGAAAAGACCGCCACGGCCTCGCAATATGTGACCCGTGTCATCGACTTGAACACCAGCAGCGCGGCGGACATTGCCGGGCTGGTGCGGCCGTTGGTGTCGGCCAGTGGCTACGTCGGCCCGTCGGTGTCGGCCAATGCGTTGGTGGTGACCGATACAGCGGCCAATGTGGCTCGCATCGGCAAGGTCGTGCGCCAACTGGATTCCGGTCAGAACAACCTGCATACCGTGGTGCAACTGCGGCATGCCCAGGCCGCCGATGTCGCGCCCGTGATCGAGGCTTCGCTGGGCAAACGCAACGCCGAGTCCGCCATCCAGGTGTTGGCCGACAACCGCACCAATCGCCTGATCTTCATTGGTCCGCCGACCGTTCGCCAGCGCCTGACCGAGTTGGCGCGAGGCCTCGATACGCCCGCCACCGCCACCCTCGACAACGCCCGGGTGATTCGCCTGCGCCACAGCGATGCCAAGCAATTGGCCGAGATTCTGGAGTCGATGGGGCAGGGCAGAAAGCAGGCGCCCGGCGTCGGCAATGCAAGGGACGCATCCACCGGCGCGACGTTCATGATCAAGGCTGACGAAAGCCAGAATGCCTTGGTGCTGATCGCCGAACCGGCACAAGTGCGGACCATCGAAAGCATCGTGCGTCAGTTGGATCAGCCACGGGCCCAAGTGCTGATCCATGCCGCCATCGTCGAAATCTCTGGGGACATCGCCGAGGCCGTCGGTGTGCAGTGGAACCTCAACACCGGCGACGCCAAAGGCTTCATCAACTTCCCCGGCACCGACATTCCGATTGTCGGCGGGCTGACATTCGATGAGAAAAAATCGGCCCCCGAAGGCGCGATCCTGCAACTGGGCAGCGACCGCTTCGGTGCGTTGATTTCGGCGCTGGCCAGCAACACCCACAGCAACCTGCTCTCGACGCCGAGCCTGTTGACGCTGGATAACCAGGAAGCGGAAATCATCGTCGGCCAGAACGTACCGTTCAAGACGGGCTCCTACGCGACCAACAGCAACGGTGCGGACAATCCGTTCACTACCGTCGAGCGCAAGGACGTGGGCATCAGCCTGAAGATCAAGCCGTACATCAATGAAGGCTCGACCTTGCGTCTTGAGGTCCAGCAGGAAGTGTCGGACATCGCGCCGTCTGTGTCGGGCATCGACTCTTCGGATTTGATCACCAACAAGCGTGCGCTCAAGAGCACCATCCTCGCCGACGATGGCGAAATCATCGTGATCGGCGGGCTGATCCGGGATAGCGTGCGCACCCAGAAAAGCGGTGTGCCGCTGCTGCGCGATATTCCGTATCTCGGCGCGCTGTTTCGCTGGAGTCGCGACACCCAGACCAAAAGCAACCTGATGGTTTTTCTGCGTCCGACCATCGTGCGCAGCAAAGAGGACCTGTCCCAGGTCAGCCAGCAGCGGTACAACGCGCTGCGTGACCTGAGCAAGTCCGGCGCCGGTGAAAACAACTCGTTGCTGCTGCCGGCCGAAGCGCGGCAGTTGTTCGAGCCCGTGAGTGACGCGCCAGTGTTCGACCTGCGCGGCAAGGCGCCGTGATGCCATGAGCGGAGTCTGCGAGCAATTGGCGTTCGGGTTTGCCCGGCGTTGCGGTGTGCTGCTGGAGCAAGCGGGTGACAAGCCATGCCTGGTGATACGCGCCGATGCATCGCTGACCGCGTTGGCGGAAGCGCAGCGCGTGTGCGGCCGGGCGCTGCCGATACAGATCGTCGAGCCCGGCGAATACGCCTTGCGTCTGGCAGCGGCCTATCGCGAAGGGCAGAGCGCGATGGAACAGGTCGCCCAAGGGTTGGACGAAGAGCTGGACTTGCTCAGCCTGGTCGATCAGGTCCCGCAAACCGCCGACCTGCTGGAGCAGCAGGGCGATGCGCCGATCATTCGGTTGATCAACGCCCTGCTCGGCGAAGCGGTGCGCGAGCATGCCTCCGACGTGCATCTGGAAACGTTCGAGCAATACCTGTCGGTGCGCATGCGGGTCGACGGCCAGTTGCGTGAAATGCTCAGGCCGCGGCGCGAACTGGCGACGCTGCTGGTATCGCGGATCAAGGTCATGGCGCGCCTGGACATCGCCGAAAAGCGCGTACCCCAGGATGGCCGAATGGCTTTGCGTCTGGCCGGTCATGAAGTCGATGTGCGGGTCTCTACGCTGCCTTCAGCGCACGGCGAACGAGTGGTGTTGCGCCTGCTCGACAAACAGGCCGGGCGACTGGATCTGCATCGGCTGGGCATGCCGGATGACACGCTTGCAGCGTTGCACCTGTTGCTGGGAAAACCCCATGGCATTCTCCTGGTGACCGGTCCCACGGGCTCCGGCAAAACCACCAGCCTGTATGCGGCCCTGAGCAGCCTCAACGACCAGACCCGCAACATCCTCACCGTCGAAGACCCTATCGAATATCACCTGCCGGGCGTCGGTCAGATGCCGGTGAATCCAAAGGTAGACATGACCTTCGCCCGAGGCTTGCGGGCGATATTGCGACAGGACCCGGACGTGGTGATGGTCGGCGAAATCCGCGACCGCGAAACCGCCGAGATCGCTGTCCAGGCCTCCCTCACCGGGCACCTCGTGCTGTCGACCTTGCACACCAACAGCGCGGCCGGCGCGGTCACGCGGCTGGTGGACATGGGTGTCGATGCCTATCTGCTGGCGTCCTCATTGGTCGGCATTCTGGCCCAGCGACTGCTGCGCACGTTGTGTCCGCACTGCAAGGTTTCGTACATCGCCGACGCGACGGCTTGCGAACGTCTGGGGCTCGATCCTTTAACGCCGCCGCCGCTGTTCAGAGCGGCGGGGTGCGAGCAATGCCAGCACGGTTATCGCGGACGCATCGGCATTTACGAGTTGATCAGCGTAACCCCCGCAGTGTCGGCGCTCATCCATCAGGGCGCCAGCGAACAGGCGCTGATCGAAGAAGTGCGCAAGGTTTCACGCAGCCTGTTTCAGGACGGCCAGCAGCGGGTGGTGAGCGGATTGACCAGCCTCGACGAACTGTTGCGCGTGACGCAGGAGCACTGACCGATGCCGACCTTCGATTACCGCGCCCACGATGCCCATGGCCGATCCTGCAAGGGACGGTTGGAAGCTGATGGACCGCGTCATGCACGGCAATTGTTGCGTGAGCGTCACTTGTGGCCGCTTGCGTTGAGCGAGATAGACGTCAGCAGGGACGCGGGAAAGGCATTCCATCGCGGACGCTTGAGCGCAGCGGATCTGGCCTTGCTGACCTTGCAGCTTTCAACATTGGTGCAGGCCGGTCTGCCGCTGGAAGAAGCCCTCGAAGCGGTGGCGAAGCAGAGTACCAAACGCAAGGTTGCTGGCCTGCTGTCGGCGGTCAGGTCCCGGGTAATGGAAGGCCATGCGCTGGCCTCGGCGTTAGGGCAGTTTCCCAAGGCGTTCCCCGAGTTGTTCCGCGCCACCGTGGCAGCCGGCGAGCGCTCCGGGCACTTGGGGCATGTGCTTGAACAACTGGCGGCTTACACCCAGGCCCGACAGGCCTCGCGACAGAAAATCCAGATGGCCCTGGTGTACCCGTTGATCCTGATGCTGGCCAGCGTGGCGATCGTCGGCTTTCTGCTCGGCTACGTCGTGCCGGACGTGGTGAAGATCTTCGTCGACAGCGGTCAGCCATTGCCCTGGTTGACCCAGGCGCTGATCGGTGTGAGCGACGGGTTGCGCAATCATTTCCTGCTGATGATAAGCGTGCTGGCCGCATTGCTCGGCCTCTGGCGCTGGAGTTTGCGCCAGCCGCTGTGGCGCCTGCGCTGGCATCGCTGGGTATTGAATGTGCCAGTCATCGGCGACGTATTGCGCGCCATGGATGCCGCACGGTTTGCCAGTACGTTGGCGATCCTCGGCAAGAGTGCCGTGCCGCTGGTGGATGCGCTGGAGATCGCCGCGGCGGTCATCGGCAACCTGACCATTCGAGCGCGGATGGTCGACGTCGCCCGCTCGGTCCGCGAAGGCGCAACCCTGACCCGGGGCCTGGAACAGAGCGGCGATATCCCGCCGATGATGCTGCACATGATCGCCAGCGGCGAACGCGCCGGTGAACTCGATCGCATGCTCGCCCGCGCCGCCGAACAGCAGGAAAGCAGCCTCGCCGCGCGCATTGCGCTGGTGGTGAGCCTGTTCGAGCCGGCGATGCTGGTGCTGATGGGTGGCGTCGTGCTGCTGATCGTCATGGCCATCCTGCTTCCGATTCTCAGCCTCAACCAATTGGTGAATTGATCCATGCAACCTGTCCGTCAACACAAGCAGCGCGGTTTTACCCTGATTGAAATCATGGTGGTGGTCGTCATCATTGGTGTGCTGGGGGCCATCGTGGTGCCGCAGTTCATGAGCCGTCCCGATCAGGCCAAGGTCACCGCTGCCAAAATCGATATCCAGGCCATCGCCACCGCACTGGAAATGTATCGACTCGACAACGCCCACTATCCCTCGACCCAGCAAGGCCTCGAAGCCTTGGTCAAACGACCTTCCGGATCGCCGGCGGCACGCAACTGGAACCCGCAGGGCTACCTCAAGAGCATGCCCGTCGATCCCTGGAGCACGCCCTATCAGTACCTCAACCCCGGCGTGAATTCGGTCGATGGCACCTACGATTTGTATTCCCTGGGCGCCGATGGCGTCGCGGGCGGTGAAGGGCTCGGGGTGGATATTGGTCTCGGAGGATGACTGATTCATGGAAAAGCGCTGCCGAGGATTTACCTTGCTCGAACTGATGATCGTGATCGTGGTGATCGGCGTGTTGTTGGGCATGGTGAGCCTGGCCACGGGTGTCAGTCCGGCGCGCAAGGTCAAGCAGGAAGCGGGCGCCATGGCGCAGATGATCGGGCAACTGCGTGAGCGCGCCGTGCTCGACGGCCAGGAGTACGGCGTGCGGCTGAGCGTCGATGGCTTCCGGGTCATGCGTCTTGGCGACAGGGGATGGGCGTCGGTGGCGGCGCTGTCGCGTTGGCCGGATGGCGTGCAACCTCGTTTGGAACGGGACGGCTATTCGCTGAGTTTGGGGGCTGACGAAGGTGCGCCACAACTGTTAATGCTCAGCAGTGATGAAACCAGCGATTTCACGCTCAGATTCGTCTCCAGCAACAGGACCTGGTTGAGCCTGTCCGGCGACGGCATCGGCGAGGTCGTGATCAATGACTGAGCGCAAACCAATGTCGCACATGGCCGGCTTCACACTGTTGGAAATCATGGTGGCCCTGGCGATCTTCGCCACGCTGGCGGCAGCCGTTTTGTCGGCCAGCCAATACGTGCTGAAGCAGAGCAGCGCTGTCGAACAAAGATTGTTCGCGGTCTGGCTGGCAGACAACCAGTTGAATGAATTACGCCTGCAGTCGCGCCTTGAAGTCGGGCAGCAGCAACGCTTGGTGCAGATGGATCAGCGTGACTGGCAGCTGCGTCAGCACATCAGCGCCACCGCCGACCCGCGCCTGCTCAGGGCAGACGTTCACGTCAGCGTTCCGGGGCGTGAGCACACCCTGCACCGCGCCACTGGCTGGATTCCTGTTCGTGATCAGTAAGCAGCGTGGGTTCACCTTGTTGGAACTGGTGATCGCCATGGCTATTTTCGCCGTGCTGGGTTTGGCCAGTTGGGGCTTGTTCGATGGCGTGGTGCGCGTGCAGCAAGGCACGACGGCGCATGAACGGGAGCTCAGGCGTTTGCAGCGGGCGGTGGCGGTCATCGAGCGGGATTTGATGCACGTCACTGCGCAATCGGTGGTGCTTGCGCCGTCGCTTTTGCGGTTCCAGCGCAGCCATTGGCGCAACCCTCTGGATCAGCCCCGAAGTGAGCGCCAAGCGCTGACCTATCGCCTGGACAACGGCGTGCTGTGGCGTGAAAGCCAAGGCGAAGGCTCGCAAGTCATGCAACGGCAAAAGTTGCTTGAAGGTGTTCGTGGATTGAGCTGGCGTTTGTTCGACGAGCAGGCTGGCTGGTTCAGTGAATGGCCGCAAGGGCAGGCGTCCGAAATGCCGCTGGCGTTGGAGTTTCAGCTGTCGGTCGGGCGTTTCGAAGGCATCCGAAGGGTGCTGCCAATGCCGGGAACACGGCGGTGAATCGGCAGCGCGGCATCGCGCTGATCAGCGTTTTACTGGTCATGAGCCTGGCGCTGTTGATTACCAGCGGTTTGTTGCGCAGTCATCACCTGTCGCTGCAAAGCAGTGGTCAGCAGTTGCAGCAATTGAGTTTGCGCCAACTCGCGACCGGGGCAGAAGACTGGGCGATCTTGTGGTTGCAAGCGGCGTTGCAGGAGCCCGAGCAAGCCACCGGCCAGGCTCATAACCGGATCGGCATGACACCCGGTTTTGAACTTGAAGACGCACAGATCCGAGTCGACATCGAAGACCTCGCCGGGCGCTTCAATCTCAACGCGTTGCTGCGTCAGGGACAAATCGATCAGGTCACCCTGGACCGCTGGGAGCGCCTGCTGAAACTGCTCAACCTGCCGCCGTTGCAACTGAGCCAGGTCGGCCCGTTGGGTGAGCTGAGCCAGTTGCGTTTGTTGCCGGGCATCGATGGACCACTGTTGCAGCAACTGGAACCCTGGGTCGCGACGCTGCCCCTCGAAGCTGCGCTGAACATCAACGCCGCGCCGACGCTGGTGTTACGAGCGCTCGGTGATGTAGACGCCGCGACCGCCGACACGCTGGTTCGACAGGCATCGACGACGCCCTGGGCCAGCGTTCAGGCCTTTACACAAGACCCGTTGCTCTCCGGGTTGGGTTTGAGCAGCCACGGCCTCGGCATCCAGAGCCGCTGGTATCGGATCACCGTGCAGGTAACCCAGGGCGGACGCATTTTGCGCTTGGCCACGGATGTCGAACACGATCCGGACACCCGCCAATTGAGCGTGCTGCAACGCCGTTTTCTTCCTTTGACTGCCAACGAGAGGTCGTGATGAACACCTGGCTTTACCTGACTGCAGAAGGTTTGGAATCGCTATCGATCGACTGGCCTTGTTGTGTAGGGGGCTCGACCGCTGACTGTCAGTCCATGCCTTTGAAGCAAGCCGCGCAAGCGCTGCAAGGTCAGGCGATTGATCTGCTGTTGCCCATGGAAATGTGCAGCTGGGTACGCACCGATCCCTGGCCGACCAAACGCAAACCGAAGGCCCAGGCCATCGCCTTCGCCGTTGAGGACCAATTGAGCGAAGCGCTGGAGATGATGCACTTGAGCGTTGGCCCGCGTGACTGTGATGGCTGCTATCCGGTGTTGGTCATTGGACGGGAACGTCTGGCGGGCGTGCTCGCACTGCTGGCCGAAGCGGCCATTGAGGTGCGTGGGGTGTTCGTCGATGCAGACCTCTTGCCCGGCGATCAACCGCTGGGCGTCTGGTGGTTTGGGCGCTGGTTGATCGGGGGTGCATTGCCGATGCGCATGGCCTTGTCGCAAGACCATCGGGCGCAGCTCACACCGTTACTGCCCAAGGACATGCAGTGGCTGGATGAGCCTCAAGGTCACGACTCCTTCGCGCAATGGATGCACTCCCGACCGGCGCAGGCCATCAATCTGCTGCACGGCGTATTCGCACCGCGGCGACAGCGTTTGCCCTGGCGAATGGGGGGAATGGCGGCGCTGATGGTGGCGCTGTTGAGCTGGGGCGCCCTTGAAACGCGAATCAATTTTCTCGACAGCGAAACCCAGCGCCTCACGCTCCAGAATGAGCAGCGATTCAAGGCGCTGTATCCGGATCAAAGCCGCATCGTCGACCTGGCGGTACAACTCAAAATGCTGCAAAACCAGCCCGTAGAAGTGCAAGGCACGCGGGTGGCCGGGTTGGTCAACCTGATCGAACGGGTGGTCGGCGCCAGCCATGTCGAGGTCCAGCGCATCGAGTTTCGCGAGGGCGATGGCTGGAAAATCCAGCTGACCGCCAACACGCTCGCCGAGCTCGAACAGTTGCGTGAACGTGGGCGCCAGCAAGGCCTGCCCGTCAGGCTCGATAGCGCGAACAAAGCGGCCGACCGCGTACACGCGACCCTCACCATGGAGAACGAGGCATGAAACACGCATGGCAGCGACTGTCCGTCCGCGAACAACGGCTATTGCTGGGGTTGGGGGCGTTTTTGCTGGCAGTCATGGCGTTCAGCCTGATCTGGCAACCGACCCGCCAGCGACTGGAAGCGGTCGAGCGTCAATATCAGCAGCAGAGGGGGCTGGCCGCGCAACTGCAACACGCACTGCCGCGCAGTCAGGCACCGGCTTCCGCTCATCAGCCGCTGTCGCTGCGTATCAGCGAAAGCGCCGCGAAGGCGGGGCTGGAGATTCGTCAGATGGACAGCGATGACGATGTGTTGCGCCTGACCCTGAGCGGCAACGCGCAAGCCTTGATGCAATGGCTCGATAACCTTGAGCGCGACGGTGTTGCGCTGCAATCGCTGACGCTGGAAGCTCGCGACACCGAGTTGGAGGCTCGGGCTGTGTTCAGGTAGTCGAGGTGTTTTGCGGCAGTAGTGGCAACTTCGCCAGCTTCAACGCCACCAGCAACGCAATCACCAGCAGCGTGCCGATGAACAGCCCGATCCCGTTCCATCCACCCAAGTGCCAGAACACGCCACCCGCCGTACCAGCGATGCTCCCCCCGGCGTAATAGCTGAACAGGTACAGCGACGATGCCTGCCCTTTGGCCTTGGTGGCGCGGCGACCGATCCAGCTGCTGGCCACCGAGTGGGCGCCGAAGAAGCCGAAGGTGAAGATCAGCATGCCGATGATCACCAGCGGCAGCGGGGTGAACATCGTCAGGGCGAGACCGCCGATCATCAGCGTGATGGTGCTCCAGAGCACTTTGCGCCGCCCGAGTCTGTCGGCCAGCGAGCCGACTTTTGCCGAGCTGTAGATGCCCGACAGGTACACCACCGACAGCAACCCGACGAAGGCCTGTTCCATGTGGTACGGAGCGGCCAGCAGGCGATAGCCGATGTAGTTGAACAGCGTGACGAACGCACCCATCAACACAAAGGCTTCGAGGAACAACAGCGGCAACCCGGCGTCGCGAAAGTGCATGGTGAAACCGTCGACCAGGCTGCGCGGATGCAGCGAGCGGGCGCGGAAGTTGCGCGATTCGGGGAGGATTTTCCAGAACACCGCCGCCGCAATCAGCGCCAGGCCACCGATCACCAGCATCGCCGTGTGCCAACTGACGAAGTCGATCAACACCCCGGTGATCAAACGCCCGCTCATCCCGCCAATCGCATTGCCGCTGATGTACAAACCCATGGCGAGGCCGATGTGCTGCGGGTGGATCTCTTCGCTCAAGTAAGTCATCGCCACCGCTGCCAGACCGCTCAACGACAACCCGATCAGCGCGCGCATCGCCAGCACGCCGTGCCAGCTCGGCATCATCGCACTGCCCATAGTGCACAGCGCGGCGGCGAACAGTGCCGCTACCATCACCTGTTTACGCCCGACCCGGTCGGAGATCGGGCCGGTGATCAGCAGGCCGATGGCGAGCATGCCGGTGGCGATCGACAGGATCAGGCTGCTCTGCGCCGCGTTGATGGAATACTCGTCGGACAGCAACGGCATCATCGGCTGCACGCAATAGAGCAGGGCGAACGTCGCGAAGCCGCCGCAGAACAACGCCAGCACCGTGCGCATGAACGCCGGGGTGCCTTTTTCGATGTAGATCTCTGCCAGCTCAGTAGCGATAGCGTCCGGTGCTGAAGGTGGAACTTCATGGGCGAGTGGGGCGACAGCAGTTTTCACGGGGGACCTCGGAGGACGCAGCCGGTCAGGCAATGAAAAAAGCATATAGCTGGCTAATGATTCAATCCAATATATTGTTCGACCTGTTTGATAGCTTTTACGACCTAATGGGGTTTCCATGGAATTGCGTCATCTGCGCTACTTCATCGCCGTCGCCGAAGAACTGCACTTCGGCCGCGCTGCACAGGTGCTGGGCATCTCGCAGCCGCCGCTGAGCCAGCAGATTCAAGCGCTGGAACAGGAAGTCGGCGCACGGCTTTTTGAACGTACCAATCGTCGGGTCGAACTGAGCGAAGCCGGTCGGCTGTTTCTGCAAGAAGCGCGACTGGCGCTGGCGCAAGTCGACAAAGCGGCGGATGTTGCGCGGCGGGCGCAGTTGGGCGAGTTGGGCGAACTGAAGATCGGCTTCACCTCGTCAGCCCCCTTCAACTCGACCATCCCCCAGGCGATTTTCTCGTTTCGCCAGCGCTTCCCGGCGGTGCACCTGAACCTGCGGGAAATGAGCAGCACCCAAGTCGCCGATGCGCTGGTGGACGAATCGATTGAAGTCGGCATCATGCGCCCGCTGGGCCTCCCGGACAGTCTCAGCGTGGTCGAATTGATGCGCGAGCCGCTGGTCGCGGTCCTCAGCTCCAAACACCCGCTGGTGGAGGGCAGCGAAGAGGGCTTGTTCCTGTCAGCTCTGGCGCTTGAGCCTTTTGTGTTTTTTCCGCGCAGTTACGGCAGCGGTCTGTATGCGCAGCTGCTCAGCCTCGCCCGCGATGCCGGGTTCACGCCGCATTTTGCCCAAGAGGCTGGCGAGGCGATGACCATCATCGGGTTGGTGGCCGCGGGTCTTGGCGTCTCGGTGATGCCTGCGTCCTATCAGCGGATGCGCATCGACGGCGTGGTCTATCGGCCGCTGCTCGATCCGGCAGCGGTATCGGCGGTGTGGCTGGTGCAGCGCAAGGACCAGAAATCGGCGATGGCGCGGGCGTTTGTGGAGTTGCTGACGAGCAAGGTTGAGCCGTTGCAGGTGTGACTGCTGCGCAGTCAATCGCGAGCATGCTCGCTCCTACAGTGTTCAGCGGTGTGAACACAATGCTCGCCACACCACGGAACCCTGTAGGAGCTGGCTTGCCAGCGAAGGCGTCCGCAAGTACACCCAAAAGACCCTCTGCATGCCAACCTGGCGGGAAACTTCACCCCCTCCCGTGGGACATTTCTGAAATCCTTCCCAAAGGCTACAGCGTCTTGCGGCGCTGCCTACACCTACTCCAGAATCCGCCGGCTTGTGCGCTTTTGGGGCTGTCGGTAGCTTGATTTTTGTCACTGATTGTCAGTGATCGGGTTTAGCAGCCCGTGTCCACAATGAAGCGCATTGGCGCTCCTGATAGGCAGGTATGTCCATACCTGCCCTTGACGGTGGCTGTGCGCAGGGCGCCTTCGGGCGCGCCGGTTTCATCGTGGCCCGGTCTGCTAACCTGCGTACAGCTGCCACCCTTTTGATCAGAAGCAATTTGGTGTGGCCGCCACTTTCAGGACGCTGAATCATGACCCATGCGCCAAACCCACCGGATACCGATCCGGACGTGCCACACCAACCCAGCCCCCTATTCCTCATCGCCCCCGATATCGACAACCACACCCTGCTGGAATACGCCTGCGTGTCGCTAGCCTCGGCAAACGTCATGGCAAGTGACTTCGCCAGAGACCTGAAGGGCTCACAGGGCCACACACTGCTGGGGATCCAGCAGTCGATCATGCTAGGGGAACTGGCGGTGAATCGGGTGCTGGATAATCTTGATCCGCCCTGATCACCCCATTGAGGGCTATGACAACTTGACCTGTCTGTGAAGGGGCCGAAAGGCGCTCAATCCAGCACGCCGCATAACGTCACACACACACAATACTTCTGCTTGGGGCAGCTTTATCCGGTGACGGCGGCGTGGCTGGTGCAGCGCAAGGACCAAATGATCGCCGATCACCAAGGTATTTGTTGAGCTGTCGACGAGTCGAGATAAGGGGCTTGAACGCAGGGACACTTCACGTAACGGATCCGGTTTCGTGATTCACCCGATATTGAGCAGAATCGATTTCTTTAGATGAGTGCCATGGATGCCACTTCTATATCAACCCAAGGAAGGCAGCGTACTGATTTGTGATTTCAGGGGTTACGAAGTTCCCGAAATGATCAAGGTCAGACCTGTTGTCGTGATTCGCAAACACAGAACCAACAGCTTGTTGGTGACGGTTGTGCCGCTTAGTACAACCGCTCCGGATCAACTGCTTGAACACCATCTAGAGCTGCCGAATCATCTGCAGGGAGCAAGCCCGACGTGTTGGGCTAAATGCGATATGGTTGCCACCGTCAGTCTTTCCAGGCTCGACCGAATAAAGAGCCGAGATCGTCGAGGGAAGCGCACTTACGTCATTTCACAACTTGAAACAGATGAGTTTTTTGCGATAAAAGTCGCTGTACGCAAGGCCTTAGGCCTATAAGCGCAGCAAATTTGGCTGAGGTGGGCAAGTTGCCAGCGGTTGTTCGTAGGGGGATTTCGGACAATACTGATGGCGTTCCCGAAAGGGGCTTGTGAGACTCTGAGGATCCTGGGCAACCAGCCATCACAGAGCCAGGCAGGTAAAGGGCGATGACAAGCCGACCTGTTTGTGAAGGGGCGCCGAAAGGCGCCCTTTGTCGTTTCTGGTGTACGAGCTACGCCGAAATTTGCTTCTGCAATCGTCGCCCGATGACATCCATCAAATCACAGCCATCGCGCAATGACGTGACCAGTACACGCGCCAGTTCGCTGTAAATGCCTTCGTCACACGCTAGGTTTTCCAGCAGTTGAGTCGCGGTGCGGATGCGGTAGGCCGCTGTTTCGTGCAACACGTCCAGCGGTGCTTCGGTGTCGATCACCAACGATGCAATGGTGCAGTCGATGCCAGTGATAGGCATGTATCGATCCATGACAAAAAACCTCCAGTGGTAAGAACGCGAACACACCGTGCTCGCGGTTTGGCGAAACCTCAGGCGAGCCCTAAGGCGGGTCCAGGTTATCCAACGCTCTGTTGACCAGCAGTTCACCTAAAGCAGCCAGTTGCTGTATGGCCAGTGCGACATTGCGGCGCGAGCCTTCCAGCTCGCAGGCGAGATCCGTGCTCATGACATTCAGTGAGGCGAGGGTTTCGCAGGCGTGGCTAAGCAGCGACTCCGTATCGACGTTCGGAACGATGGTGAATACGTGGCTGACAGGGTCGGGGCGATCCGGATTGCGCAGACGAGCGCTGACGAGGCGTTCGGTGATCTCGGAGAGTTTGGACAACTCGATGTGGTCGTCGGGTGGAAGGTCCGTTGATGGCGGAGGATTCGAGGTGGTTTTTTTCATGATGGAGCTCCCTGCAAGGTTAAAAGAAACATCGCCCGATCTCTTGGAGTCGCTGTTATTAATTACTGATTACGGGTGATGCGCAGGTGGATTTATTACCAGAAAATTCAATTTTATTAATCTAATAAATGAACATCTGTGTAATTAAATGATTCGTGAGTTGTGGTTTGTGCGTAATGTCTTACATCTTTTTCTTATTTGTTTTTATTTGGTGTTTTTTACAATTTTTATGTGAGGTGTTTCTGTAGGAAACTCCTGTAAGTTCTCGATGATTCGTATGTCGGAAATATCGCAGATGAAATATTTTCTAACGGTTGCTCTGCGTATTACTGATATTTTTTTGTGCCGTGCTTAGCTATGTAGGATGCTACTCTCACAAAGGCTTCTCGGTAGTATTTGCTTGAAGAGGCGGTAGGGTATGATCGAAAACAGAGTGGTAGAACGTTGATGTACAAAAAAGAAAAGACGGAAAATCTGAAAAATAATATTAAGTACCTGATTAAGAGTCGTGGCGAGACGCAGTTGTCGTTATGTAATTCCAGTGGTTTGACCAGAACTACGATCTATAACATTCTCGAAGGGCGAGTTGTAAATGTCCAGCAGTCTACGATTCGCAAGATTTCGGATTTTTTTGGTGTCTCCTATAAGGAGATAGAAACAGTTGACTTTCAAGAGAGAGAAATAATCGAAAGCGATGTTTCTCCGGAAGGGAATATGAATCCGGCCGCTGTTCCGGTGATCAAGGAAAGTGATTTGGTTCGAAGTCTGGATAAGAGGATTGGAGAGCTGTGTACGATTTACCCGCTGACTTATTATTTCGGAACGGCCTGTAATTTAATAGGTGTGCTTGTGGAGAATGAAATTTCTGGCGTGAATGAGCCAGGAGATCTGTTGATTGTAAAGAAAGGTTTGTCGACTTGCGGTAAAGAGCAGTTGGTGTACAACACGGACTCAAAAAAACTATTTATGACGACTGAGTGCTGTGTTGAATCAGACGCAATTCGGGTGGTTGGCGAGGTGATTGAGGAAAGGTTTAATGGTTAGTGACTCCGAAAATACGAAATACAAACTGTTAGGTTTTGAGAGGAGTAAAAACCTTGCAATGATTATGGTTGTCTCTACGGGAAAGCTCATCAAGGTTAGACTGGAAGAGGTGTTGAAAAGTGAAATTATAGATGACTTAAGTAAGACTGAAGTTAGGGATATATACAGGAAATTTTATTCTGGCGGGGTTGCGCTGACCACGTACGAGTTGAATGATCGTCATGAGCGTTCGTGGATGGTTTATGTAGTATTGAATCTTCTACTGCTTGCTTTGTACATATTTGCAAATATTGGTGCGACAAAGCTTGTTTACTTAAGTGTGTTTGATCTGGTTGTTACTCCAGGGGTCTTTCTATTTCCGCTAACTTTTTTAATAGTTGATTTATTGAACGAGTTTTACGGGCTTCGGCTTGCAAGAAAAGCAATATTGTTTGCTTTTGCAAGTAACGCATTAATAATAGTGCTATTGAGTGCGGTTTCATATCTTCCTGGGTTGCCTGGGTGGGAGTTGGACGCTCCTTATAGTGCGGTTGTTGCGCAGGTGTCGTCAGTGCTTGTTGCGTCTTCGGTGTCATTTCTTTTTTCAGAGTATGTTAATTCATATTTGTTGTCGAAAATAAAAGAGCTGACGAATTCGCGTTATTTGTTTTTACGTGTATTTCTCAGTGCTTTTTTTGCGGTAATAATAGACAGCTTTATTTTTTGTTTTATCGCATTTTATGGGGTGATGACGAATAGTGAAATTCTTTCTATAGTCTTCGTTCAGATAGCGATAAAAGTATTTTTTGCGTTCTTTAATGTATTGCCTGCGTATGGGGCTCGGTCGCTATTCAAACGGTTTGTGGCAGGGGGGCAGGTATCGTGACGGTGAGTGAACAGGGCCAATGGCATTGACCCGGTTCATGTTTTTAGGTCGGCTAACCTAGATTCAGTTTGTGCTTTAGGTTGCTCAAGATATATGTGTTGTTTTGCAAGTACTCACGTAAGCCTTTTTCACGAAGACTGCATGCATCGCAATCCCCACACCCGCTTCCCTTCACGCCGTTGTAGCAGGACAGAGTGCTCTCGCGAATCAGGTCGAGTTGTTCGTAATGATCAGCTAACGCCCAGGTTTCAGCCTTGGTTAGCCACATGAGTGGGGTTTCAATACGTAATTTGTAGTCCATTCCCAATTCGACAGAGGTGTTCAGGGACTGAACAAAGTCATGCCGACAATCCGGGTATCCCGAGAAGTCTGTTTCACACACACCCGTAATGACAGCTTCAGCGTGCACCTGATAGGCATAAATAGAAGCCAACGTTAAAAACAGAATATTCCGGCCAGGCACAAAGGTGTTCGGCACTCTGCAATCGACACTGCTCGCACTGGGAACCGGGATGTTGTCGCGTGTCAGGCTGCTGACTGCCAGCTCATTGAGCACAGACACGTTCAACACTTTATGAGCCGTCACGCCAAGTTGCTTTGCAAGCTGCTGCGCCACTTCAATTTCGGCGCGATGGCGTTGGCCATAATCAAACGTGATGCAGTGGACTTCGTCGTATTTCGGTAACGCATGGATCAGGCAGGTCGTTGAGTCTTGCCCGCCACTGAAAACGATAACGGCCTTTCTTGTCATGGTTCGTTCTTCCTTGGGATGCCCTGACGGGTGTCGGGGGAGCATTGACCCTACCGGGAAGCTCGAACGCTGACTGTGGGACGTTTCTGAATTTTTGTACTCCGGCGTCCGGTTGTGTCATTTCTTTGCGGTGAAATTGAAAAGATCGCAGCCTTCGGCAACTCCTACACCAATCTCTGTAGGCGCTGCCGAAGGCTGCGATCTTTTGACTTGAATTACGACCAGCGCTTGAAAATCAGCGACGTATTGACCCCACCAAACGCAAAGTTGTTGTTCATCACAAACTGATTGCTCATCTGCCGAAACTCGCCACGCAAGTAGTCGAGTTTGCCGCAGTGCGGGTCGACGTTGTCGAGGTTGAAGGTGTGGGCGTACAGGTCGCGGTTCATCATTTCGATGCTGAACCACGACTCCAGTGCACCGCAGGCACCGAGGGTGTGGCCGAGGAAGCTCTTTTGCGAGCTGATCGGCATGTGTTCGCCAAAGAGGCTGCTGGTGGCCAGGGTTTCGGCGATGTCGCCCTGTTCGGTGGCGGTGCCGTGGCCGTTGACGTAGCCGATGTCTGAAGGCACAAGCCCGGCATCTTCCAGGGCCAGTTCCATGGCCCGGCGCATGGTGATTTGTTCAGGGCGGGTGGTGTGCTGGCCGTCGGCGTTGCTGCCGAAGCCGACGATCTCGGCGTGGATGTGGGCACCGCGCGCCAGGGCGTGCTCCAGTTCTTCGAGCACCAGCATGCCGCCACCTTCACCAATCACCAGGCCATCACGTTCGCTGTCGTAAGGGCGTGGGCTGCGTTGCGGGGTGTCGTTTTTCAGGCTGGTGGCGTAGAGCGCGTCGAAGACCATGGCTTCGGTCGGGCACAGTTCTTCGGCACCGCCGGCGAGCATCAGCGGCAGGCGCCCGAATTTGATCGCTTCGTAGGCATAGCCGATGCCCTGGCTGCCGCTGGTGCAGGCGCTGGACGTGGGGATCAGCCGACCGGTGAGGCCGAAGAAGATGCTGATATTGGCCGCCGTGGTGTGCGGCATCATCCGCACGTAGGAATTGGCGTTCAGGCCTTCGGCCACCGAGTTGAGCAGCATGTTGCCGAAGGCCTTGATCTCGTCGGTGCTACCGGTGGAGGAGCCGCAGGCGACGCCCATGCGCCCGTCCTTGATCGATTCGTCGCCCAACAAACCGGCGTCGGCCAGTGCCAGTTCCGACGCGCCGACGGCCAGCCGTGATACCCGGCCCATGCTGCGCAGCTGTTTGCGGGTCCAGTGGCTTGGCACCGTGAAATCATCGATCGGCCCGGCCAGGCGTGTGTTGAGTTCGGTGAAGCGGTCCCACTCGTGCATCCGGCGGATGCCGCTGCGGTTGGCCGCGAAGTTGCCGACGATGGTCGCCCAGTCGCTGCCCAGTGAGGTGATACCGGCCATGCCGGTGACGACGACGCGCTTCATCAGCACAGGCCTCCGTTGACGGCCAGAACTTGCCGGGTGATGTACGAGGCTTCCGCCGACATCAGGAAATTCACCGCGCCGGCCACCTCTTCAGGGGTGCCCATGCGCTGCGCGGGGATCATTTTCATCAGTTCTTCCACCGGCACGTTTTCGTCGAGCATGGCTGTGTCGATCAGGCCGGGGGCGACACAGTTAACGGTGATTTTGCGCTTGCCCAACTCAATCGCCAATGCCTTCGCTGCACCGATCAAGCCGGCCTTGGAGGCGCTGTAGTTGACCTGGCCACGGTTGCCGATCAGCCCGGACACCGAGGTGATGCAGACGATCCGCCCCGGTGCGCGGCGGCGAATCATCGGCATCATCACCGGGTGCAGCACGTTGTAGAAACCGTCGAGGTTGGTGCGCATCACCACATCCCAATCATCCTCGCTCAGCGCCGGAAAAGCACCGTCGCGGGTCAGGCCGGCATTGAGCACCACGCCGTAATAGGCGCCGTGGGTTTCCACGTCCGCTTCAAGGATGGCTTTGCAGCTGGCGCGGTCGGACACGTCGAATTGCAGGATGCGCGCCTGGCGCCCCACGGCTTCGATTTCGGCCTGGACGGCTTGCGCATCGGCCACGCCGTTACGGCAATGCAGCACGATGTCATGCCCGGCCTGGGCCAGGCGCAAGGCGATGGCGCGGCCGATACCACGGCTGGAACCGGTGACCAGTACGGATTCAGTCATCACTGGATTCCTGGGATTCATGAAGATATTGAGCCGCGTGGGGCGGGCGATACACGTTCAGACGGGCTGTCACGTGAATGCCCGTGCCGTTGATATGGCATTCGAACACGCCCATGCCGTTGTCGTCTTCCAGGGAGCGGATGCCATGGATGGTCAGCTCGGTGCCCGCCGGGAAATTTTCGACGTTGCTCTCGAATTTGCGGCTGCCGAGCAAGAACCCCATTTCCACGTCATCACCGCGCTGGCGCGCATGGCAACCGGCGAACGCAGCGACGCTCTGGGCCATCAGTTCAATGCCGACCCATGCCGGCATGCTGCCGTCGGGGCGACTGAACAGGCCATTGGGTCTGACGATAAGACGGGTGTGAATCTGCTCTTCATCGAACGCCAGGATCTGCTCGATGAGGATCATGTCGCCGCCGTGGGGCAGCAGTTCGGCGAGCGGCCAGTCAATCATGGGGCGTCTCCGATAATCAGGCTGACGTTGTTGCCCCCGAAAGCGAAGGAATTGCTCATCAGGTAGCGCGGAGCAATGGACGCCAGGCGAGCGGCCGGGGTCACCCAATTCAGCGCGGGTAACTGGGGATCCGGCTGGCCATCCCAGAGATGGGGCGGCAGAACGTGATCGACATTGACCGGGCTCAGGCTCAACCAGCAGAACGCGGCTTCCAGTGCACCGGCGGCGCCGAGGGTGTGGCCGGTCATGGGTTTGGTGGAAGAACAAGGCACGCCTTCGGGGAACAGCGTCGCGACCGCCTGGCTTTCCATGGCGTCGTTGTGCTGGGTGGCCGTGCCGTGAAGGTTGAGGTAGTTGATCTGCTGCGGCTTCAGGTGCGCACGGCTCAAGGCTTTGTTCATCGCCTGCAAGGCGCCACGGCCCGTGGGTTCGGGGGCGGAAATGTGGTGTGCATCGGAGCTGGCGCCGCTGCCAAGCAAGGCAATTGATGGTGCATCGCCAGCCTGTCGGCTCATCACAAACAGCGCCGCTGCCTCGCCGATGTTGATGCCGTTGCGGTTCACCGAGAACGGATTGCAGCGTTGCCCCGAGACCGCTTCCAGTGCCGAAAAACCATTGAGCGTCAGCTCGCACAGGGTATCGACGCCTCCGCACAGCACCGCATCGCACACGCCGAGGTCCAGCAGGCGCTGGGCGCTCATCAACGCACGGGCGCTGGAGGTGCACGCTGTGGAAATGACATAGGCAGGACCGCTCAGTTGCAGCCAGTCGGCGAGAAAATTCGCCGGGGCCGCGAGTTCCTGCTGCTGATAGTCATACTCAGCCGGGAACTGTTTTTCGCGGATGTAATGGGTCAGGCCCTGGCTGGCCTCGTGGATGCCCGAGGTGCTGGTGCCCAGCACCACACCGACGCGGTGGTGGCCGTAGGTCTGAATTGCACTGTCGATGTCCGGGCGGATTTGCAGCGCGGCTTCCAGCAGCAACTGATTGTTGCGGCTGCGATGCAGCGACATGTCGTCTGGAATTGCCACCAATTCGCCTCGGACCGCACCGACCGGCAATGACCGCTCGCGTACCCATCCAGCCTCATCGACCATGCCGGAGCAGTCGCCGGCAAACAGGTTTTGTGCGACTTCCTGTTTGTTGCGGCCCAAGGCGCAGACCACCCCGAGGGCATTGAGGTAGGTGGTCATGGCGCGTCACCGCTCAGTGGAGTGACTTGGTAGGTCGGACCTTTCGGTAGCTGCAATTGAAAATTCTGCGGTTGTGCGTAGCGGATGTCCCAGCGCTCGGGCAAGGACCGTTGTGTGCCGTGCTGCCAGGCGCCAGGATAATTGGCGGCCAGTTCATCGTTCGGCGTCAGTGCAAACAGCAACGCTGCGAACAGCTCCCGGGCTTCCGGATTGGGTGGCAAAAACCCGTCGGATTCCCAGTGTTTATCGATCAGTTTCTGGCGGGCCTGAGGAATGCCCAACAGGTCCATCATCGACCAGCGAATGCCTTGGTCTTCACGCTGGATCACCAATACCCAATCCTGGCGCTGGTCAGCCTGCAAGCGCTGGATATGCAGTTGCATGGGCAGCGCAAGGTTCGGGTTTTGCTCGGGCAGCGGCGCACGACTGGCGCAGGCGCTCAGCAACAGGGTCGTCGCGACCAGCAGCCATCGCAGATAGCCCGTCATCCCCGTGGGAGCGAGCTTGTTCGCGAGGGTGGTGAGGCATTCAACATTAATCTTAGCTGACCCACCGCAGTCGCTCGGAAAGCTCATGTCTCCTCTCTTGCACAGAGCGCCGAAATAACCTTCAAGCGGCGCTTGGCTTCGCTGACGAACGGATTGCGTTCGTCCCAGGCATACCCGGCGAGAATGGAGCAGATCATCCGGCGGATTTCCGCTGAGCCGCCCTCATGGTAGATCACGTCCTGGAAGGTCCCGGCGTACCAGCCTTCGACGTAGCAGCGGAACGTGTCGACGCCGCGCTTGAGCGGATCGGCGAACTCGGTCTGCCAGTCAACGCTTTCGCCTTGCAGCTGACGGTGCAGCACTGCGGCGGCCATGCTGGCCGAACGCATGGCGATGGTGACGCCCGAGGAGAAGACCGGGTCAAGGAACTCCGCCGCGTTACCCAGCAGCGCGAAACCCGGGCCATGTAAGCTTTTGACGTTGGCCGAGTAGCCGCCAATGGTTCGGGCTTCGGTGTCCCACACGGCGTTGTTCAACACGCCGGCCAGGCTTGGCGTCTCGGCAATGAAACCGCGCAGGCAGTCGTCGAGGTTGTCGGTGCGACCTTCGAAGTGTTCCTCGGCGGCGACCACGCCAATCGAGCAGCGCCCGTTGCTGAACGGAATGGTCCAGAACCACACATCGCGTTTTGTCGGGTGGGTGGTGATGAGAATCTTGGTGCGGTCGAAGTCCGGGCTGTCGATGCAGTCTTCGACGTGGGTGAACACGGCCTGGCGCACCGGGAAGTTCGAGGGTGCCTCAAGCTCGAGCAAACGCGGCAGGACGCGCCCGTAGCCGCTGGCGTCGAGCATGAACTCGGCTTCGATGGTGTATTCGCTGCCGTCTTCGCGGCGTACGCCAAGTTGCGGCTTGGCGCCCTTGATGTCGACGCTGACGATGGCCTCGCCGTAACGAATTTCCACGCCTTGCAGCGCGGCCTGATCGGCCAGCAACTTGTCGAAATCCGCACGCTGAACCTGGAACGTCGTTGGTTTGCCCTGGGTGAAGGTGTCGCTGAAATCGAAGGCGCTGTAGCACTCGCCCCAGGCGAACGCAGCACCGGTTTTCACCTGGAAACCGGCGGCGTTGACGGCGTCGAGCATGCCCGCTTCTTCGACGAAGTCCAGGCAGTGGGCCAACAGGCTCTCGCCGATGGAAAAGCGCGGAAAATGCTGGCGTTCAATCACCAGTACATCGTGACCTTTGCGCTTGAGCAGTGCGGCGGCGATGGCGCCGGAAGGGCCGGCACCGATCACTACGACCTGGCGGCGTTGCATTTCAACGGTTGGCATTTGGGCTCCTTGCCGGCGCGGCGGCTTTCAACGGGATTCGGTGCATGCCGGTCAAGGCCGGCAGCAATGTAGCGATCAAGCCCATCAACATCAGCGCGAAGTACAGCGGCGGGCTGATGAGTTGTTGTTGGAGCAGCAGGTTGAGGAAGACAATTTCGCTCAAGCCGCGAATGTTCAGCAATACGCTTTCCCGCCAGCGGCTGGCACCACTGAACGAGGCGCCGGCCCAACCGAGGCCGAGCCAGTTGCCCAGCAGTTTGCTGGTGATCGGCAGCAGCAGCAATGCCATCAGTTGAATCCAGCCAAGACTGTCCAGGGCGCTGTGCACGTTGATCTGCACAATGCCGAACGTGAGGATCAGCGGAATGGCGAAGTACGTCTGCAAACGGCTCATCCACAGCAGTGGAATCGGCAGGATTAGAGGCGCCTTCAGTGCGGCCATGATCAGCACATAACCGATGCCGAAAATCAGCGCATTGAGCTTGAAGTGCTCGGCCACCATCAGCAGCGCAAAAAAGCATCCGCTGTACAGCCACGCCTGACGCAAGCCCAGCAGGCGCAGCAGCACCGGCAGGCAAGCGCCGGCCAGGGGCAGCAACAAACTGCTCAGCTGCAGGCTGCCCTGGGCGATGCCGAACACGGTCCAGCAGGCGAGGTCGATGAGGATCGCGGTTTGCACCAACCGTCGGGTCGCGGCGGGCGGGTAGTCGATGTGTTGCAGGTACAGATACAACACCGGGATGGCGGTAATGGCGAACAACAATCCGATCGCCAATGAACTGATCCAGGGTTGTGGTGGCAGTAGCCAGATCGCCGTGACCAGGCCGCAGGCAAATGGAATGCAGAAGCTCGGCAAGGCGATTTTCAGGCTCTGGCGGTCCAGTTGCAGGTCGATCACATCGCTGAGGATGTAACCCAGCAACAGGGCGAAGCTCAGGCTGTAGAGGTTTTTCAACCAGTCCGGCGACACCAGTGCCGCACCGCTCAGTTGCCATTGCGGTTCGATCCAGAAGTACATCAACAGCGGCAGGCCAAGGGTCGCCAACAGCAACTGGCTGACAATCGGAATCAGGCCGAAATGACGCCCGACGCGAGTCGCCACGGCGAACAACGTCAGGGCCATCGCCCAGAACAGAACCACCATCACGCTGCCGTCTCCGCGACGGACGCGGCATGCAACTGGCGACCGGCCCAAGGGGCGAGCAGGAAACTGAAGACCAGACCCAGGCTCACCGACAGCCCGAAATTGCTCACCGCCGGGGTGCTCGACACCGCCAGCAAACCGAACGACAGCCAGGTGGTGACCGCCGCCAACAAGGTCCCCAACAGGCTCACGGCAGCGCCACCGACCTGTTCGCGCATGAGGATGGCGTAGTCGACGCTGATCGCCGTCACCAGCAGCAAGCCGAACAGGCTGAACAGGGTCAGCGGTTGCCCCAGCCAACCGAGGCTGGCGAGGCTGCACAACGCTGCCAGCAGAGGCAGGGAGACGATGCGCAATGCGCCGCTGAAACCGAATGGCAGGATCAGCACCAGCACGATCAGCACGCAGGAGGCGAGCTTCAGTTCGGCGGCGCTGATCTGGGTGGCGGCGAAGACGCTGTTCAACTCGCCCAGTCGATCCACCAGCACCACGCCTGGTAAATCCTCAGCCTGGACTTGCAGCAAGGTCGGGTTGCTCACGCCTTGCAGGCTGACGATGGCTGCGACGCCGTCATCCGTCGGCCCCAGCCACAAAGTGCGATAAGGCTCGGCCAATGGGCCGGTGAGTGCTGTGTCGATGTCTTCGGCGGGCAGCGATTGCAACGTAGCCAATTCGGCCTGAAGTGCCTCGACCGGCACACCGACATCGATCAACGGCTGCCAGAACTGCGGCAGTTTGTTCAGTGCATCGCGCACTTGCTGCTGTTCGTTCGGCGGGCTGACCAGTTGGTTGAGCGACAGATAACCCTGAAGTTTGTCCAGACCGGTCAATTGATCCAGGCGTTCGCTCAGGGCGCTTGAGCGTTCGAGCAGTTGCTGCTGATTGGCGGCGCGTACCAGGAAGAACTGACTGGTGGGTTGAAAACCGGTTATTTGCGCGATGGTCCGCGCTTCGTCGGTCAATGATTGCGGTGCGCTGATCCATTGGCGGATGTCGTTCCTGCTGTCGAGTTGCAGCAGTCCGCCTACGCAGAAGGCGATCAGCAGCGCCAGCAACACCGGCGTCTTGAGGTGCTTGAGCAGCGCTTCACGGCAGCTCAACAGATACTCGCAAATGCGTAATGGCCAATCGGCCGGGCGCAGTTCTACACCTTTGAGCAGCGCGGGCAGCAGGCATACCGCGGACAAATAGGCGCCGAGCAGGCCGGCAGCGGAGAACACGGCAATCTGGGTCAATGCCGGGAACGGCGTCCAGGCCAGCGCCAGGTAGCCGATGGCGCTGGTGATCAGGCTCAGGGTCAGCCCGGGCAGCGTCAGGCGCAGCGCCGGCCAGCTGTGCCAGGGTTTCAGGCTCCAGCTCTTGGACAGGTAATGCAGCGGGTAATCGACGGCGACGCCGATCAGGCTTGAGCCCAATACCAGCGTCATCACGTGCATGTGGCCGAACAGCGCCACGCAGGCCACCGCACCGAAAAGCATGCCCACCAGCACCGGAATAAACGCCAGCAAGACGCGCCAACGACGGAAAGCCAACAGCAGTAACAGCAGGATCCCGACGGTGGCACCGCCGCCGACCCAGGTCATCTCCCGCGAAGCCTGTCGCTGGCCGCTGGCCGCGTACAGCAGACCGCTGGCGGCCAACAGTTGCACGTCGGCCTGGGCGGCCTCTTCGCGACTGTGCTGCAGCAGGTCAGCCACTTGCAGCGGCAGGTTCATGTCGAAGGCGTTGCCAGCGGTGCGCGCTCGCAGCAGCACCCAGCTTTTACCGTCGGCATCAGCTATCAAGGCGCCGCTGCCGATGTCCAGTTGCACCGAACCGCGTTGCGGCTGGCTGTTCTGGATGCGCCCGGTCAGGCCCAGCCAGTCATCCTGGCTGGACACCAAGGTGAAACCGGTGAAGGGGTCGAAAAGCGCTTGCACCCGTTGCTGGATAAAAACGTCAGGGTGTTCGACCAGTTGCTGACGATCTTCGGTCGAGAGCATCGCCAATCGACCTTGCAGCAGTTGCGTGCGCAGTGCCGGGAGGTCGGCTTGCAGGTTCCACTGGACCTTTTCGAACAAGCCGCTGGCTTGCCACTGATCGCCCAGCTTCTGCGCCATGCTGATGGCTTGTTCACGATTCTTGTGGCCGACCAGCACCAGCATCTCGCGGTTCAACGGCGCTTGCATGCGTTGTTCGGCGCGCTGTTCCAGCGCATCCGGTGCCGTACCGGGCACCAGTTCCATCAGGTTGGCCGACAGCGGCGCACCGTCACGCCATTGCCAACCGGCGAGCGCCAGCACGGCCAGCAGCAGGAGAAGAAACAGCCACGGCAGTCTGCGTTCACTCGGCAAAGTCATGTTGCTCCGCGTCGCTCAACGGTTGGGCGCTGGTGCTGTCCTGCATGCGCAACAAGGTGCTGTCGCCCTGGGTTTCCAGCAGTTCGATGCTGTGCACCAGATCACTGCCCGTGATGTTGATCTGATTGAACACCTGCTTGAGCAGCATCGAGCGCGGTACCAGTGTCAGTTGCCAGTTCTGTGCGTCGCCACTCAAGGACAACTCGAAATCCCGTTGCAGTCCTGTGCTGTCGCCTTGCAACACGGCGAGGAACAAACGGTTCTGCTCGGCACCGGCGCTCTTGCCCGGCAGCATCTGCCAACCATGGACATCACGCCGGGCAATGCCTTGGGCGGTGATGCGGTAATCCTGTTGCAGCGGCGTTTTCAGCAGCCACAACAAACCGTGGTTTTTCGCCAGGACGAAGGTGCCCTTGCTGGTCAGCGGTTGGGGCAGGGCACGCAGGTGCTTTTCCTGAATGAAGCTGCCGTGGATGACATCGGGCTTGGCCAGTTGATCGCTCAGCTGCTGCAGGTCGAATGCGTGGGCCAGTCCGGGTATGCCCAACAATACGCAGAACACTGCAGGAGCGAGCTTGCTCGCGAAAGACCTGAGAGCGCCGCGCAGTGTCAGGTGCCCTGCGTCATCGTTGACGTCCATCGCGAGCAAGCTTGCTCCTACAAGGGAACGGGGAGGGCTGAAAATCATCGCAGAGCTCTCTCTACGGCTTCGACAAACACCTTTGGCGAGGCCAGTTGCATCTCGCGGCTGGCGATCTCGACGGCGACCTGCACCGAGACAGCGCGGGTCAGGCGTTCGCCGGTGACCAGATCCGTGATCAGGTAATTGATCTTCAAACGGTTCTCCCACTCCACGAGGCTGGCGCGCACATTCAGCTTCTGGCCGAACACGGCGCCGCGCACATAGCGCAATTGCAGGTCGATCACCGGCCACGCGAAGCCCGAGTCGTTCATCACCGTGTAGTTATGACCGATCCTGTCCAGCAGCGCGCAACGGGCGACTTCCAGATATTTCACATAATGGCCGTGCCAGACCACATGCATGCTGTCGACGTCGAAAAACGGCACGAGGATTTCCGTGTCGGTGTGAAGCACTCCCTTGCTACGCATGCAGCCTCCAGTGTTGTTCGGCGATGCGTTGCAGGCACAGGCGCAATTCGCCTTCCAGCGCACGGTCTTCGATGACCGGTGGGAAATCGTCGGCCAATGCTTCGTGCATGGCGGCGAGGGCGGGTGGCAACGGTCGAGCGTCTTCGGCCTGACCGCGCAGCCAGACACCCTGATTGGCCGCCAGTAATGTTGCCGCGGCGACCTGTTCGGTCAGCTCCAGCACGCGGATGGCATCGCGGGCGGCGATGGTGCCCATGCTCACCTTGTCCTGGTTGTGGCACTCGGTGGAACGCGAGAAAACGCTAGCGGGCATGGTGTTCTTCAAGGCTTCGGCGGTCCAGGCGCTGGTGCCGATCTGTACCGCTTTGAAACCATGGTTGAGCATTGCCCGCTCGGCGCTGGCGCCGGACAGGTTGCTCGGCAAACCGTGGTTGTAGCGCTCGTCCACCAGCAGCGCCAGTTGTCGATCCAGCAGGTCGGCGACGTTGGCCACGAGGTTTTTCAGGCTGTCCATGGCGAACGCGATGTGCCCGCCGTAGAAGTGCCCGCCGTGCAAGACACGCTCGGCTTCGGCATCGATGATCGGGTTGTCGTTGGCACTGTTGAGTTCAATCTCAATGAACGAACGCAGCCAGTTCAGGCTGTCGGCCAACACGCCGAGCACATGCGGTGCGCAACGCAGGGAGTAACGGTCTTGCAGGCGATGCAGCGGCGCGGTCGGTGCGTCGATCGCCAGATCCTTGCGCAGCCACGCGGCGACTTGCATCTGCCCCGGGTGCGGTTTGGCGGCGAACAGGCGCTCGTCGAAGTGCTCGGGATTGCCTTGCAGGGCGACCACGTTCAGCGCCGTGATACGCGTGGCCAGTTGCAGCAGGTAATCGGCGCGGGCATAGGCCAGGCAGGCGAGGCCGGTCATCACGGCGGTGCCGTTCATCAATGCCAGCGCTTCTTTCGGGCGCAGCACCAGCGGTTGCCAGCCGAGTTCGCGGTGCACATCGGCGGCTTGCCGGCGTTCGCCACGGAACATCACTTCGCGTTCGCCGGACAAGGTCGCGGCGACGTACGACAACGGCGTCAGATCGCCGCTGGCGCCCACCGAGCCTTCTTCCGGGATCAGCGGCAGAATGTCGTTTTCAAGGAACGCTTGCAGGCGTTCCAGCAGTTCCACACGCACCCCGGACACGCCGTGGCACAGCGACTGCAAACGCGCCGCCAGCACGGCGCGGGTGGCCTGGGCGTCGAGCAACTTGCCCAGTCCGCAGCCGTGGAAGGTGTACAGATGACGTGGCAGTGCCTCGACGTGATGCAGCGGCACCGCAACCACGCAAGAATCGCCGTAGCCGGTGGTCACGCCGTAGATCACGCCTTCCTTGTCCAACAGGGAATCGAGGAATCGCGCACCCTTGGCAATGCGTTCGCGGTAGGCGGGATCGCGCTGCAACTGTGTCGGCACCTTGCGGTTGGCCAGGGCCAACACATCTTCGATGCGCAAAGGGCGTTCGCCGAAGGTTACCGGCTCAAGCGTTGGCGTCGTCATCGGTCTTCCAGAAAGGGTAAAAGTTGAACCATTGTCGGGGGGCTTCGAGGCAATAGTGACTCAGTCGTTCGGCATAGCGCGAAGCCCACTGATGAATGACCTGCTCGCGATCGCTGCGTTTCCAGATGATCGCCTCGGCGAACGGCTCAATCGTCAGGCGATAGCCGTCGTCGGGCTTCTTCAGGCACATCAACAGATTGACCGGACATTTCAATAAACCGGCCAACAGCCACGGGCCTTGGGGGAATTTTGCCGGGTGGCCGAGGAAGTCCACGGTCACGCTGCGCCCGCCATGCAGCGGTACGCGGTCGCCGGCAATCGCCAGCCATTCGCCGCGCTCCAGGCGTTCGTGCAGTTGCAGCATGATGACCGGGTTCAGTTCGCTGACCTGAATCAGGCGCAAATGGGTCGCCCCGGCTTCGCCCAGCAAACGGTTGAACTGCTCGGCGTGCTTGGTGTGCACCAGCACGTTCATCGTGACCCTTTCGCCGATTTCCGCCAGCGCCCGGCAGACTTCCAGATTGCCCAGGTGCGCGCCCACCAGCATCTGCCCGCGTGTGCCGAGCAACTGATTGCGCAGCAGCGCCGGGTCGATGATTTCGATCTGCTCGATGCTCAGCTTGCCGTTCCACACGTCGAGTTTGTCGAGCATGGAATCGGCGAAGGCCATGAACTGGCTAAATACGCGCCAATGGCTAGGCCGCAATTCTCTGCGACCGCTCCAGTCGGCGAGCCGTTGCTGGTATTGCCAGGCACTGTGGCGGGCGCTGCGGCCGAACAGGAAAAAGTACAAGACGATACCGTACAGCAGCGGGCTCAACAGTCGGCGACCGAGAACCCTGGCGGCAAACGCGGTGAGCTTCATCAGCCAGAAACTGCCGCGCTCTTCGCGGTCGGCCCAATGCTGATTGTCTGGCGTCATGGTCGCCACCGCCGCCAGAGGATCACTGGCGAGCGCAACAACATGCCGAAGAACAGCCGGGTGTGCATGCTCGTGATCAGCACGTTGTCGTGGAACATGCGGAAGTGCGAAACACCGTCCAGCGGGTAGTGAACTTTGGTTTTCAGCCACTGCATCGGCTGATTGCGCCAGGCCAGGCGCACCAGAATGTCCGAATCGAAATCCATGCGCTTGCCGATCTTCGCCGAGTCGATCAGCTTCAGAGCCGGCGGCAGCGGGTAAACCCGAAAGCCGCACATGGAGTCGCGGATCTGCAGCGACAGGGTGTTGATCCAGACCATGACGTGGGTCAGGTAGCGGGCGTACAACCGGCCTTTGGGCACGCTGTCATCGTATTGCGGGTAGCCGCAGATGACCGCTTGCGGATGGGCGCGTGACAGTTCGATAAACCGTCGCACGTCTTGCAGGTCGTGCTGGCCATCGGCGTCCACTTGCAGGGCATGGCTGAAACCCAGGCGCGAGGCTTCACGCAGACCGGTCATCACCGCGGCGCCCTTGCCCTGATTGGTGGCCAGGCGGATCAGGTACACCATCTCGCGCCGGGCCAATCGATCGAGCACCCGGGCACAGGCCGGGCTGCTGGCATCGTCCACCAGAATGCAGGGCAGGTTGCAGGCGATCAGTGCATCGACCACGGTGGTGATGGCGGTTTCGTGGTTGTAGACCGGGATGACGGCGCAGGGGCTATGCATGGACCGAAACCTCTACAACACTTTTGTGGCGAGGGAGCTTGCTCCCGTTCGAGTGCGAAGCACTCGCCATGACGCCGGTGCGAGATGGTTTTGGGTCTGCTTCGCAGCCCAGCGGGAGCAAGCTCCCTCGCCACAGGTTATGCATTCAAAGCCTCCAGCAAGATCCGCCCGCTGGAGCAGGTTGCGGTCTCGTTGCGATAGGCGAAATACAATTTGCCCCGGGTCGAGTCGTAACGCAGGTGCAGCTGGATTTCATCGCCGGGACGTACCAGTTGCTGAAACTTCAGCACTTCCATGCCGGCGAATTTTTCCGGCAGGTTCATCACTTGCTGGCCCAGGTTCAACGCCCACTCCACCTGCACCACACCGGGCAGAACCGGCGCGGTGGGGAAGTGACCGCTGAAGTAGGCCAGGTCCGGTGGCACGGCCAGTTGCAGGCTCCACTCGCCATCGGTTTCGGTTTGCGCCAGCACTTGCGGCGCCTTGGGCCGTGGTGCCAGCAGCAAGGCGTCGACGTCGGCCTGAGGCAGTTTGCCTTGGGCGTTCAGCGGCAGTTGCCGCAGCAAGCGCCAACGCCGTGGCAAGGCGAGCGCCTCACAATGCAGGCTCAGGTGCTGGCGCAATTGTTCGGTGAGGGTGCGTCGGCCCTGATTGCGCAGGGCATGCAGGCCCGTTTCAGTCAGCACCAGCAAGGCACCCAGCGAGGCACGTTTTTCCTGGACTACGCCAAGGCGCGCTTCGGCGACCCAGGCATGAGCCATGAGTGCCTGTTCCAGCATTGGCAGCGAGATACGTTTTTCTTCCAGTTTGACGATCCGGTCCAGTCTTCCGAGCAATTCGAACCGGCCATCCGCGGCGACTCTCGCGGAGTCGGCGGTGTGTTCGACATGGCCATGAGGCAAGTACGGCGAGGCAATCAGCAGCGCGCCGTCGCTGTCCTCGCTCAACACAACGTCGGTGAAGGGCCGCCAGAGCTCCGAGGCTTGGCGCCAGGCGATACCGCCGGTTTCCGAGCTGCCGAAGATTTCCGTCGGCCATTGTCCCAGGCGTTCGTGCAGGCTCTGTGCGGCCTCGGCCGGCAAGGCGCCGCCGGAAGAAAACACCCGACGCACCGCGCTCAGGGCTGGCCAGTCGAGGTTGTCGCCCATGCGTTTGAGCAACGCCGGGCTGGCAACCCAGGCAAAGGCCGGGTGTTCGCGGCTGGCACGTTGCAAATCTTCCGGAAAGGCCAGTTGCCGACGTACAAACAGGCGTCCGGCACACAGCGGCCACAGCACCCGAAACAGCAGGCCGTAGATGTGCTGAGTGGCAACGCTGCCGATGATGCACGCCGGCCCCAGGTCCGTTCCCCACAACTGTTCCAGGGCATCGACTTCATTGGCCAGTTGGCGCAGGTTCTTTTCGATGCGCTTGGGCTCGCCACTGGAACCGGAGGTGCACAGGTTGAGCCGACAGTGATCGAGATCCAGTGCGGCGCCTTCCAATGGCGGATGGCGATACTCGCTCAGGTGCGCATCGCCGGTTTGATCGGTCAGCCACAGGTCGACGTCATTTGACCAGCGTTGGCGGGTCTGCGGTTGCAGGTCGGCAGGCAGCAACACGCTGACCCCGGCGCGCCAGGCGCCGAGCAACGCAACCGCCAGATCGGCGGCATCCTCAAGGTGCACGGCCATCTGCCGCACGCCTTGGACTTGCAGGCCGCCGGCCAGGCGCAACGCCCGGTCGCACAGTTGGGCATGATCCAGTGCCGGACCGGCCGTTACGGCACGCTCCGGTTGCGCCTTGAGCAACAGGTGCTCAAGTTTTATCCAATTCATGGGTGGCCTCGTACCCGTTGGCGTATCAGCCATTCAATGGCAAACATCAGGCCTATCAATCCGTAGGAAATCAGACCGGTGTACAACATCCACCAGCTCAGCGGTGCCCACAGCGTCAGGGCGGTGGCGCACAAACCGTTGCAGAGAAAAAACACACTCCAGGCGATGGTCACCTGGCGGGTATAACGAATGGCCTTGGCCGGTAACTGCGGTTCACGCAGACGGGCCAGGCGTTCCACCATCGGCGGGCCGAATTTAAGGCTCAGGCCGAACAGCCCCAGCATGAATCCGCTGATCAGCACCGGATACCAACGCAGCAACTCCGGGCTGTCGAACAGCGCCAGCAACAGACAGAACACGATGGCCACCGCGGCCATCCACAGGCTGTCGGGGCGTCGCCGTCCGGTCAGCGCGCGCGCCAGCCACAGGCTGCCCAGCAGCAGCGCGAACTGCCACGGCGCGAAGTGCTCCATGCCGAAATACACCGCAAAGGGGTACAGCAGGCCTGCCAGCAGCAGGCCCAGGCCGATCAGTCGGCTCATGCGGCCGGTTGAACCAGACGGTAAACCGCCTCGACCACGTCGCTGACGGTACGCACCGATTTGAACTCTTCGGCGGCGATTTTCTTGCCGGTCTGGCGTTTGATGTGATCGATCAGGTCGACCGCGTCAATGCTGTCGATTTCCAGATCCTGATACAGGTTGGATTCGAGACTTACGCGCTCGGGGTCCAGTTCGAACAGCTCGACCAAGGCATCGCGCAAGGTGTTGAAAATGTCTTCACGAGTTTGCATGGTCCGGTCTCAAGCTGCCTGTTTTGCGGTGACGAACGCCGCAAGGCTCGCCACGTTGCTGAAGTGATTACGCGTGTCCTTGGCGTCTGCATCGATTTTGATGCCGTATTTTTTCTGGATGGCCAGGCCGAGTTCCAGGGCGTCTACCGAGTCCAGGCCCAGGCCTTCGCCGAACAGCGTTTGCTCATCGCCGATGTCGTCGGCACTGATGTCTTCGAGACCCAGGGCGTCGATGATCAGGTCTTTTATTTCCAGCACCAGGTTCTTAGTGTGCAGATTGCTCATCTTCGGCGAGCTCCTTGATAAAGTAAGAATGTAGATGATCGTTGAGCTTGCGCGAGGCCTGAGGCGCTGGCCCCTGCACGGCGAAGGCCTGTGGATCTATATCGGCCCCGACACGGAAACTGAAGTGCACGCGCCGCTTGGGTATGCGGTACCAGGGTTCGGCCTTGGTCAATGTCGTCGGGCTGACCTTGATCACCACGGGGGTGAGGATTTTCGCACCGCGCAGGGCAATTGCCGCACCCCCCCGATGAAAGGCGGGGGTCTGTCCAGGTTGCGTCCGGGTACCTTCGGGGAAAATGATCAGGGTCTGGCCGTTTTTCAGCGCATCGGCAGCGGTATCGAGCATGTCCATACTGCCATCATTGCTGATGTAATCGGTGCGGCGCAGCGGGCCACGCGTGAACGGGTTCTCCCACAGGCTTTGCTTGACCACGCAGTTGGAGTGCCCCACCAGCCCGATCAGGAACACCACGTCGATCAGCGACGGGTGATTGGCAATGATCATCTGGCCCGGGCGCCCGAGTTTTTCCGCACCCTTGATATCGTAGGTCAGTACGCCGGAACGGGCCATGAACTGCACGAAAAGCCAGAAGCAACGGCTGACGGTTTGCCGTGCACGCAACCGGTGGGTCTGGGCGTCGCCCGGCAGGCAGCTCAACAGCGGGAAAACCAACACGCGCAGGCACATCGCACCCAACCCGAACAGGGTAAAGCTCGCAGCGGTCGCCAGCAGGCGCCAGTAATAGGCGTCGCGGTTCTTTTCGGTCACGGGTTGCGTTGCCAGGTCCATACACGATTTTTCCAGGCATGTTGGCAGGTGGTTTGCTGGTCGAGTAGCGCACGCAACAGATTCAGTGCGTGGGGCCAGCGGGATTTTGACAACGCGTCCGAAGGGCTGTTCAGGGTCAACTGCCAGTCAGGGCCGGGTGTGATCAACAGGCCGACGGCATACGGGAACGGCACATCATCGATCCAGGCCGAATAGGCCGCGGGTGGTTGCTCCTCGGTCACCACCAGCAAGACTGCCGGGGCGCCTTCGGCCAGGAGCGCCGCTGCTTCCAGCATGCCGTGTTCAAGGCCGTCGCCAGCGGCAGCGAGGGCGGTCATCTCGCTGGTTTCACCGCGCATGATCGACCACAGACCGATGATTGCATTATGCACCGAGAGGCTGAACTGGGTTGGCGACAGCGGTTGTTCGGTGGCCAGGTCGCTCAGAATATCGAAGGTGCGCGGGGTTTCTCCGTGACGGGAAACAAAGACCAGCGGCAGATCCTGGTGACCGTCAGCCAATGGCCAGCCAACGCTGAACGCCATCCGCGCCAATCGACTGAGGCGTCGGCGCTGCATGGCCGGCAGGAACGAGACGTCCGGTGCCACATCGCTCAATGGCAGTACGACCGGTTGGCGACTCCATGCCTGCCAATCATTCACGCTTTCGAGCCCTGGAGCCCACGCGCGCCATTGGGCGATGTTGAAGTTGATCACAGACATACAATCCCGCCCTTGATGGGCTTCCTGACGTGTGAGGGGTCGAAAACCGCGACTCGCCTTACGTGGCGCCGGACGCCGACTGGTGCGCATTATCCCGGTGCCGGGAACGTGTAGCAAATGCTGGATACGTTTTGCTCAAACAGATGTACCGTTTAGTGAGCAAAAACTGAATAGTTGCCAATTATTCGCATTTTTACTGACCCGTCTGTCGGCGCTCGTCGCTTTTTCCGCAAGAGATGGCCGCTGACTGTGTAGTCCCGATGCCAGCGAGGTAGCGAAGCCATGCCGTCGCCCACTACACTCGGTCATTCTTTGATACACGGAGGTTTTGACATGCGGCGTGTGGTGTTCAATCAGAAAGGTGGTGTGGGCAAGTCCAGCATTGCCTGCAATCTGGCAGCGGTCAGTGCCAGCGAGGGCTTTCGCACCCTGTTGGTGGATCTCGATGCCCAGGCGAACTCCACCCAGTACCTGACGGGGCTTACCGGTAACGATATTCCGATGGGCATTGCCGATTTTTTCAAGCAGACCCTGTCGTCCGGGCCTTTCTCCAAGAAAAATCAGGTCGACATCTACGAAACCCCGTTCAACAACCTCCACGTCATTACAGCGACCGCTGAATTGGCGGATCTACAGCCAAAGCTTGAAGCCAAGCACAAGATCAACAAGCTGCGTAAGTTGCTCGAAGAGCTAAGTGAAGATTACGACCGGATTTACCTGGATACCCCGCCAGCGCTGAACTTCTATGCAGTTTCGGCACTGATCGCCGCCGATCGTGTGTTGATTCCATTCGACTGCGACAGTTTCTCCCGACAGGCGTTGTACGGCCTGATGGCGGAAATCGAAGAATTGAAGGAAGACCACAATGAGGGCCTGGAAGTCGAAGGCATCGTCGTCAATCAGTTCCAGGCCCGCGCCAGCCTGCCCCAGCAGATCCTCGACGAACTGATCGCCGAAGGCCTGCCAGTGTTGCCCGTTTACCTGGGCAGCTCGGTTCGCATGCGTGAGTCGCACCAGGCGAACACACCGCTGATCCATCTTGATCCGCGGCACAAGTTGACTCAACAGTTCGTCGAGTTGCACAACTTGCTGGAAAACGCCTGAGGCACAAAAGATCGGTGTCAAACCCCTTGGCTACGCAACCAGCTCATCAACTGCGGTAACGGGAAGGCCCCGCTCTGGCGTGCGACTTCCCGGCCGTTCTTGAACAGGATCAGGCTCGGAATCGAGCGAATCCCCAATTGCGCCGACAACTGCTGGTTCGCTTCGCTGTCCAGCTTGGCCAGCCGGCACTTGCCCGCCAGTTGCCCCGCCGCCTGTTCGAACACCGGCGCAAACGACTTGCATGGCCCGCACCAGTCCGCCCAAACATCCACCAGCAGCGGCAGATCGCCCTTGATCTGGCTGGCGTAGTCGCCCTGTTTCAACTCAAACGGCGTGTTCAGCAAGACTTCGGCTTTGCAGCGCCCGCATTTCGGGTGGTCGTTGAGGCGCTCGGCCGGGATGCGGTTGAGGCCGTTGCAGTGGGGGCAGGGAATCAGAAGTGGATTAGACATGTAGGTGGTCCTGTTAAAAATCCGATTACTCACTATTTGGAGACGTCTGCTCACATTTTCAATCGAGCGGGGAGCGGCGATAAAACTAGGCTGAGTCGTACTCAGTCAGGCCACTGGTCTTGTAGTGGGTATCGCATCTTGCGATATTTTTGATCTGTGATTAACTCCCCATAGCAGAATGCGATAAGGATGTTGCATGCATGTCATCACCGAAAAACGAATACGTGAAGCAGCAACCAAATGGCCAAGAGCAGCTACTGCACTGGATCATTGGTATCAACTGGTCAAAGGAAGTAAACCCTCGGATTTTGCGGCGATGAGGGCCTTATGGATCACCGCGAATATGACCGCGGAAAATGGAAGGAGGGAAGAGCATGAGTGTCCTGATCAAAAGAGCTGCGGAGCATTGGGAGTTCGTCTCGCCGTTGCTTCGAAAACCGAAAAACGAAGACGACTATGACTTGCTGGCGCAGGCGCTGGACGAGTTGCTCGAGATGACCGGCGATGATGAGTCCCATCCGCTTATGAGCCTGGTAGATATCATCGGTGACTGGATTGAGGAATGGGATCACAAGCATCACCCTATGCCGAAGCCTGGTGGGGTCGATATTCTTGGCTACTTGATGCGCGAACATGGCCTGACCCAGAGCGACCTTCCCGGTGTTGGTACCCAATCGGTTGTTTCGGAAATTCTGAGTGGCAAGCGTCAGCTCAACCTGCGGCAAATCCGCTGGTTGGCCGAACGATTTGGTGTGTCGGTTGAAACCTTCATCTGACCAGATTCAGGAAGAACAACTGATCTCCAGATGCTTGCCCCACTCCGGCGGCCGCTCGGCATAACTTTCCATCCCCGGTTGCTCTTCGAACGGTTTGCTCAGCACCGCGTGCAGACGGCGGACCTCTGAGTAGTCGCCGCTCTCTGCCGCATCGATGGCTTTCTGTGCCAGGTAATTGCGCAGGATGTACAGCGGATTGACCGCGTCCATCCGTTGGCGGCGCTGCTCTTGATCAAGCGTGCCTTCACGGTCCACACGGGCGACGTAGAGCTCGCCCCAGGCATCGAAGCCCTTGAGGTCGACGAAGTTATCACGCAAGTGGGTAATGGCCTGTTCGGGCGCCTTTTCACCCAAACGACGGAAAAACAGGCTGTAATCCACGCCGCTGTTCTGCATCAGTTGCAGCAAGTGCTCCAACAGTTTCTGGTCTTCGTCTTCGGCGGTGGTCAAGCCGAGGCGGCGACGCATCAGGTCCAGGTAATGGGCCTGGAACAGCGGCAGGTACAGGCCGAGGGTTTCGCGCAGGGCTTCGACGCTGATGAACGGCGTCAGGGCCTGGGCCAGGGCGCTGAGGTTCCACTGGCCAATCGGCACCTGGTTGCTGAAGGAGTAGCGGCCCTGATCATCGGAGTGGTTGCAGATGAAGTTGGCGTCGAAGTCGTCGAGGAAGGCGAACGGACCGAAGTCGAAGGTGATGCCGAGGATCGACATATTGTCGGTGTTCATCACGCCGTGGCAAAAACCGTAGGCCTGCCACTTGGCGATGAGTTCGGCATTGCGCTCGACAATCTCGCGGAACATCGCCAGGTACGGTTCCGGTTGCTCCAGGCATTCCGGGAAATGCATGGCCAGCACATGTTCGCCGAGTTCTTTCTGTTTTTCGGGGCGCTTGGTGTAATAGAAATACTCGAAGTGGCCGAAACGCACATGGCTCGGCGCAAGGCGCAGGACCATGGCGGCGCGCTCCTGCTTTTCGCGCCATACCGGCGTATCGGAACCGATGACGCACAGCGCTCGGGTGGTCGGGATGTTTAGCGCATGCAGGGCTTCGGACGCGAGAAATTCGCGGATCGAGGAGCGCAGCACGGCGCGACCATCACCCATGCGTGAAAACGGTGTCTGGCCCGCGCCCTTGAGGTGCAGGTCCCAGTGTTCGCCCGCCTCGTTGTACACCTCGCCCAACAACAGGCCGCGACCGTCGCCCAGTTGCGGGTTGTACGAGCCGAACTGATGCCCGGAATAGACCATCGCCCGAGGCACCGCGTCGGCCCAGAGCTTGTGGCCGCTGAACAGTTCGGCAAACTCCGGGGTTTCGGCCACGGCCGGGTCGAGGTCCAGCAACGCCATGGCGGCAGGGCTCGCGACCACAAGGCTTGGATTATCGATGGGCTCGGGCAGCACGTGGGCAGAAAAGGTATCGCCCAGGCGGTCGAAGCGATTATCGAAGGTCAGTTCGTCGAGGGCTTTCAAGGGCCGGCTCCAGCAGAATGTCCGAGCATTCTGCTGGGGAAAGACCGGTTAGTCGAGTTTGGCGGCCGGCGGTTGCTGCGACGACTTGCCATCGGTGATCGGCACGATGGTTTTCGCTTCCGGCTCGATCGGCACCATCTTGTATTCCTGGCCATGCAGGTTCTTGAGGTAGACCTCCATCTGCCGGAACGAGATGTTGATGTGCTGCTTCTTGAACTCGCGGTTGATGAAGCGGTTGACCTCGTCGAGCACCGGGTTGCGGTCGCCGAGGTCGCGCACGTGCATGCGCAACTCGTGGTCGAGGGTGCTTTCGCCGAAGTTCAGGAAGTACACGTGGGGTTCGGGGTCTTTCAGCACACGCGGGTTATCGCGGGCAGCCTTCAGCAGCAGTTCTTTCACCAGATCGAGATCCGAACCGTAGTCGACGCCGAGCTTGAGCGTCACTCGGGTAATGGTGTCGGTCAGCGACCAGTTGATCAGTTGCCCGGTGATGAACGTCTTGTTCGGGACAATGATGTCCTTGCGGTCGAAGTCGGTGATGGTCGTGGCGCGAATGCGGATTTTGCTCACCGTGCCCGACAGGTTGCCGATGGTGATGGTGTCGCCGATCCGTACCGGACGCTCGAACAGGATCATGATGCCGGAGATGAAGTTGGCGAAGATCTCCTGCATGCCGAAGCCGAGGCCGACCGACAGGGCTGCCACCAGCCATTGCAGCTTGTCCCAGCTCACGCCGAGGGTCGACAGCGTCGAGACGAAACCGACGCCGGCGATCACATAGGACAGCAGCGTGGTCGTGGCGTAGGCACTGCCCTGGGCGAGGTTGAGCTTGGACAGCACGAACACTTCCAGCAGGCCCGGCAAGTTGCGGGCGAGGGCGAAGGTGATGCCGATGATGATCAGCGCGCCGAGCATGTCGCCGATGCTGATCGGCACCATGCTCATGTTGGCGCCGGTGCCGCTGGTGTATTCGTAGAGGGTGATGTTGTCCAGGTACGAGAACACCGTGATCAGGTCGGCCCAGACCCAGTACAGCAACGCCATGAACCCGCCGAGCAACGCCAGACGGATCAGGCGCAGGGACTGTTCATTGACCTTTTCGATGTCCATGGTCGGTTCTTCGATCACCGCTTCGCCATCGCCGGCCTCTTTGGCAGCCTGACGTTTGGCCAGGGCGCGCTGGTAGGCCAGACGGCGTGCCGCGACGCTGAGGCCGCGGACGAAAGTGGCTTCGATCACCAGCCAGAACATCAGCAGATACAGGGTGTTGATCAGACGGTCGCTGAGTTTCAGTGCGGTGTAGTAGTAGCCGAAGCACACGGCGACAAACAGCGCGACGGGCAGGATGGTGAACAGGAAGCCCACGATCTTGCGGAACAACGAGGCGTTTTCGTGGGTCGGGCTGCTGATCAGCAAGCGGCTGAGCAGCAGGGTCATCAAGGCGTAGCACGTGAGCACCACGGGCATGCCGATCACGTCGTCGGCCAGTCCCGCCGGTTGCAGTTCGGCAACCGCCACCACCGCCACCAGAGCCATCACGACCATGCCGAGACGGCGGACCCAGCCGCGCAGGAACTCGACCTGAGGCTTTTCCCAGCGGAAATGCAGCTCGGCCACGCCACCCGGCGCCAGAATCCGGTAGGCGGTGTAGAACACCAGCCACGCCTGGGCCATTTGCAGCAGCGCTGCGCCCATGTTGGCGTTTTGCCCGCGGGCGTCGATTTGCAGGGCCAGGCCGCACAGCGCGAAGGCCAGGGACACCGGCATCGCCAGCAAGATGTTGATCAGAATGGCCTGCGGCGTGTGCCACTGGCTGTCGCGCTTGAAGTGGCCGATGTCCTGGTGAACTTTGTTCAGTCGTGAATACAGTTGTTTGCGGCGCCACAGCAGGGCACCAATCAGCAGTGCCAACGGCAGGAACAGCAGCGGTCGCTGGGTCAGGCCATCGGTCAGTTCGCTCAGGCTTGAGGCCAGGGGCAGCGTATCGATCTGACGCTCCAGGCGATCCGGCACGCTGTAGATCCACTCCAGGTCCAGCGGCTTGTTGCTGGGAATCCAGAACATCTGTTCATCGAGCGTGGCCCGCAGGCTTTGCGCGGTGCTGAGCAATTGCTTCTGGTTCAGTTGCAGGGTGATGGATTCGTTGAGGACCGCACTCAGCTCCCGGTTCAGACGCTCCAGCAGGTCGGCACGGGTGGTGGCCAGTTCCAGCAGGCTCTTGCGCAGCTGCGGGGTCACTTGCTCGGGAGGCTGGGTCGACAGCAGGTTATCGACGTAGGTGGCCGGGTTGCTGAGCAATTCACGTTGCTGGCTGACTTCGAACTGATAGAGGCGAATGTCGGCGATCTGGTCGGCCAGGTCGCGGTCGACCTTGAGGCGCGGCAGGGCTTGCTTCTGCTTGTAAAGAATCTTGGAGAGCAGCAGGCTGCCTTTGAGCACGTTGATCTGCTCATCCAAAGCCGAGTCGCTTTGGGTCACGCTGTCGAGTTGCTGCTTGGTCTGCAGGTTTTTCTGGGTGACTTCGTTGAGGCGGTCAGTGCTTTTGAGCAGGTAGTCCGAGAGCTTCAGGTTGGCCGTGCTTTCGGTCGCCAGCAGGCTACTGCCGCCGGACTTCTGCGCTTCGATCGACTGTTGCGTAACCGTTTCCTGAGATTGCGCCAGACGTTTCTGATTGATCAGGTTTTGCAGTTCTTGAATCTCACGATCCAGACGGTCGGACCTTTCCGACAACAAGTCATGCTGGCTGTTGCCCAGGTCTTGCAGCTGAGTATTGCCGGCCAGTTCCTGGCGACGCAGCGGGATCAGGGCATTGAGCGCCGCGAGTTCGGCGTTGAGTTGATCGCGATGCTCGGCACTCAAGGTCTTGCCGGCGTCTTTGCCGGTCTTGAGGATGTTGTTGATCTGCTGGATGCGTGTCTGGCTCGCGGAAATTTCCGCCTGCGCACGCTCCGGACGGGTCTGGGCAGTGATGATCAGGCTGTTGGCGTCGGCCAGGGCTTTTTGCAGATCGCTTTGCTGGGTCGAACGCTCGGTGAGCAATTGCTCCAGCTGCTGAATGTTCTCTTTGGCGAACCGTTGCGCCACCGGCACCACACTGGTGGCCTTGAGGCGGGTCAGTTCACGCTGGTTCTCGATGGTCTGCTTGGGCGCGCTGCTCAGCTGTTGCTTGAGATCAACCAGCTTCTGCTCGTAATCGCGCTGGTTGTTGAGCTGGGTCAGCGTGCCTTGCAGGACGGACTGCAGAGCCTTTTGATCCGCCTCCGGCAGTTTACGGTCGGCGATCTTGTCCAGACTCGTCTGCACGGCTTCGCGGGTGGGCGGTTCGGCGGCTTGCAAGGGACCGACGGAGAGGCTCAGGCCCAACAGGGCCATGATGAAAATAGTGCGCAGGCTTGACATAGAGACCGATCAAAAAGCTGACGAGAAGTGGAGTTTAGAGGAAGAGTCCCGGACCCGGGCGACTTCCTTCGGGGAATCTGACGCCCACTTTGCCGATCTTGTTCCCCTCCATGACGGCAACGGTCCAGATGGTGTTGTTCCATTCCACCTGGTCGCCGACCACCGGCGCGCCACCGACTTTCTGGGCGATGAAGTGGCCCAGGGACATGTCCGGGTCGATGCCTTCGACTTTCAGGCCATACAGGGCGGCAACCGCCGCCAGCTGGGCGTCTCCTTCGAGTACGAAGTCGCCGAAGAAACGCAAATCGAGGCCCCGTTGCGGCGCCTGGCTGAAGAGTTTTCCGAGGGCCGGCAGGTTGTGTTCATGGCCGATAACACACAGTAAATCATCGACTTCCAGCACCGTACTACCCGACGGATGGAGCAATTGCTGGCCACGAAACAGGGCGGCAATGCGGGTGCCTTCGGGCATTTTCAGTTCACGCAGGGGCGAACCGATGCACCATTTTTCCGCACCGAGTCGATAAACGAACAGTTCCCATTCGCTGGTGACGTGGACTTCCAGGGCGGAGCGGGAGATCGGTGCAGGCTCCGGCGGCACCGTCACCTTCAGCAGTTTGGCGACCCACGGCAAACTCGTGCCCTGCACCAGCAGCGACACCAGCACGATAAAGAACGCGAGGTTGAAATACAGTTGGGCGTTGGGCAGACCGGCCATCAGCGGGAACACCGCCAGAATGATCGGCACCGCGCCGCGCAGACCGACCCAGGAAATGAACGCCTTTTCCCGACCATGGAAGGCCTTGAACGGCAGCAGGCCGACGATCACCGACAGCGGCCGGGCAAACAGAATCATCCACAGCGCCAGTGCCAGTGCGGGCAGCGCAATCGGCAGCAGGTCGTGGGGTGTGACCAGCAGACCCAGCACCAGGAACATGCCGATCTGCGCCAGCCACGCCATGCCGTCGAGCATGTGCAGGATGCCGTGACGGCTGCGCACTGGACGGTTGCCGATCACCAGGCCGCAGATGTACACCGCGAGGAAGCCACTGCCATGCAAGGCGTTGGTCAGGGCAAAGACAACCAGCCCCCCGGCAATGACCAGAATCGGATACAAACCGGTGGCCAGATTGATGCGGTTGACCAGTTGCAACATCAGCCAGCCGCCACCTAGACCGATGACGCCGCCGATGCCGAATTCGCGCAGCAAGTGGGTCAGCAGGCTCCAGTGCAGGCCGGTCTGGCCGCTGGCGAGCATGTCGATCAAGGTGACGGTGAGAAACACCGCCATCGGGTCGTTGCTGCCGGATTCGATTTCGAGGGTGGCGGTGACCCGTTCGTTCAGGCCCTTGCCACCCAACAGCGAGAACACCGCCGCGGCGTCGGTGGAACCGACGATGGCGCCGATCAGCAGGCCTTGAATCAGGTTCAAGTCGAACAGCCACGCGGCCGCCATGCCGGTCAACCCGGTGGTAATCAACACCCCGACCGTCGCCAGCGACAGCGCCGGCCATAACGCTACGCGGAAACTCGATACCCGGGTGCGTAAGCCGCCGTCGAGCAGGATCACCGCCAGCGCGAGGTTGCCGACCAGATAAGCCGTGGGGTAGTTATCGAAAACAATGCCGGCGCCATCGACACCGGCCACCATGCCGACGGCCAGGATGATTACCAGAATCGGGATGCCGAGGCGTGACGAGAGGGAACTCACCAGAATGCTCGCACCCACCAGCAACGCGCCGATCAAGAACAGGCTGTTGATGGTCGTCGCATTCAAAGGCAGTACTCCAGAAAAGCTGAAAGGCGGGCGCAAAGTGACCATGCAGCCTGCGTGCCAGCGATTCTAACCTGTTGAATTGCGGTGCTGTCAAAAAGCTTTTTGCAGGCGATTCCGCACGCAAGCCCCCTCGCCACAGGGGGGCGGTGCTTGTTAGAGACTAAATCGCCCAACCATGGTGTTCAGGTCTACCGCCAGGCGCGACAGTTCATTGCTGGCCGCACTGGTCTGGTTGGCACCCGTGGCCGATTGCACCGACAGATCACGAATGTTCACCAGGTTGCGGTCCACTTCTCGGGCCACTTGCGCCTGCTCTTCCGCGGCGCTGGCGATCACCAGGTTGCGTTCGTTGATTTCGACGATGGTGCTGTTGATGGTGTCCAGCGACATTCCGGCGCCGCGGGCAATGTTCAGGGTCGACTCGGCGCGTTCGGTGCTGTTGCGCATTGAATCCACCGCCTGCCCGGTGCCGCTCTGGATGCTGCCGATCATGCGTTCGATTTCGCTGGTCGATTGCTGGGTGCGATGCGCCAGGGCCCGCACTTCATCGGCCACCACCGCAAAGCCACGACCGGCCTCACCAGCACGAGCCGCTTCGATGGCCGCATTGAGGGCCAGTAGATTGGTCTGGTCGGCGAGGCCGCGAATCACGTCCAGCACCTTGCCGATATCACGGGATTCGTTGGCCAGATCGCCGATCAGCGTTGCGGTGCTCTGAACATCCGCGCTCATGCGTTCGATGGCGCTGACGGTTTCCTGCACCAGATCGCGACCGTCACCGGCGGACGTGGTGGCGTTCTTCGACGCTTCGGAAGTGCTGACCGCGTTGCGCGCGACCTCTTCCACGGCGCTGGTCATTTCGTTGACGGCGGTAGCGGCCTGTTCGATTTCATTGTTCTGCTGGGTCAGGCCACGGGCGCTTTCGTCCGTGACGCTGTTGAGTTCTTCGGCTGCCGAAGCCAGTTGAGTGGCCGAACCGGAGATTCGCTGCAAGGTGTCGCGCAGCTTGTCCTGCATCTTCGACATCGCCAACAGCAAGCGCCCGGCCTCGTCGTTGCCGTCAACGGTGATCGGGTGTGTCAGGTTGCCTTCGGCAATCTGTTCGGCGGCGTTCAGGGCGTTGGCAATCGGCTGGGTGATGCTGTTGGTCAGCAGCCAGGCGAACAGCAGGGTCAGCGCAGTGGCGATCACCAGCAGGACGATGACCAGATTAAACGCCGAATCGTACTGCTCGGCGGCCCGCTGGTTGGTGTCGAGGGTTTGTTGGGTGTTGATCTCCAGCAATCGGCTCAGCACGGTATTGATCGCTTCGGAGTTGCTGAGCAGATCGGTGTTGAGCAGGTTGCGCAGTTCATCGACCTGATCGTTGCGCGACAGGGTTTTCATCCGGTCTTCGATCTGGCGGTACTGCCCCAGCAATTGCACGTATTGATCGTAGGTCGAACGCTCCTGCGGGCTGGTGATCAGTTTTTCGTAAGTGGCCTGGGCAGCGCGAATCTGCTGATTGCGCAGGTCCAGCAGTTCCATGGTTTTCTGCTGTACGTCGGGCTCGCGGTTCACCAGCAAGCGGTAGGACAGAACGCGCAGGCGCAAAGTGAGTTGGGTGAACTCGTCGAGACTCTTGATGCTCGGGACGCTGTTGGACGTGATGTTCTCGGCGGCGCCGCGGATCTTGCTCATCTGATTCAAGGCAAACACGCCCAGGATCATCATCAATCCGCCGATCAGGGCAAAGCTGAGGAACGCCCGCGGGGCAATATTCATATTACGAAGGGACATGGCGGTTTACCGAAAAGAGCGCGCCTGGGCGGTGCCGAGACTGACGTATAAATGCCTTATCGGTCGCGGGGCTGAACTCTTGAGCCCCGTGTGTTTGAGGCGGTTGCACCTTTTAGTGACGAAGTGCAGGAACCAGATCGGTCATTCACAGTCTTTAAAACTCGCGAGGACGGTTGCCCGTCAGGAAAATCAAGGCTTTGCGCCGGTATAACCCTGGCATCCACGGTGACTTTTCTTTATCGTACGCGCCCTTTGAAAATGCCCGGAAAATCAAAATGTTGGAAGCATCCCTGAGTCAACTGGAACAACTGGTCAGCGACCTCGTGCAGCAGAACCAGACCCTGAGCGCCGAACTGGCCCAGGCCAAGGACGAAAACGAAAGCCTGCAACTGAACCTGATGGAGCAGGAAGAGAAGCAAGGCGCCACCGCCGCTCGCATCCAGGCCCTGGTTGAACGCGTCAGTGCAGGCCCTGTCAGCGCATGAATTACAACGCCGCAGGGGTAAAAGTCGTCTCGATACTGGGGGAGGACTATTCGATCAAGGCACCCGCCGGGGAAGAACAGACCCTGCTGGACGCTGCGATGATGTTGAAAGCTGCCCTGGACGACACCAAAAGAAAGTACCCGACACTGATCGGTGACCGACTGCTCGTGCTGGCCGCGATGAATCTGTGCTCCCAGCAGATCGAAATGCGCAAGCAGCACCAACTCGAACTCGACCGTTACCAAGAGCAAGTCAGCGCCACGGTTGAAGTGATCTCCAAGACGATCAATCAAGCCTGATCGGCTTTGCGCACAACCAAAGAATAAATTGTCGACTTGGATGTATACAATCGGCACGGCTGTTGCAGTGATTCAGCCTCTTATTCTTTGGGGGTGCTCCATGCAGTTCTGGCGACGCAGTATCCAATGGCAGTTGATCCTGAGCATGGGCAGCGCCCTGCTGGTCAGTATTTTGATCGTGGTTGGCATTTATACCCTCGTGGTCAACCGCCTCGCCCAGAGCTATCTGGTCGAGCAAGCGTTGCCGTCGAGCATCGAAGCGATGCGCAACGACATCGAACGCATCCTCGTCCAACCCCTCACCGCCGCCAAGGACATCGCCAGCAACAGCATGGTGCGCGACTGGCTGGTCGCGGGTGAAGACAGCGCCCAGGTCGGCACCTTCACCACTTATCTCGAAGGTGTGCGCGCCGAGCACAAAGCCTTTACCGCGATCATTGTCGGTACCGCCTCCAACCATTACTTCACCGAAAAAGGCCTGGATCGCACCCTCAGTCGATCCAACCCGAAAGACGCCTGGTTCTATGAATTCGTGGACAGCAACCAGTCGCGCACCCTCAATATCGACAATGACACCGCCACCGGAGAATTGGCGCTTTTCATCGACTTCAAAGTCGAGCAGGGCGGCAAAACGGTGGGCGTTGCCGGTCTCGGCTTGAGCATGAAAGAGCTGTCGGAGTTGATTCACAACTTCAGCTTCGGTGAGCGCGGCAAGGTCTATCTCGTGCGTTCCGACGGTTTGATCCAGGTTCATCCCGAAGCGCAATTCAGCGGCAAACGTACCCTGACAGAGCAAGTTGGCGATGCAGCGGCCCGTCAAGTCATGGGTCAAAAATCCGCCACCAGTAATAGCTTCCAGCGTGACGGTGAAGATTTCCTCGCGTTAAGCCTGCCATTGCGCGATCTCGGCTGGACCTTGGTGGCCGAAGTGCCGCAGTCGCAGATCTATGCTGAAGCCCGTCGCGCCATGTGGATGAGCAGCGGCATTGGCCTGGCGGTGGCGATTGTGTGCCTGTTGCTGGTGGTGTTGCTGGCCCGTGGATTGGTAAAACCGATTCGTCAGGTAACAGCGGCACTGGTCGCCATCGGTAGCGGTGGTGGAGATTTGACCCACCGGTTAGATTCCAGCCGCGCCGATGAGCTGGGTGATCTGGCGCGCGGGTTCAATCGCTTCCTCGACAGTCAGCGCGACATGATCGGCGAAGTGCTGACCACCAGCGAACGCCTGCGCACGGCGGTGAGCCAAGTGGCCAAGGTTGTGGATAACACTGCTGAGCGCTCCGGACGCCAGCAGGAAATGACTGACATGGTCGCCACGGCGGTTCACGAAATGGGCCTGACGGTTCAGGAAATCGCGCAGAACGCCGGCAATGCGGCGGTCGCGTCGCAAACGGCGCGGGATGAGGCGATGCAAGCGCGGGAAGTGGTCGGTGGCTCGATCCGCCACATCGAAAGCATGTCCGATGAAATCGGCGTCGCCGCCCATGCCGTTGGTGCACTGGCCCATCAGGTGGCGTCAATCGATCAGGTGCTGGCTGTGATTCGCGGCATCTCCGAGCAAACCAACCTGCTGGCGCTCAATGCTGCCATCGAAGCCGCGCGGGCCGGTGACATGGGCCGCGGGTTTGCGGTCGTTGCCGATGAGGTGCGGACCCTGGCACGACGCACCCAGTCGTCCACCGACGAGATTCAGCAAATGATCGGCAGCCTCAAGCAGGGCGCAGAGAATGCGGTGTCATCGATGCATTCGGGGCAAGCGGCGACGGGCACGGGTGTTGAGTCGAGCCAGCGTACCGGGGCGTCGTTGACCGAGATTACCGAGCAGGTGGAGCGCATCAGCGACATGAACCATCAGGTGGCGACGGCGACGGAAGAGCAATCGGCCGTGACCGAAGAGATCAACCGCAACGTGCAGGGGATTTCCGATCTGGCCCGGGCGACGGCAGGGGAGGTGCGGGCTTGCCGCGAGGACTGCCAGACGTTGCAGCGCTTGGCCGATGATCTGGCGCGTCAGATGGGTGGGTTCAAGCTGAAGTGATGTGTTGTTTGTTCTGACGCCATCGCGAGCAAGCTCGCTCCTACAGGTTTTGTGTCGAACACATTATTCGTGAACGACCGGATCCCTGTAGGAGCCGGCTTGCCGGCGATTGGATCTCAAAGGCGGCACAAGGCGCGGATCAGAACCACTCATCCTGCATCGTCAGGCACACATCATCCCGAGATTCGAGCAATGCCAGCTCATGATGGCAACCCGGCACTTCCCACGTCAGGAAGTACCGCGCCGCCTGCAGCTTGCCTTTGTAAAAGCTCACATCCGCCGCATTCCCCTTGGCCAAGCCTTCCTCGGCGCGGATCGCCTGTTCCAGCCAGCGCCAGCCAATCACCGTGTGGCCGAACACCTTCAGGTACAGCGCCGAGTTCGCCAGGCTGCTATTAACCTTGCCCTGGCCCAGATCAACCAGCAGGCCGATGGTCACGGTTTGCAGGCGCGCCACCAGTTTTTCCAGTGGTTCGCGCAGCGGCGTCAATGAATCAAACGCCTGCGCTCGCTCGCCCGTGTTGGCGATCAGGCGGATCAGTTGTTTCAGGCCTGCACCACCGTTCTGCGCCAGTTTGCGCCCCAGCAAGTCCAGCGACTGGATGCCGTGGGTGCCTTCGTGGATCGGGTTCAGGCGGTTGTCGCGGTAGTACTGCTCCACCGGGTATTCGCGGGTATAGCCGTGGCCGCCAAGAATCTGGATCGCCAGTTCGTTGGCCTTCAGGCAAAACTCCGATGGCCAGGATTTGACGATTGGCGTCAGCAGGTCCAGCAGCTCATGGGCCTGTTTGCGTTCGGCTTCGGTCGCAAGCGTCGTGGTGTCATCGAACAGCCGCGCCGCATAAAGACCCAAGTCAAACGAACCTTCGACATAGGCCTTTTGTGTCAGCAGCATGCGCTTGACGTCGGCGTGGTTGATGATCGCCACCGGCGCGGTGTTCGGGTCCTTACTGTCCGGCACACGGCCCTGTGGACGCTCGCGGGCGTACTCCAGCGAATACAGGTAACCGGCGTAGCCGAGCATCACCGCACCCATGCCGACGCCGATCCGCGCCTCGTTCATCATCTGGAACATGTAGCTCAAGCCCTGGTGCGGTTTGCCCACCAGATAGCCGACACACTCACCGTTATCGCCGAAGTTCAGCGCGGTGGACGTGGTGCCGCGCCAGCCCATCTTGTGGAACAGACCGGCGAGCAACACGTCATTACGCTTGCCGAGGCTGCCGTCATCGTTGACCAGGAATTTCGGCACGATGAACAGTGAAATACCCTTCACCCCGGCCGGTGCGTCCGGCAGTTTGGCCAGGACCATGTGCACAATGTTTTCCGACAGCGGGTGATCGCCGCCGGAAATGAAGATCTTGTTGCCCTTGAGGCGATAGGTGCCGTCAGACGCAGGCTCGGCGCGGGTACGAATATCCGACAGCGACGAGCCGGCGTGCGGTTCGGTCAAGGCCATGGTGCCGAAAAAGCGGCCATCGATCATGGGTTGCAGGAAGCGCTGCTTCTGTTCGTCAGTGCCGAAGCTTTCGATCAGGTTGGCCGCGCCCATGGTCAGGAACGGATAAGACGTCGAAGCGGCGTTGGCGGACTGGAAGTGCGAAAAGCAGGCTTGGGACAACAAAGTAGGAAGTTGCATGCCGCCAGCGTCGAAACTGCGCGCAGCGTTGAGGAAACCCGCTTCGAGGAAGGCATCCACTGCCGGTTTCACTTCGGGAATCAGAATCGCCTGACCGTTCTCATAGCGCGGCTCGTTCTCGTCGCCCTTGCGGTTGTGCGGGGCAAAGAACTTCTCGGCGATGCTGCGGGCGGTGCCAATGGCGGCATCGAAGGTTTCGCGATTGTGCTCGGCGAAACGCTCACGCTGGGTCAGGCCCTCGGCATCAAGGACTTCATACAGCTCGAAAGCCAGATTGCGGGAACTGAGCAACGTCTCGGACATGGCGGCCTACCTTTTATTGGAATGGGCCGAGTCTAAGATGGGGGATAGAGGCTGAACAGGATGATTGATGTCGGTGATAAAGGGGCAAAACACCGACCTGTAGGAGTCGGCTTGCTGGCGATGGCGGTGCATCAGACGTACCGTAGTGTATTGATCGCCAGCAAGCCGGCTCCTACAAGGCAAAAAAATGGGCGCCGATGAGGGCGCCCATTTTTACAGTGACTGCATCGCTATTTAGCCGATGGTCATCAAGCTGGCATTACCACCCGCCGCAGCGGTATTGACGCTCAACGCACGCTCAATCACCAGGCGCTCCAGCGCAATGTTGGATTCGCCTTGCGACAGGCCCTGAACCCCAACGATAGCGCCGGCACGTTTGGCGACCTGCTGGCAGACCGCACGCAACTGGTCGGAATGGCCGTGATGCAGAACCGCATCAAACACCACTTCGTCCTTGTTCCAGTCGGAAACCAGCTTGATGCGCGCCTGAATGTCCTTCGGCAAGCGTGCGAACAAGGCTTTGGTCATGTCAGCTTCCGGCCAGACTGCCGAACCGCCAACAGCCAATACGGCTGCCAGTTGAGTCAGCAGGTCGCCTTCGACTTCCGCCAGGCACAGCACGTGTTCACGCGGCAGGATTGCATAGCTGTTGCGCTCGCCGGTCGGGCCGGCCAGTACGCGGGTGATACCGCTTTGCGATTGCGCGGCGAACTGTACGCACAGGGTGCTCAGGTCGGCGAACTTGTTGCTGTCGGCCCAGGCTTTCAGGGCAATCAGCGGCTTGCTCATCGCCTCGCGCAGACGTACATCCGGTGCAACCTCGGCATCACCGCGAGCGAAGGATTGTTCGATCGCATCGGTAGGACGCGTCGACAGCAGGCGGTACAGGTACAGCGGGCCACCGGCTTTCGGGCCAGTACCCGACAGGCCTTCGCCGCCGAACGGTTGAACGCCGACCACGGCACCCACGATGTTGCGGTTGACGTAGACGTTACCGGCGTTGACGTTGTCGATCACCTTGGCGATGGTTTCGTCGATGCGGGTGTGCACGCCCAGCGTCAGGCCGTAGCCGGAAGCGTTGATCTGAGCGATCAGCTGGTCGATGTCTTTACGCTTGTAGCGAACCACGTGCAGCACCGGGCCGAAGATTTCGCGCTGCAGTTCATCGAAGCTTTCCAGTTCGATCAACGTCGGCATGACGAAGGTGCCGCGTTTGACCTCTTCGGCGTCGGCGATGGCCACCTGGTACACGCTGCGACCTTTGTCGCGCATGGCCTGGATGTGCTTCTCGATGCCGGCCTTGGCTTCGGCGTCGATCACCGGGCCAATGTCCACGGACAGACGCTCAGGGTTGCCGAGGCGGCTTTCAGCCATGGCACCTTTAAGCATTTCGATGACACGGTCAGCGGAATCTTCCTGCAAGCACAGCACGCGCAGGGCCGAGCAACGCTGGCCGGCGCTGTCGAAGGCCGACGAAACCACGTCGATCACCACTTGCTCGGTCAGTGCCGAGGAGTCGACGATCATTGCGTTCTGGCCACCGGTTTCGGCGATCAGCGGGATCGGACGACCCTGGCTGTCCAAACGACCGGCAATGTTGCGTTGCAGCAGGCGAGCGACTTCGGTGGAACCGGTGAACATCACGCCTTTGACGCGATCATCGCCGACCAGACCGGCACCGACGGTTTCGCCACGGCCCGGCAGCAGTTGCAGCACGCCTTCCGGGATGCCGGCTTCGAGCAGCAGGCGCACGGCCTGAGCGGCGACCAGCGGGGTCTGTTCCGCAGGCTTGGCCAATACCGGGTTACCGGCAGCCAATGCAGCGGCGACTTGACCACTGAAGATTGCCAGCGGGAAGTTCCACGGGCTGATGCACACGACTGGACCCAGCGGACGGTGAGCGTCGTTGGTGAAATCGTTGCGTGCCTGCACCGCGTAATAACGCAGGAAGTCCACGGCTTCACGCACTTCGGCGATGGCGTTGGCGAAGGTCTTGCCAGCTTCACGAGCCAGCAGGCCCATCAGCGGCTGGATCTCGGCTTCCATCAAGTCAGCGGCACGTTCCAGGATCGCGGCGCGCTCGGCGGGCGGGGTGGCCTGCCAGATCGGTGCAGCGTTCAGGGCGCACTGGATCGCATTGTCGACGTCTTCGACGGTCGCTTCCTGCACGTGGCCGACCACGTCACGCATATCCGACGGGTTCAGAACCGGTGCCGGCGCTTCGCTGCTGGAGGCGCAACCGAGCATCGGCGCGGCTTTCCAGTGGTTATGCGCGGTGGCGAGCAGGGCGCAGGACAGCGAAGCCAAACGATGTTCGTTGGCCATGTCGATGCCGCTGGAGTTGGCGCGTTCCGAACCGTACAGGTCACGCGGCAGCGGAATGCGTGGGTGCGGCAGACCGAAGCCACCTTCCACGGTCGCCATCTGCTCGATGCTGGCTACCGGATCGGCCACCAGTTCCTGGATGGAAATCGACTGGTCGGCGATACGGTTGACGAACGAGGTGTTCGCGCCGTTTTCCAGCAGACGACGTACCAGGTAAGCCAGCAGGGTTTCGTGGGTGCCGACCGGAGCGTACACGCGGCACGGACGGTTCAGCTTGCCTTCGGAAACTTTGCCTACAACTTGTTCGTACAGCGGTTCACCCATGCCGTGCAGGCACTGGAACTCGTACTGACCCGGGTAATAGTTCTGACCGGCGATGTGATAAATGGCCGACAGCGTGTGGGCGTTGTGGGTGGCGAACTGCGGGTAGATGACTTCCGGTACCGACAGCAGTTTGCGTGCGCAAGCGATGTAGGAAACGTCGGTGTACACCTTGCGGGTGTAGACCGGGTAGCCTTCCAGGCCTTCGACCTGGGCGCGCTTGATCTCGCTGTCCCAGTACGCGCCTTTTACCAGGCGGATCATCAGGCGATGACGGCTGCGACGAGCCAGGTCGATCACGTAGTCGATCACGTACGGGCAACGCTTCTGGTAAGCCTGGATCACGAAACCGATGCCGTTCCAGCCAGTCAGTTGCGGCTCGAAGCACAGGCGCTCGAGCAGATCCAGCGACAGCTCGAGGCGGTCGGCTTCTTCGGCGTCGATGTTCAGGCCGATGTCGTATTGCTTGGCCAGCAGGGTCAGCGACAATAGGCGCGGGTACAGCTCGTCCATCACGCGCTCGTACTGGGCGCGGCTGTAACGCGGGTGCAGGGCGGACAGTTTGATGGAGATGCCCGGGCCTTCATAAATCCCACGGCCATGGGACGCTTTGCCGATCGAGTGGATGGCTTGTTCGTACGAGGCCAGGTACTTCTGGGCGTCGTGCTCGGTGAGTGCGGCTTCACCCAGCATGTCGTAGGAATAGCGGAAACCCTTGGCTTCGAACTTGCTGGCGTTAGCCAGGGCCTCGGCGATGGTTTCGCCGGTCACGAACTGCTCGCCCATCAGGCGCATGGCCATGTCGACGCCCTTGCGGATCATCGGCTCGCCGCTCTTGCCGATGATGCGGCTCAGGGACGAGGTCAAGCCCGCTTCGTTGTGCGTGGACACCAGCTTGCCGGTCAGCAGCAGGCCCCAGGTCGCGGCGTTGACGAACAGCGACGGGCTGTTGCCCAGGTGCGGATGCCAGTTGCCGGTGCTGATCTTGTCGCGGATCAGTGCATCGCGAGTGCCTTTGTCCGGGATGCGCAGCAGCGCTTCGGCCAGGCACATCAGCGCCACGCCTTCCTGGGAAGACAGAGAGAATTCCTGCAGCAGGCCCTGAACGATGCCAGCACGGCCGCCAGCGCTCTTCTGGTTGCGCAGTTTTTCCGCGATGGACGCGGCGAGTTTGTTGGTGGCTTCGGCCATCGGAGCCGGCAGACGCGCCTGCTCGATCAGCATCGGTACCACTTCCGGCTCAGGGCGACGGTAGGCGGCGGTGATCGATGCGCGCAGGACCGATTGCGGCAGGATGCTTTCAGCGAATTCGAGGAAGCACTGGTGGGCATGATCCAGAGGCGCGTCGACGGAGTCGTCGGAATCCTTGGTCAAACCGTTCAGCTCGGACAGGGTTGCACCACCCTCGAGTTTTTCCAGGTAATTAAAGATTGCCTGCTTGATCAGCCAGTGAGGCGTGCGATCAATCGAGGTCGCGGCGGCCTTGAGGCGTTCGCGGGTCGGGTCGTCAAGTTTGACCCCAAGGGTGGTGGTAGCCATGTTTTTATCCTCATGTTTGCCACGACTGCGTGGCATCAGCTGGCGGCAAGATTAGCCGTGCAACTGGTGAGGTGCAACCGGGTGCAACCCTTTTTTTGTCGGAATAATAAGCAGCTCGTCAGGAAATAAATTCTGGTACGTCAGTGCCGCCTCTGCTTGGTGCTTTTTAGGTTAGTCAGCGGCGGTTCTTGCTCCGAAAAGGAGCAAAAACAAGGGTTTGGAATTTATTTCCGACTGGGTGCAACTTATTCAAGAGAAACTGGTTGCACCTTATTTGCTTTGTTGAATAGCATTCGCGCCCAAGGTGCAACCCGAGCGAAATCGGGTGCGCCGGCCGATGGCTTTCCTGGGGAAACATCGGTCATAAATGCGCGGCATCCCGAATCGTCTGTCAAACGTCACCGTTTGCGAGCGGTTCACCCGCCGCCGCTACATAAAAACAAAGCCAGGGCGTAACTCAATGAGCGTAAGCAACCCCACCCTGATCACGTTTGTGATCTACATCGCAGCAATGGTGCTGATCGGCTTCATGGCCTATCGCTCCACCAACAACCTTTCCGATTACATTCTGGGCGGCCGTAGCCTGGGCAGCGTCGTGACTGCACTGTCCGCCGGCGCTTCCGACATGAGCGGCTGGTTGTTGATGGGCCTGCCGGGCGCCATCTACATGTCCGGTCTGTCTGAAAGCTGGATCGCCATCGGCCTGATCATCGGTGCGTACCTGAACTGGCTGTTCGTCGCTGGCCGTCTGCGTGTGCAGACCGAGCACAATGGCGATGCGCTGACCCTGCCGGACTACTTCTCCAGCCGTTTCGAAGACAAAAGCGGCCTGCTGCGGATCATCTCCGCCGTCGTGATCCTGGTGTTCTTCACCATCTACTGCGCTTCGGGCATCGTGGCTGGCGCCCGTCTGTTTGAAAGCACCTTCGGCATGTCCTACGAGACCGCGCTGTGGGCCGGTGCTGCGGCGACAATTGCCTACACCTTCGTAGGCGGTTTCCTGGCAGTGAGCTGGACTGACACCGTACAAGCCACACTGATGATCTTCGCCCTGTTGCTCACGCCGATCATCGTGCTGCTGGCGACCGGCGGCGTCGACACCACGTTCCTGGCCATCGAAGCGCAAGATCCAAGCAACTTCGACATGCTGAAAAACACCACCTTCATCGGCATCATTTCGCTGATGGGCTGGGGTCTGGGCTACTTCGGTCAGCCGCACATCCTGGCGCGCTTCATGGCTGCCGATTCGGTCAAGTCGATCGCCAAGGCTCGTCGCATTTCCATGGCCTGGATGATCCTGTGCCTGGGCGGCACCGTGGCGGTAGGCTTCTTCGGTATCGCTTACTTCTCGGCGCACCCTGAGCTGGCCGGTCCTGTGACCGAAAACCACGAGCGTGTGTTCATCGAGCTGGCGAAAATCCTGTTCAACCCATGGATTGCCGGTGTTCTGTTGTCGGCCATTCTGGCTGCCGTAATGAGTACCCTGAGCTGCCAGTTGCTGGTGTGCTCGAGCGCCCTGACCGAAGACTTCTACAAAACCTTCCTGCGTAAAACCGCTTCCCAGGTTGAACTGGTCTGGGTTGGCCGCGCCATGGTGCTGTTGGTTGCTCTGGTTGCGATCGCTCTGGCGGCCAACCCGGAAAACCGTGTACTGGGTCTGGTGAGCTACGCGTGGGCTGGTTTCGGTGCTGCGTTCGGTCCGGTCGTGCTGATCTCCGTGATCTGGAAAGACATGACCCGTAACGGCGCACTGGCCGGTATCCTGGTCGGCGCGATCACCGTGATCGTGTGGAAACACTTCGAACTGCTGGGCCTGTACGAAATCATCCCTGGTTTCATCTTCGCCAGCCTGGCGATCTACATCGTCAGCAAACTGGGCACGCCGACTGCCGGCATGCTTCAGCGTTTCGATGCTGCCGAAAAAGATTACCGCCTGAACAAGTGATGGGGATGAGCTGACGCTCTGAACTTTCGCGCAAAACGGCCCGCTTCCTACAGGATGCGGGTCGTTTTTTTTGGCCTTCGCAAAATATTCGAACCTCTGTAGGCGCGAGCAAGCTCGCTCCTACAAGGGGTTCGGTGTTTTCTTTGCTTGTCTGTAGTTGGATAAACCGTTTTCTGAAGGGAAATGCTTCGAGGGAAGTAGGCTAATTCTGATTTTTCCGCACCCCGTTCGGACGCCGTAGTCGCTCATGCAGAATCGCTCGCCTTCGTTCTGCAGAGACCACATCGGATGTTCGCCCCTGCTAACCAATCGCGATTCACACTGACCCTCCAAGGCGATCAGAGCCCGGACTTCGAGGTGCTTGAATTTACGGGCACGGAAACCATCAGTGAACCCTATCGATTCGACCTGGAACTGGTCAGTGAGCGTTCGGACATTGCGCTCGAAAGCCTGCTGCATCGTCAGGCATTTCTGAGTTTCGATGCACAAGGTTCCGGTGTTCACGGTCAGATTTTTCGCGTCGGGCAAGGGGATTCCGGCAAGCGTCTGACGCGCTATCAGATCAGCCTGGTGCCGCGTTTGACCTACCTGGGCATGCGCATCAATCAGCGAGTTTTCCAGCACAAACCGGTGCCGCAGATCATCGCCCTGGTGCTGAAAGACCACGGAGTCTTTGAGCACGCTGATTTCAAATTCCTGCTCAGCGGCCAATACCCCGAACGCGAGTATTGCGTGCAATACGCTGAAAGCGACCTGGCCTTCATCCAGCGCCTGTGCGCCGAAACCGGCATTCACTATCACTTTCAGCACAGCCCCGACGGGCATCTGCTGATGTTTGGCGATGACCAGACGGTTTTTCCTCGGCTGCCCAAGCCAGTGCTGTATCTGCCGGGCAGCGGTATGGCAGCCGAAACCGCGGCGATCAAAACCTTCAATGTCCGCCTGGAAACCCGCACCACAGCAGTGGCTCGCCGGGACTACGACTTCCACAAGCCGAACCTGCAACTCGACAGTCATCTCGACAGCCAACAATTACCGCTGCTGGAGGACTACCGGTTTCCCGGTCAATTCACGGATCGCGAACGCGCAAAGCACCTGGTTCAGCGAGCGCTGGAGCGTCACAACGCAGACTTTCGTTTGGGCACGGGCAGTGGCGACGTTTCCTCCTTGGTCAGCGGACATTTCCTGCAGCTCGCCGAGCATCCGAATCAGGCATGGAATGATCTGTGGCTGATCACGCAGATCGAGCACCGTGGCTGCCAGCCTCAGGTACTGGAAGAGTCGGCCCCCAGCGACAACGGGGACACCTTCCAGGGTTATCGCAATACCTTTCTGGCCACGCCGTGGGACGTATTGTTTCGCCCGCCGTTGAGCGAAAAACCTCACGCTTCAGGTTATCAGTCGGGCGTGGTCACTGGCGCAAAGGGCAGCGAAATCCATTGCGACGAGTACGGTCGGGTCAAGGTTCAGCTGCGCTGGGACCGGGATGGCCAGTTCAACGAACATTCCAGTTGCTGGTTGCGGGTCGCCTCGGGCTGGGCGCATGACCGTTATGGCAGCGTGCTGATCCCGCGTGTCGGCATGGAAGTGTTGGTGGGTTTCATCGATGGCGATGTCGATAAACCGATGGTCATGGCGTGTGTGCCCAACGCAGCAACTCAAGTGCCCCTGGACCTTCCAGCGGACAAGACCCGCAGCATTTTCCGCACTCAAAGCAGTCCTGGAGGCGGGGGCTACAACGAACTGCGCATCGAGGATCGCAAAGGCGCCGAGGAAATCTACCTGCGCGCCCAGCGAAACTGGAGTCAGGATGTACTCGCGGACATGCGCGTCCAGGTGGGCAGCCAGCGCAATGTAGTGATCGGCCGTGCCGAAGGGCTGGCCTCAGTGGACAGCCTTCATGTCCACGGCGCCCGGCACGTTCGCAGCACTAATGAAAGCCACAATGTCAGCGAACAATTCCATGTCAGCGCAATTGAGCAGGTTGTCATCGACGGTGGCGTCAACACAGTGATTCAGTCCGGTGGGCACTGGATCAACATTGGTCCTGCGGGGATTTTCAGCAGCGTGCCGATCATGGTGGGTGGCGTGCCGATGCCGACCATGGGCGGCAAGTCCGGCAAAGAGGCGCCCGCACCCGCGCCGCTGAGCCAAGCGCAAAGCCAGAGCCTGAAAAGCGATGCACCTTTCTGCGAAGAATGCCTGCGTTGTGCTGAGGGCTTTTGCCCCACGCCTCAAACGTTAAACGGCCGCACCAAGGCATCGGCCAGCTCGGCGGCATCCAGTGTCGAACCGGGCTTCCACATCGTGGAGCAGCCACTGTCCCGTGAGGCCCTGGAGTCGTTGCTATTTCCCCAACCGAGCACGGCAGTACTGGCCAAATTCCGCAGCCTCAACCCGCAACTCAGTGGCTACGCCAAACCCGGGCAACTGATCGTACTCAGCGACCCGCGCAACACCCAATGCACCCGCGAAGAAGCCTTGTTGATGGAGGCTGCGCAAAAAGTCGACGCGGCCCTTGAGCCTATGAGTGATGCGGACGCTGAGTTTATGGCGCGGCATTACGGTGTCATCGAGCCTTTTCTGGCTAACAGTTCAATGGCGCTAGGCATCAGTGGTGCGATGTTTGGGCAGCATCTGAGTAACTTGAATGGCACCTTGAAGGAACTGGAAGCTTTGCATACGCGGACTTTCAACCAACACGGAAAACTTTCGGGCGCCGAGTTCCACGCCGCGCGTAAAAAGCTGATGGCACAACTCGACAACAGCCTCGGACCATTGGTGCGTAAAGGTGTGGGTATTCCCGATCACCCGAAACTCAAAAATGCGTTGGGCATTTCCATCCGTAACTTGGTCCACCACTGGAGCAAGGCCGGTACAGCGGGCGGGGTTCCGGGGTATGCCACGCATATAGAGGGGGTGAGCAAGGCCAGTAAGGTCATTAAGGCTGGTGGTTGGATTGGTGTTGGATTGGGGGCTGGGGCTTCGGGGTTGAGGGTGAAGGAGACTTGCAGGACTGGGACGGAAGAGGATTGTAGGAAAGTGAAGTTTACGGAGGCGGGGAAGTTTGGAGGAGCTCTCGCAGGGGGAGCCGCCGGAGGAATGGCAGGCGTCGCAATCGGTGGGGGGGTATGTGCTGCTATAGGTGTCGGAACGGTAGGTGTTGGAGGTGTTATTTGCGGTCTCGTCTTTGTAGGTCTCGGCTCTGGGGTGGGAGGAAATTACTTGGGTACTTCAGGTGAGTCTTTGGGTGAGGTGTTGTATGAGGGGTTAAGTAGTGCGAAGTGATATTGAATTAATGTTTTTTTTAGTTTTGGGGCTGGCAATGGTTGCAGTCTTAATTGCTTTGCTGGTGTTGTTGTATTTTGCATACTTCAGAATTGTTGATATAGATAATGGCCTGGGTAATAGTAGATTTTTTTTGTTGCGCAGATCATTGATGGGGGCTGATCCGGTTTCAAGATTTTTTATGATTATAAGTGTTGGAATGGTGTTTGCATTTCCCTCTCGCTACCTCAAGAACGGCGAACTGGACGCAGATGATTTCAGAAGTTTTCCTGCTGGTCTGATGGTAGGCATTAAAGGTTTCTATCTTTTTGGGTTGATAGTGGGTTTGGCAATGTTTGCAATGGCGGGTGTGGGAAAGCTAATGGGGTGGGTCAAGTAAAGGTCGCGCTCTATGGTTTTGTGGGGCTGTGAGTAGAAATTTACATATGAGGTGGCAGGTTGAAGATCGTCTATGAAGTGACGTTTTTAATGACGGGTTTTGTTTTGATTGTGCTGGCGTAGTCGTCCAGCACCAGCTCTATAGGGGCGTTAATTATTCTTTCAGGGAGGTCTTTGAAAAGTAGTGAGTTGAACTTACAGGATTATCAGTTTTTTCCGAAAAAATTGAGAGTGATTGTGATCACTTATAGTTGGCTGACATTGACTCTCGGTATAGCTGCTATTGCTTTGATATTGGTCGGTAGGAGTATGAGTTGGATAGATTAGGTTTTTTCGTGGATGTCCTTGGGAGCGGCACGCTGGTTTTGATTTGGAGGTCCTTCCATGATTTGCCCAGATATTTGGCTACAAAATTCTCCGCTTTCTGACACCGAACAACTCTTCGCCATCTTCAGCAGTGCCAGCGCCGCAGAGCCGTTCAAGGTGTGGCTGCAATCAGGGGGCGGTAAGGCGCCGCGCCCGGTTTGGGCGGACACGGCGTATGCCGAGTGGAAAGAGGTGATGCCTTATGTGGGGATCGTCGAGCCTGGCAATGAGTTTTTGCAGTGGGTGGCAACGACCGAGTCTCAGGACTGGGGTTGGCTGGCAGTGTCGTCGGCGAGCCTGGAGGGGCTGGTCGAGCATTTGCGCAGCCTGACGCAAGTGAAGCTGCTGGATTGCAAGGCAGTGTTTTTTCGTTTTTGGGATGGGCGTTTTTTGTTGCCGATTTTGCGTTCTGCCGAAGTGGACGCTGCGCAACTGCTGCCGGTGATTGAACGTTGTTTGATCAATGGGCAGTCGCTGGAAATTGGCGGTGGCGCGCATAAATCGGAGAGGGTTTTTCCGTGGTGGGAGGTGCCTGAGTCGGTGCTGCAACATCTGGGTGCCGTAGATGATTCGACCCGCATCGGTAACCTGCTGCAGTGGTTGAGTGAGGAGCAACCTAATGTGTTTGAGGCGTTTTCTGAAAATGTACTGCGCAGCAAGGTTGCGAATTTTCTCAAACAGCCTGATTTGCCATCCGCGCCTAAGGATGAGGTGCTGGCGTACTTTATGGAGGAAATGCAGTAGGTCCTAGGACATTTCCGGGCAAGGTCCTCGGAGATTTCCTTCAAGTTGTGGCGGTTTGCGTGAACTGGTGGGCGATGGATTGGAGGGATAGTCTTTGGCTGTCACTGCAAATGCGGTGGCAGGGTGTAGGAACCCTTTCCCCCAGCGCGCATCAGCGCTGTCGTTTGATTGCGGTACTTATTTTGTGTTCGTAACATCGTTCGCGGCGGCTGTGTGCGGGACACGTTTCGACGTGGCTGAGTTTGGGGTTTTGCTCAGTTTCCTACTCCCGCGCACGGCTGCCACCCAAGCCCGTAGGAAAGGTCGTTGGCAGCTTCAAATAAATACCCCGGAGATATTTGAAAAATGACCAAACTTAATCCCGATCCACCGTACGTAAAACCAGTCCCCCACCCCGAAAACCGCTTCATGGCCCTCACCCAAGTGCTGGGAAACCTGTCCATGCGCGGTACGGTTGAGTGCGAGTCGTTCATCCTCAGTGACTTTGCCTTGCTCTGCGCGATTCCGTTGCGCGATGGCTGTGATGTGCTGGATGTGCTTGGTCGGCGATTGCGGGCGCAGCCTTCTCAGTAGCGACGCGTTCGCCTGATTCTGTAGGAGCCGGCTTACTGGCGATAGCGGTAGGTCAGGCAATATCCATGTTGATTGATACGCCGCCATCGCCAGCAAGCCGGCTCCTACAGGTCAGGGCGACCACTGCGTCGAGCCACTCAGCTGCGAACCCCTGACTTGCCGGCCGGTAAAAGGTAAACTTCCCGGCCTTCGCAGGAGCAACCATGAATTATCGTCACGCCTTCCATGCCGGCAATCACGCCGATGTGTTCAAACACCTGACCTTGACCCGCCTCATCGCCCTGATGTCGCGCAAGGAGCAGCCGTTTGCCTATCTCGACACCCACGCCGGCATTGGTCTGTATGACCTGCAGGGCGATCAGGCCAGCCGTACCGGTGAGTACCTGGAAGGCATCGCGCGTTTGTGGGATCAGCCGGATCTGCCGATCCTGACTGCCGATTACATGCAGGTGCTGCACGAGATGAACCCGGATGGCCAGTTGCGCTATTACCCGGGCTCGCCGGAATTGGCGCGGCGCCTGACCCGTGCGCAGGATCGCGTGATGCTCAACGAAAAGCACCCGGAAGATGGCGTGCTGCTCAAGGACAACATGGCCGGTGATCGTCGGGTCAAAGTGCACCTGGGCGAAGGCTGGCATGTGCCGCGTGCCATGCTACCGGTGCAGGAGAAGCGTGCGGTGATGTTGATCGATCCGCCGTTCGAGCAGCTCGACGAGATGCAGCGTTGTGCGGCGTCGTTGAAAGAGGCGATTGGCCGGATGCGTCAAACCGTGGCCGCGATCTGGTACCCGGTGAAGGATCAGCGCGCCTTGCGTCGGTTCTATCAGGACCTGGCGGGTACCGGGGCGCCGAAGTTGTTGCGCGTGGAGTTGCTGGTGCATCCGCTGGATACGCCGAACAGCCTGAACGGTTCCGGGTTGGCGATTGCCAATCCGCCGTGGGGGCTGGAGGAAGAATTGCGCGAGCTACTGCCGTGGCTGGCCCAGAAACTGGGGCAGACCGAGGGTAGTTGGAAGATGGATTGGTTGATTGCCGAGTAATGCTCGGCCTGTAGGAGCCGGCTTGCCGGCGATGGCAATCCAGAGTTCACCGCTGGACAGTCTGCCGCCATCGCCAGCAAGCCGGCTCCTACAAGTGATCTGCGTCAGATCGGGCAGGTCACGCCGGTGCCGCCAATCCCGCAGTAGCCTTCCGGATTTTTCGCCAGGTACTGCTGGTGATACGCCTCGGCGAAGTAAACCGTTGGGGCTTCTTCGATTTCGGTGGTGATGTCGCCTTTGCCGGCCTTGGTCAGTTCGACCTGGAACACTTCTTTGCTGTGTTCGGCGGCGGCCAGTTGCGTCGGGTTGGTCGCATAGATCACAGAGCGATATTGGGTGCCGATGTCGTTGCCCTGACGCATACCCTGGGTCGGGTTGTGCAGTTCCCAGAACATCTTCAGCAATTCTTCGTAACTGACTTTTGCCGGCTCATAGACCACGAGCACCACTTCGGTGTGGCCGGTCAGGCCCGAGCAGACTTCTTCGTAGGTAGGGTTTGGCGTGAAGCCGCCGGCGTAACCCACCACGGTGCTGACTACGCCTTCACGCTGCCAGAAGCGACGTTCCGCGCCCCAGAAGCAGCCGAGACCGAAGATCGCAAAATCGACATCGGTGGCGAACGGACCCAGCAGCGGGGCGTCGTGGACGAAATGTCTTTCCGGCAGGTTCATCGGGGATTCACGGCCAGGCAGAGCTTGTTCTTTGGTAGGGAGCACGTTTTTGTTCACCAGAATTTCCGAGCGCAGAACCATGATCAGTCCTCTCAGTCAGGTTGAGATGTAAATAAACAGACCATCAGTGTGCCCAATACCAGCGGGATGCGCACTACCCTTGTAGGAGCGGGATGTGTGTTTGTCAGGCGATTGGGCCGCGCGGGTAGCGTTTGAGCCTTTCGATCAGCTCGGTGCCCGGGATAGGGCGGTCGAACAGGTAGCCCTGGCCGACGTCGCAGCGGTGACGGCGCAGGAACGCCAGTTGCTCGGCGGTTTCGATGCCTTCAGCCACGACCTTGAGCTTCAGGTTATGAGCCATGGCGATCACCGCGGAGGTGATTTCCATGTCGTCCTGGTTGTCCGGGATTTCGTGGATGAAGCTTCGATCGATCTTGATGATGTCGATGGGGAATTTTTTCAGGTAGCTGAGCGACGAATAACCGGTACCGAAGTCATCCATGGCCAGGGTCAGGCCCAGGCGCTTGAGCTGGTCGAGCTGCAAGTGGGTGTCTTCGGTGGCCTCAAGCAACAAGCCTTCGGTCAGCTCCAGCTCCAGCAGGTGAGCGGGCAGGGCTTCTTCCTTGAGGATGTTGGCAATCGATGTCACCAGATCCGGGTCGGAAAACTGCTTGGGGGACAGGTTGATCGCCACCTGCAAATTGCCCAGGCCCGCGGCGGTCAGGGCTTTGCTCATGCGGCAGGCCTGACGGGCGATCCATTTACCGATCGGAATGATCAACCCCGTCTCTTCGGCCACGCTGATGAACTGGTCCGGGCGGATCATGCCTTTTTCCGGATGATCCCAGCGCAGCAGCGCTTCCATCCCCAGCAGGCGACCGCTGCGCAGGCACAGCTTTGGCTGGTAGAACACGTCGAGTTCGTTCTGGGTCAGGGCGCGGCGCAGGTTGTTTTCGACGAACAGCTTGTAGCTGGCCTCGGCGTTCAGTGCTTCGGTGAACACTTGCACTTGATGTTTGCCGTTGGCCTTGGCCTTGTGCAGCGCCAGACCGGCGTTGCGCATCAGGGTTTGCGGATCTCGCCCGTGCAACGGCGCGCAGGCCAGGCCCACGGAGCCGGTGACGCTGATCAATTGGTTGTCGACGAACATCGGCTTGTCGAGGGTCGCCAGCAATTGGTTGGCCACTTGCTGGCCTACCGTGAGGTCGCTGTTGTCCAGCAACACGGCGAATTCGTTACTGGCGAATCGCGCCAGGCTGCCGCTCGGGATCAAACTGTTGCGCAGGCGTCGGGCCAGGCTGATCAGCAGTTTGTCGCCGGTCTGGTGGCCGAGGCTGTCGTTGATCCGCTTGAAGTTGTCGATGTCCACCAGCAACAGGCTGATCGGCGCATCGCTGTCTCGGGCAAAGCGCTCATCGAGGTTACGGATGAACGCCGGGCGGTTGCCGAGGTTGGTCAGGTTGTCGGTGTAGGCCAGGCGCTCGATGCGTTGCTGAGCGAGCTTGGTCTGGGTGATGTCTTCATAGATGCCGATGTAATGGGTCAGCTCGCGGTTGTCGCCGTAAACCTTGGAGATCGACAACTGGCCCCAGTAGGGTTCGAGGTTCTTTCGACGGCTCTTGAACTCGCCCTGCCAGCTGTTGCTCTTGGCCAGTGCCGAAGGTGCGTCGAACAGCAGTTCGCTGAGGTTTTCCAGCGCCGGCAGTTCCGACAGCCGCTGGCCGTGGACTTCTTCGGTGCTGTACTGGGTGATCGCGGTGAAGCTCGGATTGACGTATTCGACAACGCCGTCGCAATTGACCAGCAGAAAGGCGTTCGCACTTTGCTCGACTGCGCGCTGGAACAGGTGCAGGGCGCTGGTCGCGGTGCGGCGATTGTGATTGCTGATGACCTGGGCGAACTGATCCGCCAGTTCACCGGCAAAGGCGATTTCATCGGACTGCCAGGCACGCGTCGCACCGGTCTGTTCCAGGCACAGCACGCCCACCACTTGGCCGTCGACACGGATACTGGCGTCGAGCATCGCGTTGACATCGCGCGGGCGCAGGCTTTCGGCCATTTCCCGGGTGCGCGGGTCGCGCATGGCGTTGTGCGCGTCGATGGCGCGACCGGTGTGCAAGGCGTCGAGGTAATCGGGGAACACGCTGACGTCGATCGACTCCTGCAGCAAATATTCCTGGGTCGTGCGGTGATAGGCCGAGATCGGCACCAGTTTCGAGCCGTCGAGGTGCCACAGGCTGGCGCAGTCGATTTCGTAGATGTCGCAGGCGCTGCGGGTGATCAGTTCGGCAGCTTCTTGTAGGGAGTTGTTGCTGCTGTAGCGCTGGCGGGTCAGCAACAGGATCAGGTCCTGCTGGGCGCGTGCTCGATCCAGATGCAGCAGTTGCTCCTGCTGGGTACGTTGGTTGAGCTCAAGGGCAATCTGCAGGCGCGAGTTCTGGGTTTCGAGGTCCAGGGCCGGTTGCAGCGCAGAGCCCTCGAGCACGCCGTCGACGACCATCAGGTAGCCGCGCAACAAGTGCCGGTTGTGTTGTTTGTAGGCTTCGCCCAGTTCCAGCAGATTCAGGGAGCCGGCGGCGGTGTGCAAGGTATAGCGGATCTGGTAATGCGGGCTTTCGGTCAGTTGCTGCTGGACGGCGTCATGCAGCTGATAGCGCGCTTCGGGCTCCATCAGGCTGGCGTAGGGCGAGTCGACCAGCGCACAAAGCTCCATGGCCTGCATGCCGAATTGGTGTTCGCAGTTGGGATCGAGAAACAGCAGCGCCCAGCTGGGTTCATTAAGCCGTTCGAAACGCAGCATGCCGAGCCGCGAGGGCACAGGCAACTGCGTCACTACCTCGGCCACCATACGGCTGGCGGCATCGGGTTGGCTTTTCATGGAGGGAAACTCGCTTCGAATTTGCTGAACGCGCCGGGCTCTCGCCCTCTGTACTGTTGCCTGCGGCAAGGTTGCATCATTGCGGCACCGACTGACAAGAGAGATGAAGGCCAAGTGCTATAAGAATATGTCGGCAGGCGATAAGTTTTCTCCAGTCTGCGGCGAAAAGTAATGGTATTAGCGAAAAGATCGCAGCCCGTAGGCGCTGCCGAAGGCTGCGATCTTTTGGTTTCAACGCAATTTGATACTGGACGATTGCAGCAGCTTTCCATCCCGATCGTGGTAATTCACCTCAATCCGATCCCCCTCGACGACCAGATGCGCGAAGTTATCCTGGCTGATGACTGTGCCGGTCAGCTCATGTCGGTAATCCCCGGCGGCCGTGCGGGCCAAGGGTTGGTTGAGGATGAAGGTGGAAGCCTTGGCGTAGGGCAGCAGCTTGCTGTTGCACAGCGGGGACGAGACGATGGTGTGAACCTCGAAATCCGGATCCTCGCTATGGGTCAGCCGACTGCACAGCGAGCCATGGACATCGCCGGAAATGAACACGACGTTCTTGATGCGGTGTGTACGAATGGTTTCCAGCAACCGTAGCCGTTGTTCGGGAAAGGCCTGCCAGGCGTCATCGCCCAGTCGTTTGCGGTCGGGGTAGAACATGACGCTGGTGACCACGAATTTGACCCGCGCCGGGCTGTGAATCAGCCAGTCACACAGCGCTTGCTCTTGGTCTGTGTCGAGAATGCGTCGGTCGGTCGCCGACAGATTGCGACGGGTTCGACTGTCGGTGACAAACCATTCGATATCGCCGTCGGTGAATGGATACCAGTACTTATCGAGTTGCTTGTTTAATTGTCCGTTGGCGGAAAGTGTGTGCGCCGGGCTGTGGCTGGCTTGATATAACTCATAGGCCTTTGTTGCGTTGCGATATAAGTGTTCATCGGTTTTATGTTTATTGGCAGGCCAGTTGTCTTCTATCTCGTGATCATCAAGGATCATGTAAGTGGGCAGGCTGGCCATCAACTTGGCGATATGAGGCTGTGAAAACGCAGCGCGATACTTCTGCAGTATTTCCTTGAATTCCCGATCAGGGGCAATGATGTTCAAATCATCGACATAGATCTGGTCGCCGGTCATCAGTAATGCACTGATGGGCAGTTTTGCCTGCTCCGCCAGGCGTGAGATCGACGCGAAGATCCTGTCGCCAAGGTGAGGCATCGAAGGAACTCCCGCCGTCATGCGCAGGTAACGGCAGGAGCCGACAATGTACGCGCGGGGCCGGTTGGCCTCGCTGGAGCGGGTGCGCAGGCGATGAATCGGGCGGGGCCATTGCAGCGGCAGCTCCTGCACAGAGTCCACGGTATGCGCCGGGTTCATCGGGCTGAACCAGCCGGCCTGGTATTCGTAGTCGGTGTCGGCGGCAAGGTCATTGAGTGCGATCACATCGGACATATCGCGCATCGGCTCGAGTTTGGCGAATGCACCCTTTGACCAACTCTCTTCGCCCCGTCGTCGATAACGAATGCCGGCAAATGCCAACGCATTATTTTGTAAGTCGCCCCGCAGAAAGATTCGCGCATGGTGAGTTGTTGTGTGGCCAAGAATTGGCCCGACGGTGGGTTTTAACATGTTCGAGTCCATTCGATTTTTAACCAGATAAATAAATGATGTTTTCAAGGGTGTTCAATAACACTCGAACTAAGCCTAGTTATTGAGCCTGAAAAAATATCTGGCCGAAATGGATTCGACTTGTAGCCGATATCAGCCACAAATGTAGGAATACACTTTTGTAAGTTAAAAGCTTCAGGCAAAAAAAGCCCCGCCAATTGGCGGGGTTGAGGTACGAGCGTGGCGCTCGGAAACGTGGAACGCGAACGGCCCTCCAGCGATGGAGGGCCATTCGGGATTACAGGAGCATGGTACGGATGTCGCCCAGCAGATCGCTCAGACGCTTGGTGAAGCGTGCAGCAGCGGCGCCGTTGATCACACGGTGATCGTAGGACAGAGACAGCGGCAGCATCAGTTTCGGCTGGAAGGCTTTGCCGTCCCAGACTGGCTGGATGGTTGCCTTGGAAACACCGAGGATCGCCACTTCCGGCGCGTTGACGATCGGCGTGAAGCCGGTGCCACCAATGTGGCCGAGGCTGGAAATGGTGAAGCAGGCGCCTTGCATGTCGTCAGCGGTGAGCTTTTTGTCGCGGGCTTTGGCGGCCAGCGCAGCGGCTTCGGCTGCCAGTTGCAACAGGCTCTTCTGGTCGACGTTCTTGATGACCGGTACCAGCAGGCCTTCAGGGGTGTCGACGGCGAAGCCGATGTTCACGTACTTCTTGCGGATGATCGCTTTGCCGCTTGGTGCCAGCGAACTGTTGAAGTCCGGCATTTCCTTGAGCAGGTGCGCGCAGGTCTTGAGCAGCAGCGGCAGGATGGTCAGCTTGACGCCAGCCTTCTCTGCAACGGCTTTCTGAGCGATGCGGAACGCTTCCAGCTCGGTGATATCAGCCGAATCGAACTGAGTCACGTGCGGAATGTTCAGCCAGCTGCGGTGCAGGCTCGACGCGCCGATTTGCATCAGGCGAGTCATCGGCACTTCTTCGGTTTCACCGAAGCGGCTGAAGTCCACGACCGGAATCGGCGGGATGCCCGCGCCACCGGTTGCGCCGGCAGCAGCGGCCGGTGCTTCCTTGGCCTTTTGCATCATGGCTTTGACGTAAACCTGCACGTCTTCTTTCAGGATGCGACCGTGCGGACCGCTGGCGCCAACGGCGTTCAGTTCGACGCCGAATTCACGGGCCAGTTGACGCACGGCAGGGCCGGCGTGAACTTTCGCGCCAGGCTTGGCTGGAGCAGCGGCCGGGGCAGCAGGTGCAGCGGCGGCCGGAGCAGCCGCGGCTGGAGCCGGTGTGCTTGGAGCGGCAGCGGCAGGTGCCGGAGCAGCAGCCGGCGCAGCGCCTTTGACTTTCAGCTTGAGGATCAGGTCGCCGGTACCGACTTCGTCATCGAGCTTGATGGAAACACTTTCCACCACGCCAGCGGCTGGCGATGGGATTTCCATGCTCGCCTTGTCGGATTCCAGGGTAATCAGCGACTGGTCGGCGGCAACGGTGTCGCCAGCCTTGACCAGTACTTCGATGATCTTGGCCTTGCCCGCCGAACCGATGTCCGGAACGTGGATGTCCTGAACGCTGTCAGCCACTGGAGCAGCCGGAGCCGCCGCAGGAGCAGGTGCAGCGGCGGCAGTTGCAGCCGCCTGGGCCGGAGCGGCAGCCGGTGCCGCAGCACCTGCCACTTCCAGGTCCAGAATCAGGTCGCCGGTGCCGACTTCGTCGTTGAGCTTGACGCTGATGGTCTTGACCACGCCAGCGGCGGGCGACGGGATTTCCATGCTCGCCTTGTCGGATTCCAGTGTGATCAGCGACTGATCAGCCGCGACGGTATCGCCGACCTTGACCTGGATCTCGATGATCTGGGCCTTGCCCGACGAGCCGATGTCCGGCACGTGCACTTGCTGAACGCTGGCGGCAGCCGGCGCAGCAGCAGGAGCGGCGGCAGGAGCAGCAACCGGTTGGGCTTCAGCCTTGGCGGCTGGCGCAGCGGCAGCCGCTGGGGCCGCAGCAGCGGCACCTTCGACTTCCAGCTCCAGCAGTTCGTCGCCTTCTTTCAGACGATCGCCCAGCTTCACTTTCAGGCTCTTGATGATACCGGCCTTCGGCGCAGGCACTTCCATGCTCGCCTTGTCCGATTCCAGCGTCAGGATGCTCTGGTCGGCTTCGATACGGTCGCCGACCTTCACAAACAGTTCAATTACTTCACCTTCACCGCTGCCGATGTCAGGTACGCGAATGAGTTCGCTCACAGAATCTCTCCTCAGCAGTCCAGTGGGTTGCGTTTTTCCGGGTTGATACCGAACTTGGTGATGGCTTCAGCCACAACCTTAGGTTCGATGTCACCACGGTCAGCCAGTGCTTCCAGGGCTGCCAACACCACGAAATGACGGTCGACTTCGAAGAAATGACGCAGTTTCTTGCGGCTGTCGCTGCGCCCGAAACCGTCGGTGCCCAGGACTTTGAATTCCTTGACCGGTACCCACTGACGGATCTGTTCGGCGAACAGTTTCATGTAGTCGGTAGACGCGATGACCGGACCTTTACGGCCGTTCAGGCACTCTTCCACATAGCTCAGCTTAGGCTTCTGGCCCGGGTGCAGACGGTTGGTGCGCTCAACGGCCAGGCCGTCGCGACGCAGTTCGTTGAAGCTGGTAACGCTCCAGACGTCAGCACCAACGTTGAACTCTTCACGCAGGATCTTCGCTGCTTCACGGACTTCACGCAGGATGGTGCCGGAGCCCATCAGCTGAACGTGGTGCGCCGCTTCGCGGTTGTCTTCCTCGAGCAGGTACATGCCTTTCTTGATGCCTTCTTCGGCACCGGCCGGCATGGCTGGCTGCTGGTAGGACTCGTTCATCACGGTGATGTAGTAGAAGACGTCCTGTTGCTCTTCGGTCATCTTCTTCATGCCGTCCTGAATGATCACCGCCAGCTCGTAGCCGTAGGTTGGATCGTAGGTGCGGCAGTTCGGGATGGTCGAGGCCAGCAGGTGGCTGTGACCGTCTTCGTGTTGCAGGCCTTCACCGTTCAGGGTGGTACGGCCGGCGGTGCCGCCGATCAGGAAGCCACGGGTACGGCTGTCGCCAGCGGCCCAGGCCAGGTCACCGATACGCTGGAAACCGAACATCGAGTAGAAGATGTAGAACGGCAGCATCGGCTGGTTGTGGCTGGAGTACGAAGTACCGGCCGCGATGAAGGAGCTCATGGCGCCCGCTTCGTTGATGCCTTCTTCAAGGATCTGACCCTTCTGGTCTTCCTTGTAGAACATCACCTGGTCTTTATCGACTGGCTCGTAGAGCTGGCCGACGGAGGAGTAGATACCCAGCTGACGGAACATGCCTTCCATACCGAATGTACGGGCTTCGTCCGGGATGATCGGAACGATGCGCGGGCCGATTTCCTTGTCCTTGACCAGTTGCGCGAGGATCCGCACGAACGCCATGGTGGTGGAAATTTCACGGTCGCCCGAGCCGTCCAGGATCGCCTTGAGGGTGTCCAGTGGCGGAGTCGGGATGTTGAAGCTTTGTGCGCGACGCTGTGGCACGAAACCGCCCAGCGCAGTACGACGTTCGCTCAGGTAACGGGCTTCGGCGCTGCCTTCTTCAGGCTTGAAGAACGGCAGGTTTTCCAGCTCTTCGTCTTTGACCGGGATGTCGAAGCGGTCACGGAACAGCTTCAGGCTCTCGACGTCGACTTTCTTGGTGTTGTGCGCGGTGTTTTTCGCTTCGCCGGCACCGGTGCCATAACCCTTGATGGTCTTGGCCAGGATGACGGTCGGTTGTTCTTTGTGATTGACCGCTTCGTGGTACGCCGCGTAGACCTTGTACGGGTCGTGGCCGCCACGGTTGAGTTTCCAGATCTCGTCGTCGGACAGGTCTGCAACCATCGCCTTGAGTTCTGGCGTGTTGAAGAAGTGTTCACGCACGAACGCGCCGTCTTTGGCTTTGTAGTTCTGGTACTCGCCGTCGATGACTTCGTCCATGCGACGCTGCAGGATGCCGTCGACGTCCTTGGCCAGCAGTGGGTCCCAGAAACGGCCCCAGATGACTTTGGTCACGTTCCACTGAGCACCGCGGAACACGCCTTCGAGTTCCTGGATGATCTTGCCGTTGCCGCGAACCGGGCCGTCGAGGCGCTGCAGGTTGCAGTTGATGACGAAGATCAGGTTGTCCAGCTTCTCGCGGCCGGCCAGGGAGATAGCGCCCAGGGATTCCGGCTCGTCGCACTCGCCGTCGCCCAGGAAGCACCAGACTTTCTGTTTGCCTGGCTGGATGAAACCGCGGTGTTCCAGGTACTTCATGAAGCGTGCCTGGTAGATCGCCTGGATCGGGCCCAGACCCATCGATACGGTCGGGAACTGCCAGAAGTCAGGCATCAGCCAAGGGTGCGGGTAGGACGACAGGCCCTGACCGTCGACTTCCTGGCGGAAGTTGTTCATCTGGTCTTCGGTGATGCGGCCTTCCATGAATGCACGGGCGTAAACGCCTGGCGAGGTGTGGCCCTGGAAGTAGATCAGGTCGCCGCCGTGTTCGTCGGTCGGGGCCTGGAAGAAGTAGTTGAAGCCAATGTCATACAGGGTCGCACTGGAAGCGAAGCTGGAGATGTGACCGCCGAGGTCAGAATCTTTCAGGTTCGTACGCATTACCATGGCCATCGCGTTCCAGCGTACCAGCGAGCGAATGCGGCGTTCCATGAACAGGTCGCCAGGCATGCGTGCTTCGTGGGTTACCGGGATGGTGTTGCGGTAAGGCGTGGTGATGGCGTAAGGCAACTGCGAACCGCTGCGGGTCGCCAGTTCACCCATACGGGTCATCAAATAGTGAGCACGGTCTTCGCCTTCTTTGTCGAGAACCGATTCCAGGGCGTCCAGCCATTCCTGGGTTTCGACGGGATCGAGGTCTTGCATGGCTTGCTCCAGGGCGGAAAGGCTACCAGAATCGGTTGCCTGAGTTAGCGACTGGCCTTGTGGGCAGACGTTTTGAATTCTTGGATTTGCCGACAGGTTGTTCCGGCGGCGTGTAGTTTTACTACAAATCTTCCGGCATTTCAGCCTTGGTAATGTATATACGAGTAGTAAAACTACAGATGAGCGGCTTGGGGCCCCCGGCTGCGTTGTGAGAATAATCGTTAAGGTTGGTCTTTTTCCAACTCGAATAGGTGAAAGCTTGATGCTGGCTGCCAAAAACAAAGAAATTTCAGCTATTTCTAACTTTTGTTCGACACTCCATCAGGTAGTGGGTTTTCGAAATCCACTACATGCAGCCCGTTGCACGCCGATCAAGGATAGACCATGAGCCTCCCTTCGCTTGCTGAACTGCCTGGCATTCTCCTGCCGTTTGTCACCCGTGCCGAACAGTCGTTCCGCACCGCCGTCGCCGCGCTCGATGATGACCACGGCCTGTCAGCCTGGACGCCAGAGCGCTGGGCGCAATTTGCCCGCGTGACCGCCGCCAGCGACTTCGTCATTGAACAGAGCGTGCGTGACCCTTTGATGTTGCTGGCGCTGGTGCAGTCCGGCGAACTGGACCGCAGTTTTGCCCCCGGCGAATTGTGTGCACAGATTGCAGCCGCAGTGAGCGCCGCCGAAACCGACGACCAGCTCGGCCGCGCACTGCGCCGCCAGCGTGCGCGCCATCAGGTGCGGATCATCTGGCGCGACCTGACCCGTCAGGCCGACCTGGTCCAGACCTGTCGCGATCTGTCGGACATGGCCGATGCCAGTATCGACCAGGCATACCAATGGTTGTACGCGCGTCATTGCGAGCAATTCGGCGTCCCGACCGGTCGGCGCAGCGGCGAGCCGCAGCAGATGGTCGTCCTCGGCATGGGCAAGTTAGGCGCCGTGGAGCTGAACCTGTCGTCGGACATCGACTTGATTTTCGCCTACCCCGAGGGCGGCGAAACGGTCGGCGTCAAACGCTCGCTGGATAACCAGGAGTTTTTCATCCGGCTCGGCCAGCGTCTGATCAAGGCGCTGGACCCGATGACCGTCGACGGTTTTGTGTTTCGCGTCGACATGCGTTTGCGCCCCTACGGTTCGGCGGGCGCGTTGGTGCTGAGCTTCAACGCGCTGGAGCAGTATTACCAGGACCAGGGCCGCGACTGGGAACGCTACGCGATGATCAAATCGCGGGTGGTGGCGGGCGACCAGGTGGCCGGCGCGCAACTGCAAGACATGCTGCGACCTTTCGTTTACCGGCGTTATCTGGACTTCTCGGCCATCGAAGCGCTGCGCACCATGAAGCAGCTGATCCAGCAGGAAGTCCGGCGCAAGGGCATGGCCGACAACATCAAACTCGGTTCGGGCGGTATCCGTGAAGTGGAGTTCATCGCCCAGGCGTTCCAGCTGATTCACGGCGGCCGCGACTTGAGCTTGCAGCAGCGCCCTCTATTAAAAGTACTGAGCACACTGGAAGGGCAGGGCTATCTGCCGCCAGCGGTGATCAGCGAACTGCGTGAAGGTTACGAATTCCTGCGTTACACCGAGCACGCGATCCAGGCGATTGCCGACCGTCAGACCCAAATGCTGCCGGATGGTGAGCAGGATCAGGCGCGTATTGCGTTCATGCTCGGTTTCGCCGACTGGGAAGCCTTCCACGAAAAACTGATGTTCTGGCGTGGCCGCGTGGCTTGGCACTTCGCTCAGGTGATCGCCGATCCCGACGAAGAGGAAGGTGCCGAAAGCGAAGTGGTGGTGGGCGGAGAATGGTTGCCGCTGTGGGAAGAGGCCCAGGATGAAGAAGCCGCCTGCCGTCAATTGGAAGAGGGTGGTTTCGCCGATGCGCCGAAGGCGCTGAAGGCGTTGGCCGGTCTGCGCGGCAGTCCGCAATTGCGCGCCATGCAGCGACTGGGGCGCGAGCGTCTCGATGCCTTTATTCCGCGTTTGCTGGCCCAGGCCGTGGAGCACGCCAACCCGGACCTGGTGCTGGAGCGAGTGCTGCCACTGGTGGAAGCGGTGGCGCGTCGTTCGGCGTACCTCGTCTTGCTGACCGAAAATCCCGGTGCGTTGCGGCGCTTGCTGACCTTGTGCGCCGCCAGCCCGTGGATCGCTGAACAAATCACGCGCTTCCCGCTGTTGCTCGACGAGTTGCTCAACGAAGGCCGACTGTTCAAGCCGCCGTTGGCGCCGGAACTGGCCGCCGAACTGCGCGAGCGTTTGACGCGCATTCCCGAAGACGATCTGGAGCAGCAAATGGAAGCCCTGCGCCATTTCAAACTGGCGCACCGCTTGCGGGTCGCCGCTTCGGAAATCGCCGGCAGCCTGCCGCTGATGAAGGTCAGCGACTACCTGACGTGGCTTGCCGAAGCGATCCTCGAACAAGTGATGGCCCTGGCCTGGCGGCAAACGGTGGCCAAGTACGGTTCGCCGATGCGCCCCGACGGGACCGTGTGCGATCCCGGCTTCATTATTGTCGGTTATGGGAAAGTCGGCGGCCTGGAACTCGGGCATGGTTCGGACCTGGACCTGGTGTTCATCCACGACGGCGATCCGCAGGCGGAAACCGATGGGCCCAAGCCTATCGATGGCGCGCAATTCTTCACCCGTCTGGGCCAGCGCATCATTCACTTGCTGACGGCGCAGACCAACTCCGGCCAGTTGTATGAAGTGGACATGCGCCTGCGACCGTCCGGGGCATCGGGTCTTTTGGTGAGTTCGCTGGGGGCGTTTGCGCGCTATCAAGAAAGTGAAGCATGGACATGGGAACATCAGGCCTTGGTACGGGCGCGGGTGTTGGTGGGCAGTCAGGATGTCGGCCAGGCGTTCGAGAAAGTCCGCGCCGCGGTACTGGGCAAGCCGCGTGACTTGCCGACCCTGCGTCAGGAGGTCAGCGAGATGCGCGCCAAAATGCGCGAGAACCTCGGCAGCAAGGGCACCGCAGCCGGAACCGGTGCCAATGCCTTCGAAGCCGCGGCGCCCTTCGACCTCAAGCAGGACGCCGGAGGTATCGTCGATATTGAATTTATGGTGCAATACGCGGCCCTGGCGTGGTCGCAAACGCACCCGCCATTGCTGCGCTGGACAGATAACATCCGCATTCTGGAAGAGCTGGAGCACGAAGGGTTGTTGCCCGTCGAAGATGCCAGTCTGCTACGTGAAGCTTATAAAGCTTACCGTTCCGCTGCCCACCGGCAGGCCTTGCAGAAGGACGCCGGCGTCATACCGGGTGATCAGTTCGCGGACGAGCGGCGGCAGGTCATGCGGATCTGGCGTGAGTTGGGGTTAAGCTGAAACGGGATATTTGATACGCCAATATCCCCTGTAGGAGCGAGCTTTTGTGGCGAGGGAGCTTGCTCCCGCTGGAGCGCGAAGCGCTCCCAAATCAGCTTGTGCGGTCAGTCAGATGAGAATGCGGTGGCAGGTTTTGGGGCTGCTGCGCAGCCCAGCGGGAGCAAGCTCCCTCGCCACAGGATTTATGCTGACTGACGTGATTGTGTATTGAATTGATCCGATGAGCCCCAACCGGCTCGTCCAAATGACCTGGCGGTTCACCCCCCGCAGGTGCTGGATTTTCGAGGCGGGGAGGCGTAGGCCTCCCCGGTTCGTTTATGGAAACCACATGAAAATTCTGATCGTTGGGCCCAGTTGGGTCGGTGACATGGTGATGGCGCAGACACTCTTTCAGTGTCTCAAACAGCGCCACCCGCAATGCGAAATCGACGTGCTGGCCCCCGAGTGGAGCCGGCCGATTCTTGAGCGCATGCCCGAAGTTCGCCAGGCCTTGAGCTTCCCGCTCGGCCATGGCGCACTCGAATTAGCCACGCGTCGGCGCATCGGCAAATCCCTGGCCGGTCAGTACGATCAGGCGATCCTGTTGCCAAACTCCTTGAAATCGGCGCTGGTGCCGTTCTTTGCTGGCATCCCGAAACGCACCGGCTGGCGTGGCGAGTTCCGTTACGGCCTGCTTAATGATGTGCGCACGCTGGACAAAGACCGTTATCCGCTGATGATCGAGCGCTTTATGGCGCTCGCTTTCGAGCCAGGTGTCGAGCTGCCAACACCGTACCCGCGCCCGACGCTGCAAATCGACCCGGTCACCCGCGAGGCGGCACTGGCCAAGTTCGGCTTGACCCTCGATCGCCCGGTGTTGGTGCTGTGCCCCGGCGCCGAGTTCGGCGAATCCAAGCGCTGGCCGTCCGAGCATTACGCGAAAGTGGCGGAAGCGAAAATTCGCGAGGGCTGGCAAGTCTGGCTGTTCGGTTCGAAAAACGACCACGCCGTGGGCGAAGACATCCGCGCGCGGCTGATTCCCGGCCTGCGTGAAGAGTCGGTCAACCTCAGCGGCGGCACCTCGCTGGCCGAAGCCATCGACCTGATGTCCTGCGCCGATGCGGTGGTGTCCAACGATTCCGGCCTGATGCACGTCGCCGCCGCGCTGAACCGCCCGCTGGTTGCGGTCTACGGTTCGACGTCGCCAGGTTTCACGCCGCCGCTGGCCGAGCACGTCGAAGTCGTTCGCCTGGGCATCGAGTGCAGCCCGTGCTTCGATCGCACCTGCCGTTTCGGCCATTACAACTGCTTGCGCCAACTGATGCCGCAAGCGGTGAACGAAGCCTTGCAGCGGTTGCAGGGCACTGTGGTCGAGGTCAAATAGTTTGCGCGTTCTGTTGATCAAGACTTCATCGCTGGGCGACGTGATTCACGCGTTGCCGGCGCTGACCGACGCGGCGCGGGCCATTCCCGGCATTCAGTTCGACTGGGTGGTGGAAGAGGGCTTCGCCGAAATCCCGACCTGGCACCCGGCCGTGGGCAAGGTGATTCCGGTGGCGATCCGTCGCTGGCGCAAGAACATCTGGCAAACCATCAAGAGTGGTGAGTGGAAACGCTTCAAGCAAAGCATTCGCGCCACAAAATACGATCTGGTGATCGACGCTCAGGGGCTTCTGAAAAGTGCCTGGCTGACCCGTTACGTCAAAGCGCCGGTGGCCGGGTTCGACAAGAGTTCGGCCCGCGAACCGATCGCGGCACGCTTCTACGATCGGCGTCTGGCGGTTGCCCGTGGTCAGCACGCAGTGGAGCGGGTTCGTCAGTTGTTCGCCATCGCGCTGGGCTATGACTTGCCCAAGGGCCTGGGCGATTACGGTTTGAGCGTCGAGCGTCTGGTCGAGTTGCCGCGCAAGAATCCCTACGTGCTGTTTTTGCACGGCACTACCTGGGACACCAAACACTGGCCCGAAGCCTACTGGCGCGAGCTGACCGAGCGTGTCGGTTATCTCGGTGTGGGCGTGAAACTGCCGTGGGGCAATCCGGCGGAGAAGGCCCGTGCCGAGCGCATTGCGGCAGGCTTCAAGCACGCCGAAGTCCTGCCGAAGCTGAACCTGGCCGGTGTCGGCAAGGTGCTGGCAGGCGCACAGGCCTGCGTCGCGGTGGACACCGGCCTCGGTCATCTGGCCGCCGCGCTGGACGTGCCGACACTGTCACTGTTCGGCCCGACCAATCCGGGCCTGACCGGCGCCTACGGCAAATCGCAGATCCACCTGGCCAGCGATTTCCCTTGCTCGCCATGCCTGCAAAAGAAATGCACCTATCAACCGACGGCCGAAGATGCCCGTCAGTTTGACCTGAAGCGCGAGTGGCCCCTGTGCTTCACGCGTCTGAATCCCGAGCGTGTCGCCAGCCGACTGAGCACGTTGTTACTGGCTGAGGAGCTGCGCTGATGCAATTGGCATTTGTCCTGTACAAATACTTTCCGTTTGGTGGTTTGCAGCGCGATTTCATGCGCATCGCTCTGGAGTGCCAGAAGCGCGGCCATCAGATTCGCGTCTACACGCTGATCTGGGAAGGCGACGTGCCGCCGGGCTTCGAAGTGCTGGTGGCGCCGGTCAAGGCGTTCTTCAATCATCGACGCAACGAAAAGCTCAGCGAGTGGATGGAAGCGGACCTGGCCAAGCGCCCGGTCGACCGCCTGATTGGCTTCAACAAGATGCCGGGCCTGGACGTCTACTACGCTGCCGACGGCTGTTTCGAAGACAAGGCGCAGAACCTGCGCAATTCGCTGTACCGTCGCTGGGGCCGCTATCGTCACTTCGCCGAGTACGAGCGGGCGGTGTTCGCCAAGGACGCCAAGACTGAAGTCCTGATGATTTCCGAAGTCCAGCAGCCGCTGTTCATCAAGCATTACGACACCCCGCTGGAGCGCTTCCACTTGCTGCCACCGGGTATCGCCCAGGACCGTCGCCGGCCGGCGGATGCCGACGAAATTCGCGCCGGTTTCCGTGCCGAATTCAGCCTGAAGGACGATGAGCTGTTGCTGGTTCAGATCGGCTCCGGGTTCAAGACCAAGGGCGTGGATCGAAGCCTCAAGGCGTTGGCGGCATTGCCCGCTGATCTGAAGAAACGCACTCGCCTGTTTGTAATTGGCCAGGACGACCCCAAATTATTCCAGATGCAGAGTGCGACGCTGGGGCTGGGCGACAACGTGACGTTCCTTAAAGGGCGCAGCGATATCCCGCGTTTCCTGCTGGGTGCCGATCTGTTGATTCATCCGGCGTACAACGAAAACACTGGCACCGTTCTGCTTGAAGCCTTGGTCGCCGGGTTGCCGGTGCTGGTGAGCGCGGTCTGCGGTTACGCGCATTACATCGCCGAGGCTGACGCTGGCCTGGTGCTGGATGAGCCTTTCGAGCAGACGCAACTGACGCAGTACCTGACCGGCATGTTGAATGACGCTCAGGCACGGGCGGCCTGGAGCCGCAATGGTCTGGCCTTCGCCGAGACGGCCGACCTCTACAGCATGCCGCAACACGCGGCCGATGTGATTCTGGCGGAGCAGGCTAAATGAAGTTGATGCTGGCTGAACCGTTCAAGAGCCTCTGGGCTGGACGCGACCCCTTCGCCGAAGTCGAGGGCTTGCAGGGCGAGGTGTACCGCGAGCTTGAAGCGCGCCGAACCCTGCGTACCGAGGTGAACGGTCGCGGGTTTTTCGTGAAGATCCACCGTGGCATCGGCTGGGGTGAAATCTTCAAGAACCTGCTCACCGCCAAGCTGCCGGTACTCGGCGCAGGCCAGGAGTGGAAGGCCATTCAGCGCTTGCAGGAAGCCGGCGTGCCGACCATGACCGCGGTCGCTTACGGTGAAAAGGGCAGCAATCCCGCCGATCAGCATTCGTTCATCGTCACCGAAGAACTGGCGCCAACCGTCAGTCTTGAAGATTTCAGCATCAACTGGATCAAGCAACCGCCGGAGCCAACGCTCAAGCGTGCGCTGATCGCCGAAGTCGCACGCATGACCGGCATGATGCACCGCGCTGGCGTCAATCACCGCGACTGCTACATCTGCCACTTCCTGCTGCACACCGATAAACCGGTGACCGCCGATGATTTCAAACTCTCGGTGATCGACCTGCATCGCGCCCAGACCCGTCCGGCGATCACCCAGCGCTGGCGCAACAAAGACCTGGCGGCGCTGTACTTTTCCGCACTGGACATCGGCCTGACCCGGCGCGACAAGCTGCGCTTCCTCAAGGGCTATTTCCAGCGACCGCTGCGGCAGATCCTGGGCGAAGAAGCCGGATTGCTGAACTGGCTCGAAGGCAAGGCGAACAAGCTCTACGACCGAAAACAGCGATACGGGGATGCGCTCTGATGTCCGGTTGGAGACTGGAACCGGCTTACAGCGATCTGGCAGTGGACTTCGGCAGCCTTGAAGCGGTGTTCTCGCTTCAGGGTGAGCGACTGACCCGCGATCCGCTGTCCGAGGTCATCCGCGTGCGGCGCAATGGCGTCAATTACTATGTCAAACGCTACGTGGGCGCCGGCAAGGGGTTGCGTCGCTATATCGGCAAACCCCGAGTGAAAATGGAATGGCAAAACCTCAAGCGCTTCGCCAAGTGGGGCATTCCCACCGCTGAAGTGGTGGCGTGGGGGCTCGAGCGACGCGGCGCGGCGTACGATCGCGGTGCGATGATTACCCGCGAATTACCCAATACCGAAGACCTGTCGGCATTGGCCGAACGGCGCGATCCCAAACTGGCGGATCGCGCCTGGGTCGACGCCGTCAGCCGCCAGCTGGCCCAGTACACCCGAACCATGCATGACCGTCGTTTCACCCATAACGATCTGAAGTGGCGCAACCTGCTGATCGACGATCAGGCCCGACTGTTCCTGATCGATTGCCCCAATGGTGATTTCTGGCGGGGTTTCTGGCTCAATTACCGCATTACCAAGGACCTGGCATGCCTGGACAAGGTCGCCAAGTATCAGCTGTCAGCGACCCAGCGCCTGCGTTTCTACCTGCAATACCGCAACCGGACCCGGCTCAATGCAGCCGATAAAAAGCGCATCCGGCACGTGGTGAGATTTTTCGAGGGACGCGAATGATTGATTTCCTGGCGGCTGAAGATCGTGCGCTGCTTGAACGGCATGGTCTTGGCACGTTCGATGCGCTCTGGGGCAAGCAACTCGACGCGGTGGATGAGCCCAATACCGGGCGCGGAGGCTGGAGTAGCGTGTTTCGGCTGGACCTGGAAGGTCAGGGTTTCTACCTGAAACGCCAGAGCAATTACATGACCCGCACGTTGCGCGCACCGTTCGGCGAACCAAGCTTCGCCCACGAATTTCGTAACATCCTGCGCTATCAGAAAATGGGCATCCCGGCGATGCAAGCGGCGTTCTACGGCGAGCGAAAGGTTGATGGAGAGGTCCGGGCGATCCTGTTGACCCGCGCGCTGGATGGCTGGAGCGATCTGGATTCGCTGTTGCAGCGCTGGACGGACCTGAGCACGCAACAGCATTCGCACATCCTCAAGGCCTGCGGTGTACTGGCGCGGCAACTGCACGCAGCGCGTCAGGTGCATGGTTGCTTCTACCCCAAGCACATTTTTCTGAAAACAACCGGCAGCGGCTATCAGGCTCAGTTGATTGATCTGGAAAAGACCCGGCCGTTACTTTACGGGCAGCGTGACCGGGTCAAGGACCTGGAACCGCTGACACGCCGCGCCCCTCAATGGGACGAGTCTCAGTTGCGTGAATTGCTCGCCGCTTATCTGGATCAAGGCCAGGAAAGTGCTCTGATCGATAGCTGGTTGCAGCGCCTGATGGCACGCCGTAGTCACAAAGGGGCGCATTGATGCGTTTGTCTGAACTGAAAACCGCTGGCCGTCTCCCGGCCCTGCCACTGACAGTGTCACTGGCCGACGCCGCTGGCCCCGCCGATCTGCAACTGTTGAGCTTGCTGCGGGTGTTGCCGGGGCAGCGCTATGTCGGTGCCGGCGTCTGGCGTGGCCGGCCGGTGCTGGCCAAGTTGCTGGTCGGCACCAGGGCGGCGAGGCATTTTCAGCGCGAGCTGGATGGCGTTCGCTTGCTTGCCGCCCAAGGGTTGACCACGCCGCAGTTGCTGGCCGATGGCCTGGAAGAAGGCGAGGGTGGCTGGCTGTTGTTCGAGTTTCTGGAGCGAGCCGAAAGCCTGGGCGATACCTGGACGCAGGTTGAGCGCCAGCCCGTACTGTCCGATGGGCAAGGGGCGGTACTGGCCGAGGCTTTGGGCGCGATCGGGCAAATGCACCGCAAAGGCCTGTGGCAGGAAGACCTGCATCTGGACAATCTGTTGCGTCAGGGCGGTCGTCTGTACTTGATCGACGGCGGTGGTATCTGCTCGGAAACGCCGGGCCAGCCGCTTTCACGGCAGAAAGTCCTGGAAAACCTCGGTGTGTTTTTCGCGCAGTTGCCCAAAACGCTGGAGCCGTTCACCGAAGAGTTGCTGGTGTATTACCTGCTCAGTAACGGCGAACACGCCTTGCCCATGGAAGCGTTGCAGAAGCAGATCGACAAGGTTCGCCAATGGCGCCTCAAGGACTACCTGGTCAAGGTTGGCCGCGAATGCACGCTGTTCAGTGTGCAGCGCGATGCGTTCGGCTTGCGGGCGATTCGTCGCGAGGAAGAGGCGGCCATGTTGCCGGTGCTGGAGCAGGCCGATGCCTTGCTCGATCAGGGGCACCTGTACAAGACCGGCGGCGCAGCGAGCGTCGGCAAGGTCGAAGTGGATGGCCGCACGCTGGTGATCAAACGCTACAACATCAAAGGGGTTGCTCACTGGCTCAAGCGCTTCTGGCGCCCGAGCCGCGCCTGGCATTCCTGGCGCGAAGGCAATCGCCTGGCGTTCCTCGGGATCGCCACGCCCAAACCGCTGGCGATGCTGGAAAAGCGTTATCTGTGGTTGCGCAGCCGGGCTTATTTGATCACCGAGTATTTGCCCGGGCCGGACATCATCGAGCGCTTCGCGCCGTATGTTGAGCGTGGCGATGCACCTGAGTCCGAGTTGGCCGCGCTGGATCATCTGTTTGCCGAGCTGATTCGCGAACGTATCAGTCATGGCGACTTCAAGGGTCACAACCTGTTCTGGCAGGGGGATCGCTGGGCGCTGATCGATCTCGACTCAATGTGTCAGCACAGCTCCGTCGGCAGCTTTGCCCCGGCCTATGCACGGGATCGCGCGCGGTTTATGCGCAATTGGGCCGAAAGCAGTGCGCTGTATCAGAAAATCGATCAGCGTTTGCCCAAGGATGCTTTCAGCGCTGCCTGAATAGGGCCGAGAGCGGCGACAAGCGCTTGGGATCCGTCCTACATCAACTTCAGAAGCCATGAACTGTGGCTGAAATCGCCACGATGCTAGCTTGCCTGACGTTCTCGGAGGGCAGGCTGTGACAATAAAAATGGCGGTTTCATCAGGTGTTCTATCACTGGCTTTGGGCGGATGCGGGACGGCGGCGACGGTCCTGCAGGATGACGCTGAGGCGGCGCAGGACCTGCGCAGGCAAAAGACCTATTGCCAGTCCATTCCCCGGGTCTATAGCGGCCTCGCTTACGACTTCTGCGTGCTGAACGCACCGCCTGACCCCACAGGTTTCCTCGTTCCGCTCATTCTGGTGGACCTCGCCCTGTCAGGTGCGCTGGATACCGTTGTCTTGCCGTACACGATCTATCGGCAGGGCGTGGACGGAAACCTCTCGATTTACTGGCGGCCGTCCCGTGGATAAGCACCGGTTAGACCATCGCTTCGGTGCTTGCCGCTTGCAGCTAGAGGTTTGCCACTGCTTTTAAGTTATAATCCCGCCCTTTAGCTGTCTCTCGCCCATTGCGAGGGCACATTAATTTTTGAGGCGCTTGTCGCCTGCACGCAGACTTAAGAGGCTAGACCCCTGTGGCATTGACGATTCTTGGCCTGTCCGGCGCCCTTAGCCATGATCCTTCCGCAGCCTTGTACATCGACGGCAAGCTGGTCGCGGCGGCTGAAGAAGAGCGCTTCGTACGCGATAAACATGCAAAGAACCGCATGCCCTACGAATCGGCGAAGTTCTGCCTGGAACAGGCCGGTATCAAACCTTCCGACGTTGACGTGGTAGCGATCCCGTTCGCTCCGATCAGCCTGTTCGGCAAGGCCCGCTGGCAGTACGCCAAGCGTTACTGGTACGCCCCGGACCGTGCCCTCGACGCGATCCTGATGGGCAACCGTCGCTACAAGCGCTATCGCAACAAGATCGTCTGGTGCCTGGAGCAATTGGGTTTTGATCCGAAGAAGATCAAGATCGAGCCGGTCGAACACCACCTGGCCCACGCCTCCAGCGCTTATCACTGCTCCGGTTTCAAAGAGAAAACCGCGATCCTGGGCATCGACGGCAAGGGCGAGTACGCCACGACCTTCTTCGGTTACGGCGAAAACGGCAAGATCCACAAGATCAAGGAATTCTTCGATCCGGACTCCCTCGGCGGCCTGTACGGCGCGATCACCGAGTTCCTCGGTTTCGACATGCTCGACGGTGAGTTCAAGGTCATGGGCATGGCGCCGTACGGTGACGCCAGCAAATACGATTTCTCACGCCTGGCTTCGTTCGAAAACGGCGAGCTGGTAATCAACACCGACTACGCCAACGTCATCGGCCTGCGTCGCTACAAAGAGAAGGGCAAGGGTTACTACTTCTCGCCGAAGCTGATCGAGTGGCTGGGTCCAAAGCGCGAAGGCGACATCGCCGACGAGCCGTACATCCACTACGCCGCCAGCATTCAAGCGCTGTTCGAAAAAATTTCGCTGCAGATGATCGACCACTACCTGGGCGACGTGCTCAAGGAAACCGGCAAACTGGCCTATGCCGGTGGCTGTGCGTTGAACGTCAAGCTGAACCAGAAAATCATTGCCCGCGACGACGTCAAAGAGCTGTTTGTGCAGCCTGCATCCGGCGATGCCGGTACCGCAGTCGGCGCCGCCGCCTATGTGTCCCACGCCCGTGGCGTTCCGGTCGAGAAGATGGAACACGTCTACCTCGGTCCGTCGTACAGCAACGAAGACGTGATCGCAGCCTGCGCCCGTCATGCCGACAAGCCGAGCTGGCGCAAACTCGACAACATGCCTGAGCAGATAGCCAAAATCATGGTCGATGGCAACCCGGTGGCCTGGTTCCAGGGCCGCATGGAGTTCGGTCCGCGTGCATTGGGTGGTCGTTCGATCATTGGTTGCCCGAGCATTCCCGGCGTGGCCGACCGCATCAACCACCAGATCAAGTTCCGTGAGCGCTGGAGGCCTTTCTGCCCGTCGATGCTCGACACCGTGGCGTCGCAGATGATCAAGATCGATCACCCGGCCCCGTTCATGACGTTCACCTTCGAAGTGGCGGAAGAGTGGAAAACCCGCGTGCCGGAAGTCGTCCACGAAGACGGCACTTCCCGTGCCCAGGTGCTCAAGCGCGAATACAACCCGCGCTACTACGACATGATGAAAGCGCTGGAAGTGCTGACCGGTAACGGTGTGTCGCTGAACACCTCGCTCAACCGTCGCGGCGAGCCGATGATCTGCTCACCGACCGATGCGCTGAACATGTTCTTCGGTTCGGATCTACAGTATCTGATCATGGAAGACATCCTGGTGGTTAAAGAGGGCGCAAACGCCTATGACACGCTCGGCTGAACGCCATGTGTTGCAGTTCTGCCACGGCTATGACGGCCCGTTTCTGGACTGCGCCCGGCAGTACGCCAGCCTGTTCGCGGGGACCGGTTATCGGGTGACCACGGTGTTTCTCACCGGGGTCGCCGATGCCGATGTCGCCGAGGGCTGCGCTTCCGATGAAGTGCTGTTCATGGAGTACAGCTCCAAGGCCATTCGTGGCCTGAAGCTGGGCGCCATCGGTGATCTGCGCAAGATCGCCGCTTCGCGCAACTTCAGTTTCTGCATCGCTCACCGCTTCAAACCGATCTATATCGCCTTGCTCGGCACGTCTTTGCCGGTAATTGGCGTGCACCACGCGTTTGACGATTACAAACGCGGCAGTCGCAAGCTGTTCGCGCACCTCTTGCGCAAACGCTTGAGCTTGATCGGCGTGTCCGATGCCGTGCGCGACGACATGCGCAGCTGCCTGCCGAAATGGCCGGCGTCGCGTATTCAGACGTTGTACAACCGAATTGATGTGGATGCCTTGCAGGCGACCCAGGTGTCGGCTCGTGAGGCCCGTGAAACCCTTGGCCTGGCGGCGGACGCCTGGATTGTCGGCAACGTCGGACGCCTGCATCCGGACAAGGATCAGGCCACGTTGCTGGACGGATTTGCCGAAGCATTACCGGGGTTGCCGGCCAATAGCCAACTGGTGATCCTCGGTTCAGGGCGGCTGGAAGAGGATCTCAAGGCGCAGGCCCGTGAGCTTGGCATGGGTGATCGGGTGCTGTTTCTCGGTCAGGTCCCCGATGCACGTCGCTATTTTAGTGCCTTTGATGTGTTTGCCCTGAGTTCCGACCACGAACCGTTCGGCATGGTGTTGCTGGAAGCCATGGCTGCCGGTGTACCGTTGCTGGCCACTGCGTGCGGTGGGGCCAGGGAAGTGGTCGAAGGCGTCGGCATTCTGTTTCCGCTGGGCGATGCCAAACACCTGGCTCAAGGTCTGCAGCATCTGGCCGCAATGGACGAGCATCAGCGTCGCCAGTGTGCCGAGCTGATGCTCGAGCGCTTGCGCGAGCGCTTCTCTGACCGTGCGGTTCGCGATGCATTCTGGCACTTGCCCCACGTTACCGAACTGGCACAGAGGGGCTGATGCTCAACCGATTTCAAGGCTGGCGTGAACGTGGCTGGGCGGTCGTCGACGCTTCGGTTTACAGCCAAACCTGGCAGCGATATGGCGGCAGCGTCGCAACGCACCCTGTTGTGGTCGAACGTTTGGCGAAACTGGCCGGCATCCCGGTGCGTTACCTGGCCTGGATGCAGGACGGTGACGTCAAGGCAGCCATTGCGACCTGGGGCCGCGACCTCGCCTTGTCCAAGGACGTACTCAAGCGCCATGGCAAGAAAGGGCTGTTCGACCTGGGGAATGCCGAGATCATTCTTCCGGCAGCGGCTGATGCCCAAGCGCCTTTGCGTCATCGCGCACGCTATTTGTCAGCGCTGAACGAAGGGCGTTTCACCGGTATCAAGTTGCAGGCCGAACAGTTGGCCATGGCCCGCACACCGGAAGAGCTGTCCAAGAAATTTCGCTACAACCAGCGCCGTGAATTGCGTTTGCTGGAAGAGGCGGGTGGTGTGGTGCGACCGGTATCCGAATTCTCCAGCAGCGAACTGGCCGCGATTTATTGCGATCTGTTCCAGCGCCGCTGGGGTTTCCCGGCGACTGGTGCCGAACGCATGGCCGAGGTCATCGAGTTGCTGCGTGAGTTGCTGATCGGCTCGGTGATTTTCCTCAACGATGCACCGATTGCGATTCAACTGGTGTACCGCGTCGAGACGCCGCAGTGGATCAGTGTCGAGTACATCAATGGCGGCGTTGATCCCGAAACCCGCGAGTTCAGCCCCGGCAGCGTATTGAGTTTCCTCAACACGCAAAGCGCCTGGGAACATGCCCGTGCGCAGGACAAACCGTTGCGCTTTTCCTTTGGTCGCGCCGACCGTGAATACAAGGACCGCTGGTGCAACCCCGTGCCGGTCTTCACCGTATGAGCCAGGTCATGAGCCGCAAACAACAATTGCTCAAGCGCCATCGGCGCAATAAACGCATTGGCCTGATGATTGCGCTGGTGCTGTTGGCTGTTATTGGCACATTGGTCGCGTGGTGGGTGCCGCTGGTGCTCGCGGTGCTGGGCTGGATCGCCCACGAGGCCTGGTTTGCCGACCATTTGTTCTACTCGCCCGCTGACGATTACGACTACAGCTTCCCGCCTTACACGCCACAGCCCAAGGTCCACTTGAGCGGCGAACATCTGCGGCTGGACGACGGTGTCATGCTGGTCGAGGATGCGACGCTGGTGTTGGCGTTGCGCATCAAAAGCACTTGGCTGGGACACTTCCTCGATCCGGTGGTCGAGTTGTCCGGGGGCGATAACCCGGATCGGCAAACCTTCGAGCGTGGTGTGAACGGCCTGCGTTATCTCAATCTCAGTGGTCAGGCGCAGACGCTGTCACAAGGTGACTTGCGTCTGCGTGGGCGTTTTTGTCGATTGCTAGGCGAACCCGTGTTGTGGGCCTTCGAGCATCCGGATTACCGTCGTCAGCGAGTGATGGTCATCGCACCTCATGCCGATGATGCGGAGCTGGCGGCCTACGGCCTGTACAGTCAGGCAGATGAAGCCTGGATCGTCACGTTGACGGCCGGTGAAATTGAAGCCGAACACTATCGGCAGATGGGGCTTGATGGGGTCGAGGCTGCACGGTTGAAGGGTTCGCTGCGCGCCTGGGACAGTGTCAGTGTGCCGTTGTGGGGAGGGGTGCCCCAACAACGCTGTATCCAGCTGGGGTATTTCTGTCTGCAATTACCCTTGATGCAGAGCGAGCCAGGCGAAGCCGTTGTGTCCCGCGAGGCACAGCTTGGTGATACGCGTTTTTTCCGGCAGTTCAATCCATTCGCCCTGGGCAGTGATGCTGATGGTGTCCCTTCCTGGAACAATCTGCTGGGTGACCTGAGCGAGCTGATCGAGCGTATTCAGCCCCAGGTCATTGTTTTGCCACATCCGCGTTTCGACCCGCATCCGGACCATATCTGCTCCCAGCAGGCCGTCATGCAGGCGCTGAGCGCTACTGTCTGGCAGCCCGGAACACTGTTGCACTATGCCAATCACTTGCATGACAACGATCGTTGGCCAATGGGTGACGCTGGCACGGGTGTGGCGTTGCCGCCGCAGCTCAATGCTGATGAGCCCTTGCGGCCATGGGCACCCAGCCTGTCGATGGAGCATCAGTGGAGTAAAGCAATGTCGTTGGGCATGATGCATGACCTCCAACCTCCACTTTCCCTCAAGCGACTTCTTCGGCGGTGTATTCAACGTTGCCTTGCAGGCCGTCGCTGGCCGGCTTTTGGTGAAAACGAGTTTTTCCGTAAAACAGTGCGACGCCATGAGCTGTTCTGGGTCCAAGAGCAGCCTGGCAAGCAAGAGAGAAGCTAATTGAAAGTCCTGTTTCTGGTGCAGAAAGAGCAACGAGCGATCCTCGATCGACTGTACGACGGTATCGCCGAGTCCTGCGATTGCGACAAGCGTGAGCTGAGCAGTGCCGAGCAGGACGACTTGCGTGGGTATTTCCGCAAGCATGTCGATGTGTCTCTTTACGATCGAATCGTGTTTTTTCTGCGCTTCAAAAAAGAAATCAGACAGGTGCGGTTCATCCAGACACTGCCGAATCTGGTTATCCTTGAACACGACGCGTATCAGAATTACATCCCGTGCAAATACACCGGAAAATTCAGTGCTCATTACCGCAAATTGCCGTGGGCGCGGGTGATCAGCTCGGGATACATGGTCAGCCAGCGTTTGTGTGACGAAGGTTTTGATGCCCATTTCGTACCCAAGGGTTACGACCAGTCGCTGCTGCAAAACCGTCAGCGTGAGCGTGATATCGAGCTGGGTTTCGTCGGCAGTCTCAACAGCGTTGCCTATGCCGGGCGCAAAGCTATGCTCGAATCGGTGGCCGAGGTCGAAAACCTGTTGATCACGCGCACCAAGTCGGGCGAGGAATACTGCGAAACGTTGAGCCGGATCCGTTGTTTTGTCAGTGCCGACGTTGGCATGGGCGAGTACATGATCAAGAACTTCGAAGCCATGGCCTGCGGTTGTGTGTTGTTTGCTTACGACCAAGGGGAAGAAGAGAATCGCGCCCTGGGTTTTGTCGATATGCAAAACATTGTGCTTTATCGAACGCGCGAGGAAATTCGCGAAAAACTGGCGTTGTTGCGTGAGTCACCGCAGCTGACCGAGACCATTTCGGCGGCTGGCCAAACCCTGGTAGAGCAGCGTTACACGTTCCGTGCGGTAGGGCATGCAATTGTCGAAGCGATGCGGGAGCCGCTGCGCGAGCGAGCTGCGCTGAGCTGGAAAGAAAAATTACGCTTATCGCTGGGGCTGTAAAGCCTGGCGATTCAACAATAAAGAGTGCGGTGTAAACACATGCTGTTCAGCGAGACTAGCGATATTTCGGTTGTTATCACCAGTTGCGGCCGCTTCGACCTGTTGAAGCGAACCCTCGAAACCTTCGACCGGTACAACACGGCCCCCATCCGTAAGGTCTTCATTACCGAGGACTCTGGTGACAGTGCCGTCGAAGCTTGTATTCCGGAACATTGGAGGGCGCATACCCAGTTTTTCATCAACAATCCGCGTCTGGGTCAGTTGAAGTCGATTGATGCCGCTTATGCCCAAGTGCAGACGTCCTGGATTTTCCATTGTGAAGATGACTGGGATTTCTATCGCGAAGGGTTTATCGAAGAATCCCAGTGCCTGCTGGAGGAAGATCCGCAGGCGCTACAGGTTTGGCTGCGCAGCTTCAATCATGACCTCATGGTTCACAGCCCTTACGTGTTCCTGAACGAGCGCAAGATCAGCCAAGGCATTCCTTTTTACGTATTGGGTTCACACAAGGTGGACTGGCAGGGCTTTTCCTTTAACCCTGGGTTGCGGCGGCGTGCAGACTATCTGCTCCATGCACCGTATTCCGCGTTTTCCGGAGAAAAAGACCTGTCGCGCCTGTATGCCGCGCAAAATCGCTATGCGCTGATCCTGGAAAACGACGCGGTGTTGCACACCGGCTTCGGCGGGCACGTGGAAGTTCCAGAGGAACGCGTGAACAAATTGCGACGCAAGCGCCTCGATCGATTCAAACTGGTCGCGGTCCTTGTTTTCGGCCTGATAGCAGGTTGGGTGCTTCATGGGGTTTAACGGTGTAAAGCTGCAAAAGCTCACCATGACGAAGTATTTCGGAATAGCGCTCTGTCTGTTTCTGGGGAGTTACATAGCGGGCTGGTCTTCGAAGTGGACCAACAATCTGTTCTACGGCCTGATCGTAGTGCCGGGCCTGGTGTTCCTGATCAAGGAACGAGGTGCAGGTTTGTTCAGGCAGCCGCTCGCACTGGGGTGGCTGGCTTTTACGCTATGGTTTCTGGTGCCGGCGACTATTGCCGGGCACATTCAGTTTTTCAAGCACATCTTCTACGTGATGATGTTCGTCATGGTGGTCGGTGCCTTCAGTGATCCACAGTTTTTTCGTAGCCCGACGTTTGTCCGTGGACAGTTCTGGCTCCTGGCGTTGTACATCTTCAGTTGCGCGTTCTATAGCTGGATCACTGGCGAGTACCCGTTCGGGTCTCGGGTCGCGTTGCTGCCGGCACGCCTGGAGAATGTGATCTACGCCAGTATCTGGCTACTGTGTGCGCTGGCGCTGGCAGTGCCTTACTGGGTCAGGACGCATCGATGGATCGAGAGTGCATTGGCGGTTGTTTTATCGATCTTCGCAGTGACCTTTGTATTGCAGACGCGTACGGCGTTGGTTGGGGTGGCGTTCCTGTTGGGCGTATGGCTGCTTTACGGTCTTTACCGCAAGCCGCGGCAGGTTGGCTGTGCGCTTGCGATCAGCTTGGCGGTGATCGGTGTGCTGTTTCTGATAGTGCACCAAGAAGCCTGGTACCAGTCGCTGTGGACTCGCGGCGATTCCTATCGCATTGAGCTCTTTCACATCATGGTAGGCGAGTGGCGGAACTGCGGCTGGATGCTTGGCTGCGGTGTCACCTTCCACACCAGCCAGTTACTGGGCGGCTGGATGCCGATTCAGCATCCGCACAACATTTATGTGGCGTTGGGTTTGTACAGCGGCGCGGTGGCGCTGGTGCTGTTTCTCGGGCTGATGACCGCCACGCTTTGGCAGGCCTGGCGTCTGCGTGACGCCTGGGGAATGTTTCTGGTGTGTGCGCTGGTCATGCTGAATTTCGATGGCAGTTTGCTGATCGGAAACCCTGACGAGTTGTGGCCATTGGTGTTGTTGCCTGCAGCAATGATCCTCGGGCGAGGATTGCAGGCGCAGCGTAAAGGGGCGGCATGACGCTGACCTTCGCCTCCTCGTTGGGGGCGAAGGGGGCAGGTTATTTTTGCAGGGCGCTGCTCAGCTCTTCCGGGGAGCAGGTGCTCTGGGTCTGGGCATAATGTTGCATGAAGATCTCCCCCTGTCTGTCGAGCAACCATTGCCGATCCTGGGGGTAGCGCACCATATGCTTGAAATTGCGCAATCGCAGTCCCTTACGCAACGGACGGCGATAAACTTGCAGGTCGGCAATGTCGATCAGGCCCAACTGATGTTCAGGCGTGAGCACGATGTTGCCCAGATGCGCTGACCGGAAATAGATCCCGCGTTCATGCAAGGTGGCCATGAAGGTCCCTAGCTTGCCGCGTAACGGACCTGCGTCATTTTGGGTGTCGAGCAGCTGGCGCAAGGTCTGGCCCGGCAGCGGATCGTAATGCACGGCATCACGTTCGATACTCGCAATGCGGTAGACCTGACGGATCGACGGGCAGGGAATCTGTCGCTCACGTAGCGCAATGCAATTATCGGCAAAGCGTTTTGCATACGGATACCAGGCCGCTGACGTCAGCAGGCGCTTGCGACGAAACAGCTTGAGAATCGAGCCGTCTGTCAGCCGCAAAACCTTATCCCCCGAACCATCGGCTTCAAGGACTTGCGCTCCCTCGCGCAGGGCAAGGTATCGACTGTAATCAAGGGCTTGCATCTATACTCCGGGACGACGCCATGAGGCATGGATAGCCGGCCATGTTACCGCAGCTCAGCGACTAAAGTGGCCTGTGTTACAATCGCGGGCTCTTTTCTCACACAACGGGTTCACATGACCAGCCCTGATTCGCCTGCGCCGTCGAGCTTGAAAATTTACCTGCGCCTGCTGTCGTATGTGCGCCCGTACTGGGGCATGTTTTCGATCAGTATCGTCGGCTTTGTGATTTTTGCGTCGACGCAGCCGATGCTGGCGGGGATTCTCAAATACTTCGTCGATGGTCTGAGCAACCCTGAAGCAGTGCTTTTCCCAACGGTTCCCTATCTGCAGGATTTGCAGCTGCTGATGGCCGTACCCTTGCTGATCATTCTGATCGCCGCGTGGCAAGGTCTCGGGTCATTTCTGGGTAACTACTACCTGGCGAGGGTTTCGTTGGGCTTGGTCCATGACCTGCGCGTCGAGTTGTTCAACAACTTGTTGGTCCTGCCAAATCGTTATTTCGATACCCATAATTCCGGACACCTGATTTCGCGTATCACCTTCAACGTGACCATGGTGACCGGTGCCGCTACCGATGCCATTAAAGTGGTCATTCGTGAAGGCCTGACGGTGGTCTTCCTGTTTGGTTATCTGCTGTGGATGAACTGGAAGCTGACCTTGGTGATGCTGGCGATCCTGCCGTTGATCGCGGTCATGGTGAGCAGTACCAGCAAGAAATTTCGCAAGCAGAGCAAGAAAATCCAGGTGGCCATGGGTGACGTGACTCATGTGGCGTCCGAGACCATTCAAGGCTATCGCGTAGTGCGCAGCTTCGGTGGTGAAAGCTACGAGCAGCAACGCTTTGCCGCCGCCAGCCAGGGCAATACCGACAAGCAATTGCGCATGACCAAGACCGGGGCGGTCTATACGCCGATGCTGCAATTGGTGATCTACTCCGCCATGGCCGTGTTGATGTTCCTGGTGCTGTTCCTGCGCGGTGATGCTACCGCCGGTGATCTGGTGGCCTATATCACTGCCGCCGGTCTGTTGCCCAAGCCGATCCGCCAGCTCTCGGAGGTCAGTTCGACCATTCAGAAGGGCGTTGCCGGGGCCGAGAGCATTTTCGAGCAACTGGACGTTGAACCGGAAATTGACAACGGCACGGTTGAACGTGATCGCGTCAGCGGCCACCTGCTGGTACGCAACCTCAGCTTCACGTACCCGGGGACCGAGCGTGAAGTGTTGAAGAACATCAACTTCTCGGCGGCACCGGGACAGATGGTCGCGTTGGTCGGGCGTTCCGGCAGCGGCAAGTCGACCCTCGCCAGCCTGATTCCACGTTTTTACCATCACGAGTCCGGGGAAATCCTGCTCGATGATGTTGAGATCGAGGACTATCGCCTGCGCAATCTGCGTCGGCATGTGGCGCAAGTCACGCAGCATGTCACCCTGTTCAACGACACCATTGCCAACAACATCGCTTACGGTGACCTGGCCGGCGCCCCTCGTGCCGACATCGAAAAGGCCGCCACGGATGCGTTCGCCATGGACTTCATTTCGCAGATGCCCCAAGGCCTGGACACCCAGGTCGGTGAAAATGGCGTGCTGCTGTCTGGAGGCCAGCGTCAGCGTCTGGCGATCGCCCGGGCGCTGTTGAAAAATGCGCCGCTGCTGATCCTCGACGAAGCGACGTCGGCACTCGACACCGAATCCGAGCGCCACATTCAGGCGGCGTTGGACCAGGTCATGAAGGGTCGCACCACGCTGGTGATCGCTCACCGCTTGTCGACCATCGAGAAGGCTGACCTGATCCTGGTGATGGATCAGGGCCAGATCGTCGAGCGAGGCACTCACACGCAGTTGCTGGCCCAAAACGGCTATTACTCGCGCCTGCATGCGATGGGCCTCGACACGCCGGCCGAAGACATCGCCTGACCCCGATAGCGTCAGGGTGAGCCGGGCTCACCCTGACGTCGCTTTTTGGCTTGTTCTTTGCTCAAAAAACGACCAATAAAGCCCGGCAAATCATCCCGTTGCAGCCGTCGCACAAGCCGACGCCAACCCTGTGTTAATATCGCGCCCCTGTTCATTTTGTATGTGGGTTGCTCCATGAAGTTGTCCATGCCGCGATTCGATCAAGCCCCTGTCTTGGTGGTCGGCGATGTCATGCTCGACCGTTACTGGCATGGTGGTACCTCACGGATTTCTCCTGAGGCACCGGTGCCGGTGGTCAAGGTCGATCACATCGAGGACCGCCCGGGCGGTGCCGCCAACGTTGCCTTGAACATTGCCGCGCTCGGCGCGCCAGCCTCGCTGGTCGGTGTGACCGGCGACGATGAAGCTGCCAACAGCCTGGTCAATAGCCTCAACGGCGCAGGTGTGCGGGCCATATTCCAGCGCATCGCGCACCAGCCGACCATCGTCAAGCTGCGGGTCATGAGTCGTCACCAGCAACTGCTGCGTATCGATTTCGAAGAACCGTTCGCCACCGATGCCCTGGCATTGGCGGCGCAGGTCGATGAGTTGCTCGAAGGCATCAAGGTGCTGGTCCTGTCCGACTACGGCAAAGGCGCGTTGAAAAACCATCAGGCGTTGATCCAGGCCGCGCGTGCCCGTGGCATTCCGGTCCTGGCCGATCCCAAGGGCAAGGATTTTTCGATCTACCGGGGCGCGAGCCTGATAACGCCGAACCTCAGCGAATTCGAAACCATCGTCGGTGGTTGCGCCGATGAGCATGAGCTGGTGAACAAGGGCGCGCAGTTGATGCACGACCTGGATCTGGGTGCCTTGCTGGTGACCCGTGGCGAGCACGGCATGACCCTGCTGCGTCCCGATCACCCGGCACTGCACCTGCCCGCCCGGGCCCGTGAGGTGTTCGACGTGACCGGTGCCGGTGATACGGTGATTTCCACCCTGGCGGCCGCGATTGCTGCGGGTGAAGAGCTGCCCCACGCGGTGGCCCTGGCCAATCTGGCGGCGGGCATCGTGGTCGGCAAACTGGGTACGGCGGCCATCAGTGCGCCAGAACTGCGTCGCGCGATTCAGCGTGAGGAAGGTTCCGAACGCGGTGTGCTGGGGCTTGAACAACTGCTGCTGGCCGTTGACGATGCTCGCGCGCATAACGAGCGGATCGTCTTCACCAATGGTTGCTTCGACATCCTGCATGCCGGCCACGTGACCTACCTTGAGCAGGCGCGAGCGCAAGGCGATCGCCTGATTGTTGCGATCAACGACGATGCGTCGGTCAGCCGCCTGAAAGGGCCGGGTCGTCCGATCAACAGCGTCGACCGGCGCATGGCTGTGCTGGCAGGGCTGGGTGCTGTGGACTGGGTGATCAGTTTCTCGGAGGGCACCCCGGAAAACCTGCTGAGCGCGGTCAAGCCGGATGTACTGGTCAAGGGTGGCGATTACGGGATCGACCAAGTGGTCGGTGCAGACATCGTCACCGCTTACGGTGGCACCGTGAAGGTGCTGGGTCTGGTGGAAAACAGCTCGACCACGGCGATTGTCGAGAAGATCCGCAAGTCCGAGTGACGCAATCTATGTAGGAGCTGGCTTGCCAGCGATGGTCGTTAACGATGACGCGTATCTGCTGAGAAAACGCGGCGTCCTTGAATCCTTCGCTGGCACGCCAGCTCCTACGAGGTTGTGCGTACACCCGTCGGAGCTGCAGCAGTTTGCTTTCAGGAACTGACTTTTTTACGCGGCACGATTTTTTTCAGCAGCAATTTGGCCTTGCCGCGTAACCGCGCCAGACCAGAATCTTTCCTCGGCGGGGTCAGACCTTGCTGACTCACCCAATCCTTCCAGCGAATTCGCTCATCGTGAACCAGCCAGCCTTCCTGCCGGGCAAAACTTTCGGCCAGGTAAAGTCCGCGCGTGCTGGCCGGGTACAGCTGATCTTTTTTCAGGGTGAAGAGCTCGGCCGTGGGGTGACCGTCCTTCAAGGGCATCAGGTACAGGTCAGGGCGTTTGCGATCGAGGCGGGCGACGAGTTGATCGCCTTCCAGCCTTTCGTCGACGTGAAACAGGCTCAAGGATTTGGCTTCCTTGGGGACATCCAGGCGCAAGTCGTAAATCAGTTGCAACGATGCTGTCGGCAAATGCACGTAGGCCCGCGGTCGCTCGATCAACATCAGATTGGCGCAACGCACCGGCCGCGCGGAACCGGACAGCGGCGTCAGGCGAAACGGCAAGGCTTCGCGGTAATGCAGGGCGGCGGAATAGGGCGCCGGCAACCACGTTTCATTGAAACGACCACCGAGCCAGCCTTCAGGGGTTTCCAGCAGGCATTCCTCGGCAACTTCCTGAATCGCCGTGTGCAACGGCAGGTTCAGCTCATGGGCCGGTACATAGCCGGAGATCAACTTGAGGACCACGTCGCCGCGGTCCTGCCGACGCTGGCGAACCAGCACCCAATAGTCGCGATTCTGCCAATGCAGCGTCAGACGCACCGAAACCCCGAGGTTGGCCAGTTCCAGGGCAAACTTTTCGCTGTCGCCAACCGTCACGGGGCGGCGCCGTTGCAGGGTCTGGGAGAAGTTCAGCGGCCTCCCGACGCTTTGGTAAGTCAGGCCTTCGGGGGTCGCTTCGACGAATAACGGCAGGGTCTTGAAGTTGCTCGGGTTCTTTCTTATGAGCGTGCGCGGCATGTCGGCTCCTGCTTAAGGCCGCGTGGGGCGGCATCAGTTGCTACGTAGGACCTGGGCAACGGTCGCGACGTTGTGGGCGAGGTGCAGCGGATTGATGGTCCCGACAATAGCACTGGCCACACCCGGATGATCAAACAACAGCTCGAAACTGGCGCGCACCGGATCCACACCCGGACTCAGGCAGACATGACCGCTGGCCAAGGCTTTCTTGACCAGAATGGCTTTGCCGTGTGCAGCAGCATAGTCAATCACGGCCTTCTCGTTTTGTTCGTTCAGATTGTAGGTGACCATCGCGCAGTCACCTTGTTCCAGAGCTTTCAAGCCACCTTCGACGGTTTTGCCGGAAAAACCAAAACCACGAATTTTGCCTTCGGCCTTGAGTTCGGCGAGGGTCTGGTAGGCCTCGCAATCATTGAGAATTGCCAGGTCGTTGCCGTCGGAATGCACCAGCACCAGATCGATGAAATCCGTTTCCAGGCGTTGCAGGCTGCGTTCCACCGACAGGCGTGTGTGAGCGGCGCTGAAATCGTGGCGGGACTGACCGTCGGCAAATTCTTCACCGACCTTGCTGACAATTACCCAATCCTGACGCTGGCCGCGCAGCAACGGGCCCAGGCGTTCTTCACTGCGACCATAGGCCGGGGCGGTGTCGATCAGGTTGATGCCCAGGTCGCGTGCGAGTTTGAGCAGCATACGTGCTTCATCGTCGTCGGGGATCTGGAAGCCATTGGGGTACTTCACCCCTTGATCCCGACCCAGTTTCACCGTGCCCAAGCCCAGCGGCGACACCCGCAGGCCGGTGCTGCCCAGCGGGCGATGCAGGTCGTGCAATGTCGGTTGGCTCATGGCAGCAGTTGCTCCCACGCCGGGACGCCCATCGGCGGCTTTGGCAGCTCAGGCAGCGGTTCCGGGTGGCTTTGCTGGATGCCATCGCGGGTCAGGCTGGTCATTACGCGGTCAGCGAAGTCTGGCGCCAGGGCCAGCTTGGTTGGCCAGCCGACCAGCAAACGCCCCTCTTCGGCGACGAATGCGTTGTCGGGTCGGACAAGGCCCGATTGCAGCGGTTCGGCGCGATCCACGCGCAAAGTCGCCCATTGCACCGTGCTCAAGTCGATCCATGGCAGCAACTGGCCGATTTCTTTCTGTGCCGTGGCGATTTGTTCGGCAGGCTCTCGGGCCACACCCTCGGCTTCGGCGATGTCGCCTCCGAGGTACCAGACCCATTGGCCATCCGCTGCCGGGTGCGTGGTCACGGTGATGCGTGGTTTGGTGCCGCCACCCAGGCAGTGGGCATACAGCGGTTTGAGGCTCGGACCTTTGGCGATGATCATGTGCAACGGCCGACGCTGCATGGCCGGCCGGCTCAACCCCAGCGCTTCAAGCAGTGCCGCCGTACCAGCGCCGGCGCTCAGGACGATGCGCTGGGCGCGGATTTCGCGGTCATCCACTTTCAGGCCGACCAGCACGCCGCCATCCAGCAGCGGTTCGATCGTCTGCCCGGCGAGCAGGCCGTCACCGGCCAGATCGGCCAGGCGCTGGATCAGGCTCGGCACGTCGATCACCAGTTCCGCCAAGCGATAGACCTTGCCCTTGAAGCGCTTGTCTTGCAGGGCGGGCGGCAATTGGTCGCCCTTGACCTGATCGACGCGACCGCGCACGGCTTTGCTGGCAAAGAAACTGGTGAGGTTGCCGGCGAGGGTGCCGGGGGACCAGAGGTAGTGGGCTTCGGACAACAGGCGCACGCCGGACAGGTCCAGTTCACCGTCACCGGCCAGGGCTTCGCGCCAGCGACGCGGCATGTCGGCAATGGCTTCCGAAGCGCCGGTCAGCGCGCCATGCAAGGCGTACTTGGCGCCACCGTGGATGATGCCTTGGGACTTCACGCTCTGCCCGCCGCCGAGGCTGGAGTTCTCCACCAGCACGGTCGAAAAGCCTTCGCGGCGCAGGCGTGCATTAAGCCAGAGGCCGGCGACACCAGCGCCGACAATCAGAACGTCGGTGGAAATAACGGTTGGCATTCGGCGACCTCAGTGTTCAAGACGAGGGCGCAGTATACAAGGCATCTTCAGGATGCAGGTGAGCCTGTAGGAGCCGGCTTGCTGGCGATCCGGCCAACGCGGTGTGCCGGATGCACCGCTATCGCCAGCAAGCCGGCTGCTACAGCGTGTCAGTGTCCGGCAGTTTTGGAGAAGAGTTGAATGACGACGACGCCCAGCACAATCAACGCCATCCCCAGCATCGCCGGCACATCCAGTTTCTGCCCGTAGATAAACAGCGCCGCGACGCTGACCATCACGATGCCCATGCCGGCCCACACCGCGTATGCCACGCCCACCGGCACGCTGCGCACCACCAGCGTGAGCATCCAGAACGCAATGCCGTAGCCGACGATCACCAGCAGCAGTGGCAATGGCGTGCTGAAGCCTTTGACGGCTTTCATCGAAACAGTGGCAATCACTTCGGCGCAGATGGCTATGGCCAGGTAGTAGTAAGCGGTCATGGGTCAATCCTCGTGTGAAGTGTTGCTTTCTGAGCTCGGCATTCTAGTGATTCTCCAGATGCGGTAAAGTCATTACCTATCTGCTATAGAGATTGGTCAGTCCATGAACATGCAATGGAATCTGGAACAGCTGCGGTTGTTCGTCAGCGTCGCGGAACAACGTTCGTTTTCCGCCGTGGCGCGGGATCAGCGCAAGGCGCAGTCGGCAGTCAGCAGCGCGATTGCGTTGCTGGAGGAAGACCTCGGCGTCAGCCTGTTTGATCGTAGCAGTGGCCGTCAGCCGAAGCTCACCGAAGCCGGCGCTGGATTATTGGAGGAAGCACGGGAAGTGCTGCGCCAGTGCGAACGCCTCAATGGCCGGGCACTGGCGATGATGCGCGGTCAGGAAGCGCGCCTGCGCCTGGCCCAGGATGAGGCGATGCCTTATCAGCCGATCATTGAGAGCTTCGAGGCTCTGGCGGAAAAGTTTCCCAGCCTTGAAGTGCAATTGACCAGCGCCGCTCAAGGCGATGTCGCGCGCAAACTGGTGGAGCGTCGCGCCGATCTCGGTTTGTTGTTCTACCACGACCAGATTCCCGAAGCCCTGGAACGTCGTGTGCTCGGCAGCGTGGAGATGGTCACCGTGTGCGGTGTTGATCATCCGCTGGCGAAGCAAGGGCGAATCGACTGCCAGCAGTTGGCGCAGCACCGACAGTTGTTGATGTCGACCCAGTCCAGCGTTTATCCGGGCAGTGAACCGGCCAGCCCGCAAGTCTGGCGTGCCGACAGTTTTTATGTGATGGCTGAATGGTTGGTGCGCGGGCTCGGCTGGGCCTGGCTGCCGCGCCACGTGGTGCAGTACCCGACCTATCAGAACCAGATGGTCGAACTGGCCAGCGAATGGACGCCGCCAGCCCTGGTCGTTGAGCTGGTCTGGCGCCGGGACGAACCGCTGGGGCCGGCCGCTCGCTGGCTCGCCGAACGTTTTGCCGTGCACTTGCAGGCGATCGGCGAGAAAAGCCGATAAACTCCGGCGCCATGAATAGAACTCTCTATACCGCACTGTTTTATCTGGGGCTGCCATTGGTAGCGATTCGGCTGTGGTTGCGGGCGCGCAAGGCGCCGGCGTATGCCCAGCGCATCGGCGAGCGTTTCTCGTATGGCCTGCCGGCGATGAAGCCGGGCGGCATTTGGGTACACGCGGTGTCGGTGGGCGAAAGCATCGCCGCGGCGCCGATGATTCGCGCGTTGTTGGAGCGCTATCCAGCGTTGCCGATCACCGTGACTTGCATGACCCCGACCGGGTCGGAACGCATCCAGGCGTTGTTCGCCAATGAGCCGCGCATCCAGCACTGCTATTTGCCCTACGACTTGCCGTGCGCTGCCCGGCGTTTCCTTGATCGGGTCCAGCCAAAATTGGCGGTGATCATGGAAACCGAACTGTGGCCCAACCATATCCATCAATGTGCCAAGCGCGGGATTCCGGTGGCGCTGGCCAATGCGCGGCTGTCCGAGCGATCCGCCAAGGGCTACGGTCGTTTCCACAAATTGACCCAGCCGATGCTCGCCGAAATGAGCCTGTTCGCGGTGCAGACCGAAGCCGAAGCACAACGCTTCCGTGACCTGGGTGCCCGGCCCGAAACCGTCGACGTCACGGGCTCGATCAAGTTCGACCTGACCATCGATCCGCAACTGCTTCAGCGTGCCGGCGAGTTGCGTGGGCAATGGCAAGCCCTGGAGCGTCCGGTGTGGATCGCCGCCAGTACGCACGAAGGTGAAGATGAAGTGGTGCTGGCGGCCCATCGCCAGTTGTTGGCCAATCATCCCGATGCCTTGCTGATTCTGGTGCCGCGTCATCCGGAACGCTTCAATTCGGTGTACGCGTTGTGTCAGCAGCAAGGGTTCGCCACGGTCCGTCGTTCCGCGGGGGACGCGGTCGACGCAGGCACGTCGGTGTTGTTGGGCGACACCATGGGCGAGTTGCTGTTTCTCTATGCGCTGGCCGACAGTGCGTTCGTCGGCGGCAGCCTGGTGCCCAACGGCGGGCATAACCTGCTGGAGCCGGCGGCATTGGCCAAACCGGTGTTGAGCGGGCCGCATCTGTTCAACTTCCTGGAAATCGCCGCGCAATTGCGCAGCGCCGGGGCGTTGCAGGAAGTGGAGGATGCAGAAGGCCTGGCACTGGCGGTACAGCGTCTGTTTGAGTTGCCGCGGGATGCACAGCGGATGGCTGAGGCGGGATTGAAAGTGATGCGCACCAACCAGGGCGCGTTGCAGCGTTTGCTGGATGGGTTGGGGCGGTTGATCGACAGATCTTGAGCCTGCTGGTGATCCTTTGTGGCGAGGGGGCTTGCCCCCGTTCGGCTGCGAAGCAGTCGTAATTCCTGCGGCTGCGGTGCCGCAGAAAAATGCTATTGCAGATTTTGGGGCCGCTTCGCGACCCAACGGGGGCAAGCCCCCTCGCCACAGGAATGACTTTTACTGGCCAGGTCGCGCTTTCAACTGCTCTTCTGCCGCCTTGGCCAGATCCGGTGGCAGGAAATCCTTGTCCGGGTTGTAGTTGGGATTGAGCCAGCGTGCCAGGTCTTGCAGATCCCCTGGGTTCAACGTGCCGGCCTGTTGCTTGAGGCGCAGGTTGTCGAGGATGTAGTCGTAGCGGGTGTTGTTGTAGTCGCGTACCGACGTGTAGAGCTGACGCTGTGCATCCAGCACGTCGACGATGTTTCGTGTACCCACCTGATAACCGATTTCGGTCGCTTCCACCGCGCTCTGGTTGGAAATGATCGATTGCTTGCGCGCCTGTACCTGCTCGACGTCGGTATTCACCGCGCGGTGCAGGTCGCGGGTGTTTTCCACGATGCTACGGCGCAGGGATTCGCGTTGTTGTTCGGTCTGGTCCAGTTGCGCATACGACTGACGGACCTGGGAGTTGACCAGTCCACCGCTGTAGATCGGGATGTTCAGTTGCAGGCCCACGGTCGTTTGCTCGACGTTGCCGCCGTAGGGTTGGCCCAAGGGGACCGGGTTGCTGAAGCCCAGCGCATCGTTGTCGCCTTTCTCGTACTGCGCGATGGCGTCGAGGGTAGGCGCGTGGCCGGACTTGCGTTGCTTGATGGTTTGTTCGGCGGCACTGACGGCGTAGTTGCTGGCCAGCAGGTTCAGGTTCTGGCGAGCTGCGGTTTCGACCCAGGCTTTGGCGTCATTTGGCGCCGGTGGCAGGATCGGCAGGTTATGGCTGATACCCTGAATCGATTTGTACTGACGGTTGGTCAGGGTGACCAGGGCTTCGAAAGCATCATCCACCTGACGCTGCGCGACGATCCGGTTGGCGCGTGCGGTGTCGTAGCTGGCTTGCGAGTTCAGCACGTCGGTCTTGTCCGACAGGCCGACGTCAAAGCGTTCCTTGGACTGATCGAGCTGGCGTTTGAACGCGGCTTCTTCGGCCTTGTTCGAGGCCAGGTTATCCTGGCTGCGCAGCACGTTGAAATAGCTGTCGGCGGATTGCAGGATCAGGTTTTGCTGGGTCGCCGAGAGTTGCAGGGCAGCCTGTTCATTTACATCCTTGGCGGCCTGGAACTGGAACCAGCGATCAGCGCGGAACAGTGGCTGCGCCAGGGTGGCCTGGTAGGAATGAGCGTTGCGGTTGGCCGTGGACGAAGGCTGATCGAGCGCCGTTCGCACACTGGAAACATTGGCGCCGCCCGAAAGGTTGGGCAGCAGCCCGGCGCGGGCCTGCGGGACGATTTCCTTTTGCGCGCCATATTGAGCGATGGCAGCGGCGAGGTCGGCGTTGTTGTCCACCGCTTCCTGATAAACGCTGACCAGGTCCGTCTTGGTCGATAAGGGCGCTTCTGCTGCCCAGACCATTCCGTTGGACGCACAAGACACGGCAAGGGCCAGTGAGAGTTTGCGCAGCATAGACGATCCCTAGATTAAATATTACACGGGTAATTTGAACGCCAAGGCTAAGGCGCGGTTCGCACCGCGTCAATGCGCAGCTTGGCGTAGCGAGTGTAGTTGCGCATGAGGGCGGCAACAATCCTGGTTCGGCGTGTTATTGCGCCATTCATCATGGTATTTGCAACGGGGTTGGCGTTCTTTGCCGGTTGTGTCTAGACTGGCCGGGTTCTTGTCGGGGTGCCTTGCTATGAGGCTGAGATCGAATAATTTCGGATCCCGTTGAACCTGATCAGGTTAGCGCCTGCGTAGGGAACAAGATTTCTCGTCACCCGGCGAGTCCTCTTGTGCTTCGTCCGGGATGTTGTTCGACAATCGAACACCCCTCGAGCACTGAGCACAGCACAGCTGGTATCTCCAGCGCCCGTGCGTCCATTCGTTTACAGGTTCGCTCCGACAAAAATCCACTGCCTGGATGTGTGTCTGGAGAGCCCGTGATGACTACAAAAGCAAAAATCGCCACCAACCTGAGTGACTCGGCCAAGGTCGATCAGCAATCGGTGCAGCCGTTTACCCGCTCGCAAAAAATCTATGTTCAGGGCTCTCGCCCGGACATCCTCGTGCCGATGCGCGAAATCAGCCTTGATGTGACGCCGACCGACTTCGGCGGCGAGGTCAATGCGCCGGTCGTGGTGTACGACACCTCGGGCCCGTACACCGATCCCAATGTCATCATCGACGTGCGCAAAGGCCTGGCCGACGTGCGTTCGCCATGGATCGAGTCCCGCGGCGACACCGAGCGCCTGAGCGGTCTGAGCTCGAACTTCGGCCAGGAACGCCTCGCCGATGCCGAGCTGACCAAGCTGCGCTTCGCCCACGTCAACAACCCGCGCCGCGCCAAGCCGGGTGCCAACGTCAGCCAGATGCACTACGCGCGCCAGGGCATCATCACCGCCGAGATGGAATACGTCGCCATCCGCGAAAACATGAAGCTGGAAGTGGCCCGCGCTGCCGGCCTGCTGGACCAGCAACACGCCGGCCACAGCTTCGGTGCCAGCGTGCCGAAAATCATTACCCCTGAATTTGTCCGTGACGAAATCGCCCGTGGCCGCGCGATCATTCCGGCCAACATCAACCACACCGAACTGGAACCGATGATCATCGGCCGTAACTTCCTGGTGAAGATCAACGGCAACATCGGCAACAGCGCTCTGGGTTCGTCCATTGAAGAAGAAGTGGCGAAACTGACCTGGGGCATTCGCTGGGGTTCGGACACGGTCATGGACCTGTCCACCGGCAAACACATCCACGAAACCCGCGAGTGGATCATCCGTAACTCGCCGGTGCCGATCGGTACCGTGCCGATCTACCAGGCCCTGGAAAAAGTCGGCGGTGCGGCCGAAGACCTGACCTGGGAACTGTTCCGCGACACGCTGATCGAGCAGGCCGAGCAGGGCGTCGACTACTTCACCATCCACGCCGGCGTGCTGTTGCGCTACGTGCCGATGACCGCCAAGCGTGTGACCGGCATCGTCTCCCGTGGCGGTTCGATCATGGCCAAGTGGTGCCTGGCGCACCACAAAGAGAACTTCCTCTATACCCATTTCGAAGACATCTGCGAAATCATGAAGGCCTACGACGTCAGCTTCTCGCTGGGCGATGGCCTGCGTCCGGGCTCGATTGCCGACGCCAACGACGAAGCGCAGTTCGGCGAGCTGGAAACCCTCGGCGAGCTGACCAAGATTGCGTGGAAGCATGACGTGCAGTGCATGATCGAAGGCCCTGGCCACGTGCCGATGCAGTTGATCAAAGAGAACATGGACAAGCAGCTGGAATGCTGTGACGAGGCGCCGTTCTACACCCTCGGCCCGCTGACCACCGACATCGCGCCGGGCTACGACCACATCACCTCCGGCATTGGTGCGGCGATGATCGGCTGGTTCGGTTGCGCCATGCTTTGCTACGTCACGCCGAAGGAACACTTGGGCCTGCCGAACAAGGATGACGTGAAGACCGGCATCATCACCTACAAGATTGCCGCCCACGCCGCCGATCTGGCGAAGGGGCATCCGGGCGCGCAAATCCGCGACAATGCCTTGAGCAAGGCGCGTTTCGAATTCCGCTGGGAAGACCAGTTCAACCTGGGCCTCGATCCGGACACCGCCCGTTCGTATCACGATGAAACCCTGCCGAAGGATTCGGCCAAGGTCGCGCACTTCTGTTCCATGTGCGGGCCGAAATTCTGCTCGATGAAAATCACCCAGGAAGTCCGCGAATACGCGGCCAACCAGCGGATCGAAGCGGTCGACGTGGAGGTCGCCCAAGGCATGGCCGAACAGGCCGAGCGCTTCAAGCAGGAAGGCAGTCAGCTTTACCAGAAAGTTTGATGCCAACTGTAGGCGCCGGCTTGCTGGCGATTGCGGCGCCTCTGATGCACCGCGTCGCCTTTGATCCTGGCAAGCCAGCTCCTACAGGACTGTGCAGACCACAACAACAAATGTCCCTCTGAGATAACACCCTTGAGCATTCAACCCAGCACTTACTCCCCCGATATCGCGGTGCCGAGCGACAAACGCGTCTTCGGCGGGCGCGATCTGTTTTCCCTGTGGTTCTCCCTCGGCATCGGCCTGATGGTCCTGCAGACCGGCGCATTGCTCGCGCCGGGCCTTGGCCTGTCCGGCTCGTTGCTGGCAATTTTCCTCGGCACGCTGGTTGGCGTTCTGCTGTTGGCCGCGGTTGGCGTGATCGGCAGCGACACAGGCCTGTCGTCGATGGCGGCGCTCAAACTCAGCCTCGGGACCAAAGGTGCGAGCCTGCCGGCGGTGCTGAACCTGCTGCAACTGATCGGTTGGGGCTCGTTCGAAATCATCGTCATGCGCGATGCGGCCAGCCTGCTGGGTGCAAAGGCGTTCAGCGACGGTAGCTTGCTGTCTAATCCGATCATGTGGACGCTGTTCTTCGGTGCGCTGGCGACTCTGTTGGCGGTGAGCGGTCCGTTGACGTTCGTGCGCCAGATCCTGCGTAAATGGGGCATCTGGCTGCTGCTGGCCGCGTGTGTCTGGCTGACCTGGAACCTGTTCGCCAAGGCCGATCTGGCCACGTTGTGGGCTCAGGCCGGTGATGGTTCGATGCCGTTCGCCGTGGGTTTCGACATCGCGATTGCCATGCCGCTGTCGTGGTTGCCATTGATTGCCGACTACTCGCGTTTCGGCAAACGGGCGAAAAACGTCTTCGGCGGCACGGCCATCGGCTTCTTTATCGGGAATTTCTGGCTGATGAGCCTGGGCGTGGCCTACACCCTGGCGTTTGCGCCGAGTGGTGAAGTCAACGCATTGCTGTTGGCGCTGGCGGGTGCCGGCCTGGGGATTCCGTTGCTGCTGATTCTGCTGGATGAGTCAGAAAACGCCTTTGCCGATATTCATTCGGCGGCGGTGTCGAGCGGGATTCTGTTGCGCTTGAAAGTCGAGCACCTGGCGTTGGCCATCGGTGTGATCTGCACCTTGATCGCCTTGCTGGCGCCATTGGCCCAGTACCAGAACTTCCTGCTGTTGATCGGTTCGGTGTTTGCGCCGTTGTTCGGCGTGGTGCTGGTGGATCACTTCATCCTGCGCAAACGCAGTGGCCAGGTGGCGTCAGCCGCGTTGCGCTGGCCGGCGCTGCTCGCCTGGCTGGGCGGGGTCAGCACCTATCATCTGCTGGCCAACCTGTATCCGGACGTCGGCGCAACCCTGCCGGCGTTGGTCCTGGCAGGGTTGCTGCAACTCGTGCTGGGCCGGGCCTTCAGTTACGGCCGGGAAACAGCTCGGGCTTGATGATGCCGTTGAGGCGAGGGTAGGGGATCTTCAGCTCGACATGGCCCAGCGCGTAAGGCGCGATGCTGCTGGTTTCGTACTTGAGGATCACCCCGCCATAGGTCAGCGCCACGTTCTGGGTTTTCTGGAACGGCCAGCTCTTCACGAACTCCGGTTCCTGATCGAGCTTGGTGCTGATCAACCAGCTGTTGTGCGCGACCTGCGCCGCTTTCCAGAACGCGTCTTCCTGACCCGGAACCAGCATGTCCGACAGCGTCAGCACTTTCTGCTGCTGGCGTGAATAGTTGATGAAGCCGCGACCCGGCGTGCCATGGGCACCGCCTGTGTCCAGGTAGCTGGACAATTCGATGATCACCAAGCCGTCATGCTGCTCACGTACTTTCGCTTGCAGGTAGATGCTGTTGCGCGGACCGGCGGTGCGCAAAAACTGTTCGCGATAGGCCGCCAGCGTCGGTGCTACCGGCGCGTCGGGCGAGGTGCGGGTCATCTGCAACAGGCGCTTTTCGACGATGCCGTCCAGCGCAGGCTCGTCCGGAAAGTGCAGGGTGTCGATGTTGACCAGCGGGCAATCCGCGTTGGCGCAACCCGGTTGCAGTTGTTCCGACGCGTCGCGGGTAGTTTCCAGCGGCGCCCGGTAGTTGGGTTGGAACAGGCTCTGGCAGGCGCCCAGGGTCAGGGCGATGGCGGCCACGGAGGCAGTTTTGAAAAGCGACATGGACGTCCTTTCTGAAACAAGGGAAGACAAAAAGTTACCGCTTCGACTCTAAACGAAGCAGTCAGTTCGCCACTAAGCTAATTAGAGTGGGTTTCTCCCTCACCGTCCATCCCGATGACGGTAAAGGGGCTGCATCAAACGTCACGGGCGCGTTAGGATGGCGCGAAGTCGAGGCTCCAGGAAAAAAAGGAACCTCGTATAGGATTGCAGCAAGAGGATAGTCATGACCGATTTCACCACCGCCATTCCGACCGCCGTAGAGATCGTTCGGCGCGAAAAGTGCTTCGAGGGCTTCTACAAACTCGACCGCGTGCACTTGCGCCACGAATTGTTCGCCGGGGGCATGAGTCGGGAAATCAATCGTGAATTGTTCGTACGCCACGATGCGGTGTGCATGCTGCCGTACGATCCACAGCGTGACGAAGTGGTGTTGATCGAGCAGTTCCGCGTCGGCGCCCTGGGCAAGACCGAAAACCCTTGGCTGATCGAATTGGTCGCTGGTCTGATCGACAAGGATGAACAACCGGAAGAAGTTGCTCACCGCGAAGCGCAGGAGGAAGCTGGGCTTGAAATCGGGGCGCTCTGGCCGATGACCAAATACTTTCCATCGCCGGGCGGCAGCAACGAATTCGTGCATCTATACCTGGGGCGTTGCGACACCACCGGCGTTGGCGGCCTGCATGGGCTGGAGGAAGAGGCAGAAGATATCCGCGTCACGGTCTGGGCCTTCGAAGATGCTCTGCAAGCCGTACGCGACGGACGTATTGCCAACGCGGCCACCATCATTGCCTTGCAATGGCTGGCTTTGAACCGCGTTGAAGTGAGGGGGTTATGGTCGTAAACAAGCTGCGCGATCGCTATCGGGTAGACCTGGCAGGGCTGCAAGCGTCCTGCGAGGCCAACTATGCACGCCTGATGCGACTGCTGCCGGACATGCGCAGCGAGCCGGCCGCCAGGCGCATCGCCGTGACCCATGGCGACCAGATGCTTGGCGTCCTGGCGCTGGAAGTGCTGCAGGTCTGTCCCTACACCACCACCTTGCAAGTGCGGCAGGAGCACAGTCTGCCGTGGCTGCCGGTGCCGCAACTGGAAGTGCAGGTCTATCATGATGCCTGCATGGCCGAAGTGGTCAGCGCCGAACATGCACGACGCTTTCGCGGCATCTATCCTTACCCGAACGCCTCGATGCATCAGCCGGACGAAAAGGCCCAGCTGAATATGTTTCTGGGCGAATGGCTGAGCCATTGCCTGGCGCTGGGGCATGAGTACGAAGTGGTACGGTAACTCTGATCAGCAGTTGTGAACTGCGTCAGGTTCACAGATTTCCTCTTTCGATCGTCCCCCAGCATAATTGCGCCACCTATCCATTCCCGTGATCACGCCCTGGGAGATTACCTTGCCGAGCGTATCTACCTTGACCACCGCCGATCCGGCGCTGCTGGTGCAACTCTCCGACAGTCATCTGTTCGCCGAAGCGGACGGGACGTTGTTGGGCATGAACACCCGCGACAGCCTGCAAAAGGTCATTGAGCTGGTGCGCACGCAACAGCCGCGAGTCGATTTGATCATCGCCAGCGGTGATCTGTCCCAGGACGGTACGCTGGAGTCTTACCAGCAGTTTCGCGACATGACGCGCCAGCTCGATGCCCCGGCACGCTGGATCCCCGGCAATCACGATGAGCCGCTGATCATGGCCGAAGCGGCGGTGCAGAGCGCTTTGCTCGAACCGGTGGTGGATATCGGCAACTGGCGCATTACATTGCTCGATTCGGCGGTGCCAGGCTCGGTGCCGGGGTATTTGCAGGATGAACAGTTGCAGTTGCTGGCCCGTTCGTTGAGCGAAGCGCCCGAGCGCCATCATCTGGTGTGTTTCCATCATCATCCGGTGTCCATCGGCTGTGCCTGGATGGAACCCATTGGCTTGCGCAATCCCGACGCGCTGTTTGCCGTGCTGGATCGTTTTGAGCAGGTGCGAGCCGTGTTGTGGGGGCATGTGCATCAGGAAATCGATCAGTTGCGCAACGGCGTGCGCTTGATCGCCTCGCCGTCGACCTGCATTCAGTTCGAGCCCCGGAGCGAGGATTTCAAAGTCGGGGAGCAGGCGCCGGGTTATCGCTGGCTGCGTTTGCTACCCGATGGGCGGCTGGAAACCGGGGTGGAACGGGTGACCGGGTTCGCATTTACCGTGGATTACGGCTCCAACGGCTACTGACAACGCCATTCCGCCGTAGGAGCTGCCGAAGGCTGCGATCTTTTGATTTCGTTTTATAAATGCAAGATCAAAAGATCGCAGCCTCGTTGCACTCGACAGCTCCTACAGTAAACTCCGCTTCTTTAGCCGACGCTCAGGGAGCTCAAATGTCCGGTTCGATCCTTTATATCCACGGCTTCAACAGCTCGCCATTGTCGAAAAAGGCCTGCCAGTTGATCTCTGTGATGGAGCGTCTGGGCCTGAGCGATCATCTGCGTGTGCCGGCCTTGCATCACCATCCCCGCGAGGCTATTGGCCAGCTGGAACAAGCGATTGCCGAGCTGGGTCGGCCGCTGCTGGTCGGCAGCTCGCTCGGCGGCTACTATGCGACTCACTTGGCCGAACGCCTTGGCCTGAAGGCATTGTTGATCAACCCAGCCGTCAGCCCGCACAAACTGTTCGACGGGTATCTGGGGACGCAGAAAAACCTGTATACCGATGAAGCCTGGGAACTGACCCACGACCACGTGACGGCCCTGGCCGAGCTGGAAGTGCCGGCCCCCCAGGACTCGCAGCGCTATCAGGTATGGTTGCAGACCGCTGACGAAACGCTGGACTATCGCCTCGCCCAGCAGTATTACCGGGCCTGCGCCTTGCGCATCCAGGCCGGTGGCGACCATAGTTTCCAGGGTTTTGCCGCGCAATTGCCGGCCATGTTGAGCTTTGCCGGTATCGGCGCAGATTTGTATCAGGCCATTGATTTCACCACATTGTGATTCATTGCCTTTTTTCGCAGATTTCCTTTTTCACTGAACACTGACGACGAGACCCCATGGCCACTCCCAGCGCTAGCTCTTATAACGCAGACGCCATCGAAGTCCTCTCGGGCCTCGACCCGGTGCGCAAACGCCCCGGCATGTACACCGACACCAGTCGGCCGAACCACCTTGCCCAGGAAGTCATCGACAACAGCGTCGACGAAGCCTTGGCCGGGCATGCCAAATCGGTACAGGTCATTCTGCATGCCGACCACTCCCTGGAAGTCAGCGACGATGGTCGCGGCATGCCGGTGGACATTCACCCCGAAGAAGGTGTTTCGGGCGTCGAGCTGATCCTCACCAAACTCCACGCGGGCGGCAAGTTTTCCAACAAGAACTACCAGTTCTCCGGCGGTTTGCACGGGGTAGGTATTTCGGTGGTCAACGCCTTGTCGACCGAAGTCCGGGTACGCGTCAAGCGTGACGGCAACGAATACCAGATGACCTTTGCCGATGGCTACAAGGCCACCGAGCTGGAAATCGTCGGCACCGTCGGCAAGCGCAACACCGGGACCAGCGTGTTCTTCGCGCCGGACCCGAAATACTTCGATTCACCGAAATTCTCCATCAGTCGCCTCAAGCACGTGCTCAAGGCCAAGGCCGTTCTGTGCCCGGGGTTGCTGGTCAGTTTTGAAGACAAGGCCACCGGCGAGAAAGTCGAATGGCACTACGAAGACGGCCTGCGCTCCTATCTGGTCGACGCGGTCACCGAATTCGAGCGCCTGCCGGACGAACCGTTCTGTGGTGCTTTTGCAGGTAACAAGGAAGCCGTGGACTGGGCGCTGCTGTGGTTGCCGGAAGGCGGCGACGCGGTGCAGGAAAGCTACGTCAACCTGATCCCGACTGCCCAGGGCGGTACTCACGTCAACGGCCTGCGCCAAGGCCTGCTCGACGCCATGCGCGAATTCTGCGAGTTCCGCAGTCTGCTGCCGCGGGGCGTGAAGCTGGCGCCGGAAGACGTCTGGGAGCGCATCGCCTTCGTCCTGTCGATGAAGATGCAGGAACCGCAATTCTCCGGCCAGACCAAAGAGCGTCTGTCGTCCCGTGAAGCGGCGGCGTTCGTCTCCGGCGTGGTCAAGGACGCGTTCAGCCTGTGGCTCAACGCCAACCCTGAAACCGGGATGCTCCTGGCGGAACTGGCGATCAACAACGCCGGCCGTCGCCTGAAGGCCAGCAAGAAGGTCGAGCGCAAGCGCATCACCCAGGGGCCGGCGCTGCCGGGCAAACTGGCTGACTGCGCCGGGCAGGACCCGATGCGTTCCGAGCTGTTCCTGGTGGAAGGTGACTCCGCTGGCGGTTCGGCCAAGCAGGCGCGGGACAAAGAGTTTCAGGCGATCCTGCCGTTGCGCGGCAAGATCCTGAACACCTGGGAAGTTGACGGCAGCGAAGTACTGGCCAGCCAGGAAGTGCACAACATCGCCGTGGCCATCGGTGTCGACCCGGGCGCGGCGGACATCAGCCAGCTGCGCTACGGCAAGATCTGCATCCTCGCCGACGCCGACTCCGACGGTCTGCACATCGCTACGTTGCTGTGTGCGTTGTTTGTCCAGCATTTCCGCGCGCTGGTGGATGCCGGTCACGTCTACGTCGCCATGCCGCCGCTGTACCGCATCGACTTGGGCAAAGAGATCTATTACGCCCTCGACGAAGCCGAGCGCGACGGCATCCTCGACCGACTGGTGGCCGAGAAGAAACGCGGCAAGCCGCAGGTCACCCGATTCAAAGGCCTGGGTGAAATGAACCCGCCGCAACTGCGTGAAACCACCATGGATCCGAACACCCGGCGCCTGGTGCAACTGACGCTGGATGATTTCGAAGCGACCTCGGAAATGATGGACATGCTGCTGGCGAAGAAACGCGCCGGCGACCGCAAGAGCTGGCTCGAATCCAAGGGCAACCTCGCCGAGGTGCTGGGCTGATGCGTCTGGGCTTTGCCCTGGCCTGTGCATTGCTGCTGACCTCGAACACGGTGTCTGCCGAGCCGGCACCGGAGTTGCGCCTGTTGTCCGGGCATGTCGTCGATGGCATGCGCGGCGGCAACCTCTCGGGGCTGGCCCGTTGTGGCGATGAATTGTGGACGGTGTCCGATCGCGATGACGATCAGATTTACCGTCTCGATACTCGCGAGAGCGTCTGGAAGGCCGAAGCCGTGGCTATCGATGTGCCGACGGTGCCTGAAAGCGGTCTGCCGTGGGGACTGAAGTCCCGCGTCTGGGGGGCGTCGTTCATACGTGGCGGCGATCTGGATTTCGAGGGCATCACGTGCGACAGCGTGGGCAATCGCTACGTGGTCAGCGAAGGTCATGCCGCGGTGCTGCAAATACCGCTCGTCGGGCCTGCAACCTGGTTGAAGATTTCGCCTCTGATGGTGCGCGAAGCGCGGGCCAGTGGTCTGTTACTGAACTTTAATGCCTTGTTCGAAGGGATTGCGATCAATCCGGCCGGTGATCAATTGTGGCTGGCGGCCGAGCGCGAACGCCGCGGTTTGTTGCTGATCAAGCGTCAGCAAACGGTCTGGGACTGCGATGGGGGCTGCGTGCTGTTGAGTGAAGGCGGTGTGGAAATGCAGCCGGAGCAATTCCCCAACGCCAGAGCGGTTTCCCGGGATTTTGCCGATGTTTCGCTGTTCAACGGCAAACTGTTCACGCTTGAGCGCAATGCCTACCAGATCTGTCGCCGTGATGCGCAGACGGCCAAGGTCGAGCGCTGCTGGTCGTACGCCGCCGAGTTACTGCGCAAAGAACGCCGTTACCCACAGAACTATGGACTTGAAGAGGGGCTGATCGTGGAGGCCGATGGCGCCTGGATCGGTGTCGATAACAACAATGGTGACCGCGCCGATGGCGAGGGACGGCCGGTTGTCTGGCGCTTTGCCGCGCCGGACGGTGGCTGGAGCGCCAAGCCATGAGTCAGCAAACGCCGGGGCGGCGCGCCGGTCGGGTGTTGATGATTTTGGCGTGGTGCGCTGGGTTGTTTCTGGCCACGCGATTTTTCGGCCAGTGGGAAGCGCGTCAGCAAAACCCGAACGTGGTGGTCAGCTCGGAGCAGGGCGCGGGTTTCGTAGAAGTGAAACTGGTCAGCAACGTGCAGGGGCATTTCGTCGCCAGCGGCCAGATCAACGGCCAGCCAGTGGAGTTCATGCTCGACACCGGCGCGACCGATGTGTCGATTCCGGCGGACCTGGCCAAACGATTGAAGCTGGAAGAAGGTTTTGGGGTAACCCTGAGCACGGCCAATGGCCTGAGCCAGGGCTATCGCACCCGTATCGAACGCCTGCAACTGGGTGACATTGTGCTGCGCGATGTGCGCGCACTGGTGGCGCCGGGGCTGCATGGCGATCAGGTGTTGCTCGGCATGAGCGCACTGAACAAACTTGAATTTACCCAGCGCGGTGGCACCATGCTGTTGCGCCAGACAACGAACCGATGAGGCCCGCATGAGCGACTCCCTTGATCTCAGCCTGGACGGTGTAGAACGCCGGTCACTGGCTGACTTCACCGAAAATGCCTACCTCAACTACTCCATGTACGTGATCATGGACCGAGCCTTGCCGCATATCGGCGACGGCCTGAAACCGGTACAGCGCCGCATCATTTATGCGATGAGCGAGTTGGGGCTGGACGCTGATTCCAAGCACAAGAAATCGGCGCGTACCGTCGGTGACGTGCTCGGCAAGTTTCACCCCCACGGCGACTCGGCCTGCTACGAAGCGATGGTGCTGATGGCCCAGCCGTTCAGCTACCGCTACACGCTGGTCGACGGCCAGGGTAACTGGGGTGCGCCGGACGATCCCAAGTCTTTCGCCGCCATGCGTTACACCGAAGCGCGGCTGTCGCGCTATTCCGAAGTGCTGCTCAGCGAGTTGGGCCAGGGCACGGCGGACTGGGGGCCGAACTTCGACGGTACGCTCGACGAGCCATTGGTGTTGCCGGCACGTTTGCCGAATATCCTGCTCAACGGCACCACCGGTATCGCCGTGGGCATGGCCACCGACGTGCCGCCACACAACCTGCGCGAAGTCGCCACGGCGTGCGTGCGTTTGCTCGATGAGCCAAAAGCCACGGTCGAACAGCTCTGTGAACACATTCAGGGCCCGGATTACCCGACCGAAGCGGAAATCATCACCCCTCGCGCCGATCTGCTGAAAATGTATGAAACCGGCAAGGGCTCGGTCCGCATGCGCGCCGTGTATCACATCGAAGACGGCGACATCATCGTTACCGCGCTACCGCATCAGGTTTCGGGCGCCAAGGTGCTGGAACAGATCGCGGCAATGATGCAGGCCAAGCCGTCCAAGGCCCCGCAAATCGCCGACCTGCGCGACGAATCCGACCACGAGAACCCATGCCGGATCGTGATCATTCCGGGCGCCCGCAAGAATTTTGACCACGACGCGCTGATGCAGCACCTGTTCGCCAGCACCGAGCTGGAGTCGAGCTACCGGGTCAACGTCAACATCATCGGCCTGGATGGCAAGCCGCAGCTGAAAAACCTGCGTGCGTTGCTGGTCGAATGGCTGGAATTCCGGGTTCAGACCGTTCGTCGTCGCCTGCAATTCCGCCTCGACAAGGTCGAGCGTCGTCTGCACCTGTTGGACGGCTTGTTGATCGCTTACCTCAACCTGGATGAAGTGATTCACATCATTCGTACCGAGGAGCATCCGAAAGCTGCGCTGATCGCGCGTTTCGCCCTGAGCGAAATCCAGGCCGACTACATCCTCGACACCCGTCTGCGTCAGTTGGCGCGACTGGAAGAAATGAAGCTGCGCGCCGAACAGGATGAACTGCTCAAGGAACAAGCCAAGCTGCAAGCCCTGCTGAGCAGCGAAGCCAAACTGAAGAAACTGGTGCGTAGCGAGCTGATCAAGGACGCTGAAACCTACGGCGATGACCGTCGTTCGCCTATCGTCGAGCGTACAGAAGCCAAGGCCCTGACCGAACACGATCTGCTGCCGAACGAAAAAGTCACCGTCGTGCTGTCGGAAAAAGGCTGGATTCGCTCTGCCAAAGGGCATGAAATCGACGCCACCGGGCTTTCCTACAAGGCAGGGGACGGCTTCAAGGCCCTGGCGGCCGGGCGTTCCAACCAGTTTGCGGTGTTTATCGACTCCACCGGGCGCAGTTATTCGGTGGCCGCGCACACCTTGCCGTCGGCCCGTGGCCAGGGCGAACCACTGACCGGTCGCCTGACGCCGCCGCCAGGTGCGACGTTCGAGTGCGTGTTGATGCCCGAGGACGATGCGCTGTACGTGATCGCATCCGACGCCGGTTACGGTTTCGTGGTCAAGGGTGAAGACCTGCAAGCCAAGAACAAGGCGGGCAAGGCGCTGTTGAGCCTGCCGAACAACGCCAAAGTGATCCTGCCGCGTCCGGTGGCCGACCGCGAGCAGAACTGGCTCGCCTCGGTGACGACCGAAGGTCGCCTGCTGATCTTCAAGATCAGCGACCTGCCACAATTAGGTAAGGGCAAAGGCAACAAGATCATCGGGATTTCCGGTGAGCGCGTGGCCAGTCGCGAAGAGTATGTGACGGACATCGCCGTGATCCCGGACGGTGCAACGCTGGTGTTGCAGGCCGGGAAACGTACCTTGTCCTTGAAGGCGGACGACCTCGAACACTACAAAGGTGAGCGTGGGCGTCGGGGTAACAAGCTGCCGCGGGGCTTCCAGAGGGTAGATGCGCTGCTCGTCGAAAACCTCAATTAAGCGTCCTAGAGCGCCAGGTCTACGATTTAACGCGTAGATCGGCGCTTTCGCGCTGGAGTCGGAGCGCATATTCACGGATGATATGCCCTTTCAAGCGCCGGCGTGGCCGCGCGTTCTTCATATTTATTGAGTATTTTCACTGTGATCAGCCTTGTGGCGATCACCTGGATGGGACGATGACTGCTCTGCGCCTTCCTTTTTTTCTGATGCTCGCCGGCTTTTTTGGCCTGACGGGCTGCAGCGTTCACCAGCCGGTGTCGCTGTATCAACTGGACAGCGGAAGTCCGGTTCAGCCTGCGCAAAGCGCAGGCATGGCTGTTTTGTTGGGCCCGGTCACCGTGGCCGACTATCTGCAACGCGAAACCCTGTTGCAGCGTCAGCCAGATGGCAGCCTGCAAGCCGCGACCGACGGTCGTTGGGCGGGCAGCCTGTCTTCGGACATTGATCAGCTGTTGTTGCGTCGGGTCGCCGGTAATCTGGACAGCCAACGCGTGGTGTTGGCCCCGGCAACCGCTGGCTTCACCCCGGATGTTCAAGTATTGCTGACCATCACGCGCCTGGACTCGGGTGAAAAGCAGCCGGCGATCCTTGATGCGCAATGGCGCCTGATCGACCGACGTGGACAGGTGCGTGACAACCGCATCATTCATCTGCAGGAACAGCACGCCGGTACCACGGCGGCACAGGTTCACGCTCAGGGTGTGTTGTTGCAGAAACTGGCCGAACAGCTGTCGACGGCGCTCAAGCCGCTGGCCAACCAGCCACCGATCGCCGAAGCACCGCGTAAAGCAGCCGCCAAGCCTGCTACGCCAGCAGCAGGGCAGGAAAAACAGCCGAAAATCCCGATGGCTTCGCCGATCCGGACCGATATGGAAGTGTTCCGCTTCTAAGACTGGATCGAGTCAAACCAAAGCCCGCCTTGTGCGGGCTTTGTTGTTTCTGCGGGATGGAGCGCTCTAGTGCCTGTCCTGGCCTCATCGCTGGCAAGCCAGGTCCTACGAGGAATGCGTACACCTGCAGGAGCTGGCTTGCCAGCGATGAGGCCGGCACAGGCAACAAAAAGCCCGCAGACGATCGCTCATCTGCGGGCTTCAATGTTTAAAGGCTAAATCGCAGCCTTCGGCAGCTCCTGCGGCTTACGCCCGACGCTCATGCATCCGCGCCAGTTGCCGCTCCAGCATCGACGGGTAAGGCTCCATCAAGCGCTCCACGCAGCAAGCGCCTTCAGGGCTGGCAATCGGGCGGATCCGTGCACGCTGGCGGATCAGCGCGTCATCACTGATCTTGCGCTCAACCAGCAACAGGTTGCGGCTGTGCTGAGACAGGGCCAGTGCATCCTGAGCGGGGTCAGTCAGCAGCAGGTCGATCTGACTCAGGCCGAACAGTTCGTCGCCGAGGGTCAAACCCAATTGCAATTGCAGGGTGATGCCGCTGTCGGCGACTTCGATCTGCAATTGATGGCCCAGCGCTCGCAATAGTTCGCCGCAGCAGATCGCGTTGGTCAGGTAGTCGTCGCCGCTGTCTTCGGTGTGGAACAGCATCAAGGTGCTGCCGTCGTTCAAGGTCTGCACTTCGCCTTGATACAGCGAAGCGGCCTGGTCCAGGCAGTCACGGTAGCGTTTGAGCAGTTCTTCCAGTCGTGTGCGCGGCAGGCGTCGCAGTTGTTCCTGGGAACCCAGTTGCACGGCCAGTACGGCGCTGTGCTGCGGCACGTTGGATACCACGGGTTTGGCGACAGGTTTTGCTGCGCTGTCTGGCGAATCATCGAGCAAGTCGGCAAAGGCATCGTCGTCATCGTCTTCAACGGTGCTGACAACGCGTCGTGGCGCAGCCTTCATCGCGGCCATCGGACGGCTTTCATCGAAGCTCGGATCGCGCAGGTTACGCACTTCGAACTCGGGCTCGGCATCGTCGTAATCGCCGTCATCAAGCTCGGGTTCAGGTTCCGGCTCGGCGGGTTCCGGTGCGAAACTGGCGTGCAGCTGGCGCGCCAGGTCACCGATCTCGTCATTACGTTCGGTGGCCGGGGTGTGTTCATCGATATTGCGCAGCCATACCCGCAGTTGCAGCAGTGGCGTGGAGAGGTAGCGGCCCATGCGCAGGCTCAAGGCCAGGGACAAGGCCAGCAGGATCGCGCTCAGAATGCCCATGCTTTGCAGGCTGATGGTCATCGGCTGCTGGAACTGATCCATGTCCAGGCTGATGCGCAGTTGCCCGGCGGTCACGTCCTGGAAGGTGATCTTGCTCTGGTAGATGCCCTCGGCTTCGCCCAGCAGGCCATGTTTTGGACGCTGACCGGCTTCGGCGAGGATGCGGTTATCCATGCTGTAGATGGCAGCGTGGGCCACCAGCTTGTTCTTGGTCAGGTTGTTGAGCAGCACGTTGAGGCTGAGGATGTCATTGGACACCAACAGCTCGGTGGCCGAGGTGGCCGTCTGCGTCGTCAGGCTTTCGCCCAGCGCATCCGCCTGCTCGTGCATGGCCTGCTTGAACTGCAAACCCATCACACCGGCATAGATGACCAGGGCCAGGGCGACCAGGATCACGTTATGGCTGGCAATGCGTAATGCAATCGGTACACGGCGATGGCGCAGTGCCCGGAAGATCAGCAGAAAGAAGTTATCGGTTTTTACTGGCGTAGGCCGGTTCACTTGAGCTCGGCTCTTTGTCCGTGAAGTTGACGCGCAGTATAGCGACAGGCCCTAGGCCGTCAAAGCGCTCACGGTGCCCGATGGTCACTGAAAGTGGGTAGAATGCGGTTTTTTTCCACCTGCGGGGGTGCGCCTTGCGCGAAATCGTCCTGATAAACATCACGGGAGTCGACCGTCCGGGTCTGACTGCGGCCATTACCGGCGTTCTGGCCCAGGGTGGTGTGAACATTCTCGACATCGGTCAGGCGGTGATCCACGACACCTTGTCGTTCGGCATCCTGGTCGAAATTCCCGACACCGAACAAGGCAAGTCCGTGCTCAAGGACATCCTGTTCAAGGGCTATGAGCTCGACCAACAGGTGCGTTTCACGCCGGTGTCCGAAGAGGATTACCAGCAGTGGGTCGGCAATCAGGGCAAAAAACGCCACATCGTGACCCTGTTGACCCGCAAGGTAACGGCCGGTCAGTTGCAGGCCGTGAGTTCGATCACCGCCAAATATGGCCTGAACATCGACCACATCGATCGTCTGTCCGGGCGTATGCCGCTGGACACGCCGGCCGACAAGGGCAAGGGCTGCATCGAGTTTTCCGTGCGTGGCGAAGCGGCTGACCCGCAGGCGTTGCGGGCCGAATTCCTCAGCGTTGCTCAGGAATTGAACGTCGACATCGCCTTCCAGGAAGATTCGCTGTTCCGTCGTAACCGTCGTCTGGCGGTGTTCGACATGGATTCAACCCTGATCGAAGCCGAAGTCATCGATGAACTGGCCAAGGCGGCAGGTGTCGGCGACAAGGTCTCGGAAATCACCGAACGGGCGATGGCCGGTGAACTGGACTTCCGCGCCAGCTTCAAAGAGCGCCTGGCCTTGCTCAAAGGGCTGGACGTCAATGTGCTCGACTCTATCGGTACCTCGTTGCGCCTGACCGAAGGTGCCGAAACCCTGTTCGCCGAACTCAAGCGCCTGGGTTACAAAACAGCGATCTTGTCGGGCGGCTTCACCTACTTCGCCAAGCAATTGCAGGCCAAGCTGGGGATCGACTATGTGTTCGCCAACGAACTGGAAGTGGTCGACGGCAAAGTCACCGGTGTCGCCATTGAGCCGATTGTCGATGCGCAGCGTAAAGCTGATTTGCTGAAAGAACTGGCACACAAGGAAGGGTTGCGTCTGGAGCAGACCATTGCGGTCGGTGACGGTGCGAACGATCTGCCGATGCTGGCGATTGCCGGGTTGGGTGTGGCGTTCCGTGCCAAGCCGCTGGTCAAGCAGTCGGCGAAACAGGCGATCTCCACCCTTGGGCTGGATGGCGTGCTGTATCTGCTGGGCTTCCGCGATCGCGACGGCCAGCTGTAACACGTAAATCCACTGTAGGAGCCGGCTTGCTGGCGATGGCGTCCTCAATGGCCCCATCGCCAGCAAGCCGGCTCCTACAGGTTTAGCGCATGGGTTTATGCTTTTGGCGAGCCCATGCCTTGGCCCATCTGCACCGCAGTGCCAGCGGTCATGTCTTCAGCCCACTTCACTTGATCCGGCCCGAACAGTACGACAGCGGTCGAACCCAACTTGAAACGACCCAGCTCTGCACCCTTTTCCAAATGGATCGGCGCGCGGGCGGCTTCGTCGTAGCGGAAGGTTTTCAGCTCGCGCTTCGGCGGCGTCACCAGGCCGGCCCACACGGTTTCGATCGAGGCAACGATCATCGCACCCACCAGCACCACGGCCATCGGCCCGCGCTCGGTGTCGAAAATGCACGCCACGCGCTCGTTGCGGGCGAACAGTTCCGGGACGTTTTCAGCCGTGGTCTGGTTGACCGAGAACAGGCGGCCAGGGATGTAGACCATCTCGCGCAGGGTGCCGGCCAGCGGCATGTGCACGCGATGGTAGTCCTTCGGCGACAGGTAGATAGTCGCGAAATCACCGCCCATGAACGGCGCAGCATTGGCGGTATCGCCACCCAGCAGTTCCAGCACGCTGAAGCTGTGGCCCTTGGCCTGGAACACGCGACCGTGTTCGATCGGGCCCAGTTGGCTGATGGCGCCATCGGCCGGGCTGAGGATTGCGCCCGGTGTTTCGTCCAGTGGGCGCGCACCGTCTTTCAAGGCACGGGTGAAAAACGCATTGAAGTGCTCGTAGGTAGTCAGGTCTTCGACCAGTGCCTGGGACATGTCCACCTGATAACGCTTGGCGAACCATGCAGTGAAGGCATTTTTGAACCAGCGCACGCGGCATTCGGCGATGCAGCCGGCCAGTCGCGAGAGCAAGTTGTGGGGCAGCAGGTACTGGCTGAGGATAAACAGACGCTTGTTCATTAACGGTCCTTAAAAATCTTAAATTTCTACCGGGGTGTCGGGGTGGTTGCCCCATTCGCCCCAAGAGCCGGCGTAGCCCTTGACCCGCGGATAACCGAGAGCCTTGGCCACCAGATAGGTGAAGCCAGAACGGTGGTGAGTCTGGCAGTGGGTAATCACTTCTTTGTCTTTGCTGATCCCGAGCTGTTCGAGAATCTGCGGCATGTCGGTGCGGATGCGCAGTTGGCGTGCCTGATCCATGCCGGCGGTCCATTCGAAATTGACCGCGCCGGGGATGTGCCCGCCCTTTGCTGCGAGGACTTTCTCGCCGGAATACTCCAGCGGCCCGCGTGCGTCCCAGATCGCCAGGTCGGTGGCGCCGAGTCGGCTTTGCAGGTATTCGCGGGTAGCGGTGGGTTCGTCGTGCAGGGTCAATGCAACCTGACCGCCAACGGGTGCCGGGACCTGGATCGACATAGGCAAACCTTCTGCCAGCCAGGCAGTCAGGCCACCGTCGACATAGTGGTATTTGCTGTGGCCGATGACATCCAGCAGCCAGATAAACCGCCCGGCCCAACCGCCGCCTTCGTCGTCATAAACAACGTAGACCGCATCGCGATTGTGCCCCAGCTCACCAAACAGGGCTTCCAGCGCCGCGTGCGGCGGCATCAGGCCCGGCGCGGGTGGCTGGCCGAGTTGCGTACGCTTGGGGTCGACAAAGCGCGCACCGGGAATATGCCCTTCGGTGTAGCGCGCACTGCTGGTCAGGTCCACCAGGATCAGTTCGCGGGAGTCGAGGCGAGGGAGCAAGTCGCTCGGTTCGATCACCAGCGGCAAGCCAGAGAAGTCAGACATGTGAGGTCTCCAGAGCACAAAAGGGAGGATTGTAACGCAGCTTATTGGCCACGGTGGCTAAAGCTGTGCAGCGCTTTTTCAATGCACTGCGCGGTTTTGCCGAAGGCCTGGACGGTGGTTTCCGAAAACGGCCCGCCACCCTGGTCTGCCACGACAATCATGATCACCCGACCATTATTGACCAGCGAACGTATCAGCAAATGTTCACCGCCGAATTGCGCGCGCAGGTTGCTGGGCAATAAGGCTGAAAATTGTGCATTGTTGACCGGTGTCAGGCGCACTTGGGCCTGCTGTGCGAGCAATCGTTGCAGCAGGTTGCTCTGACTGACCACAAAATTCAGTCCGGCCGCTTCTTTTGGCAGCCCCGCCGACTGATGGACCCGTAAATTAGCGTGGGTGCGGTCGGCCATCAGGATCATCACCCGACGCATGCCGCAAGCCTGCAGGGCATCCCGTGCGGCGATGGTCAGGTGCATGGCATTGGTAAAGCGACTGGGCTCGACCAGCAGTTCGGCGCATTGTTTGCGCCACTTTGCCAGGTCTTCGGCGCTGGGTGCCGCCGCCGGCAGCAAACCGGCGTGGACACGGTTCGTGCCCCACGGCCAGATCAGCGATTCGGCGGGATGCCAGAGGTCGGGCATCGAGTGATGGCGGGCGCTGTTGGCGGCCTGTTGGTGCAGCTGCTGCTGAACCTCGTCCATCGGCATCTGCAGGTAGAGACTGGTCAGGTATTGCCAGCGTTCACTGTGCGGGCTGTCCCAGGCGTGTTGCGCCGACAGCGCCAGTCCATTGGCCAGCAATACAGTGTTGGCCGGCTGATTGAGCCAGCGGCGCAGGGTAGGATCGTCATCGAGGCGATTTTGCTGGCGCAGTGGATGCTCACTGTCACGGGCGATACGCAGAACTTTCACCAGCTCCCGCTGCTCGGTCAGCAACAGCCGATAGCCCTGCTGGACCCAGATCGGCAGGCGCCAGACTTCGACCAGCGCCTGGCCGATTTCCAGCAGGCGCACGCCAAACAATTGCTTCTCGACGACGGGCGCCGACTCACCTTTGTGGATGACCCGCAGCTCCCATTCCTCAAGCAACTTAGGATGCGTCAGCGCCAGGGGCCACAGCGGCGACAGAAACAGCAGGCTGCCCCAATGAATGTCCTGCCACAGCCGCGCCAGGCGACTGGAAAAAAAACCGTTGGCCTGTTGCGTGGCGTGCTGGCTGATCATCTGCACCTGACGCAAGGCCTTCGGGATCTCGGATGGCGGCAGGGTGGGCAGGCGTTCGAGCAGTTCTTCGGTGCGTTTCAAACCGAGGCGGTTGATGGCGACTTCGAGGTTTTCTGCCGGCTCGGTCATGCTGCCATGGGTATGCCGGTTGGCTTCGCGAATCACGCTCAGGGCCAGGGCCGGGCTGTCCTGCATCAGGTCGGCAATGTCACGCAGCGAACGGCGATCATCGTTGATGGCCCTGCACACAAGGTCATGGCTGGCTTGCGGAACTGGCAGGCGCACACCATCGAGAAGCTTGACCCAGCCTTCAAGTGTCGTCGGTTTTGGTGTTGGAACGTTCGTTTCGTTAGCCATGATTGAAGGCGATCATCGTCAACATTCCCTAAGCCCGGAGTGGGTCAAATTGGCTTTTCGCCTGAACTGGCTATAGTCTGGCGCAGTTTTGCCGATAAGTAGAAGAAGAGATTTTTTAACTTCCGAATATGACCTTGAACCCGACTCAGTAAGTATCTCCTACCTATGGCTAAAATTATCGGCATCATCGTCGTATTCGCGAGCGTGCTCGGCGGATACGTGCTCTCCCACGGCAAGATTGCCGCCCTGATTCAGCCTTTCGAGGTCATGATTATCGGCGGTGCAGCCCTCGGCGCATTTCTGCAAGCCAACCCCGGCTACATGACGATGCACGTGCTCAAGAAGTCCCTGAGCATGTTCAGTTCGCGTTTCACCCACGCCTTCTATCTTGAAGTGCTGGGCCTGATCTACGAGATCCTCAACAAGAGTCGCCGCGAAGGCATGATGGCCATCGAGGGCGACATCGAAGATGCCGCCGCGAGCCCGATCTTCGCCAAGTACCCAACGGTCCTCAAGGACGAGCGCATGACCGCGTTCATCTGCGATTACCTGCGCATCATGTCCTCCGGCAACATGGCGCCCCATGAGCTGGAAGGCCTGTTCGACATGGAGTTGTACAGCCTCAAGGAAGACCTGGAGCACCCGTCCCATGCGGTGAACGGCATCGCCGACGCCATGCCTGGTTTCGGTATCGTTGCGGCGGTACTGGGTATCGTGGTGACCATGGCTTCGCTGGGCGAAGGCGACCAGAAATCCATCGGCCTGCACGTGGGTGCGGCCCTGGTCGGTACCTTCTTCGGTATTCTCGCCGCCTACGGTTTCTTCGGTCCGCTGGCCCATTCCCTGGCCCACGATGCCAAGGAAGAACTGAACGTCTACGAAGCCATCAAGGCCTCGCTGGTGGCTTCGGCTTCCGGCATGCCGCCATCGCTGGCCGTGGAATTCGGGCGCAAGGTGCTGTACCCGGCGCACCGTCCAAGCTTCGCCGAGCTGGAACAAGCGGTTCGCGGTCGATAGTGCTTTGTTTCGCAAATACGTTCCTTTTTTGGCGAGTGACTGTTGTTGCCAGACAAGGCGCCGCGACGAGTCATAGCCCGCTATGGCGAGGAGCGGCAACGCCGTATGGCGACAACAGGCACCGTCAAAAAGGAACAGTATTTGTGAGACAGAGCACTCTGTATGGAAAATAATCAGCCGATAATCATCAAGCGCGTCAAGCGCATCGCCGGCGGGCATCACGGGGGCGCCTGGAAAATCGCCTTCGCCGACTTTGCCACGGCGATGATGGCGTTCTTCCTGGTGTTGTGGCTGCTGTCCACCGCCACGCCGGAACAGAAGATCGCCATCGCCGGTTATTTCAAGGACCCGATCGGCTTTTCCGAAAGCGGTACGCCTTACATTATCGATCTGGGTGGCTCGCCGACCCTGGCGCCGGAAAACACCCTCAACCCCGAGGTGAAGTCCCAACCTCAGCCGGACAAAGTCACCGTCGACGCCGAACAGGTCGAAGGCATGGCCGAAATGGTCGAGAGGGAGCGCCTCGAATTGTTGCTGCAAGAGTTGCAGAACAAGGTCGAGGAGAATCCTCAGCTGCAGAAATTCAAGGACCAGATCCTGTTCGAGATCACCCAGGACGGCCTGCGTATCCAGATCATGGATGCGGAAAATCGTCCGATGTTCGACTCTGGCTCCGCTCGCTTGAAACCGTATTTCGAAGACATCCTGCTGGCCATGGCCGACACCATCAAAGCGGTGCCGAACAAAATCAGTATCAGCGGTCACACCGATGCCAAGCCGTACACCGGGACCGGTGATTTCGGTAACTGGGAACTGTCGGCCAACCGCGCCAACGCCGCACGCCGTGCGCTGGTCGCGGGCAGTTATCCGGATGCGCAAGTGGCGCGGGTGGTCGGTTATGCCTCGTCGGCGTTGTTTGACCGCGAGAATCCGTTCAACCCGGTCAACCGCCGAATCGACATCGTGGTGCTGACCAAGAAAGCCCAGCGTGCCATCGAAGGCTCGCAAGGGACGGAACCGGCACCCAAGGCGCCGCAAGGTTCGGCTGCCCCAGGCGCAGCGCCGGCCACGCCCGTCGACCCGAACGCGTTGCCCGCGGACAAGCAGCCGTTACCGGCTCATGAAGTGCGAGAGCGTCTGAACCTGTTTGATGATCCGGCACCGAAGCCGGGTGAACCGCCCAAGCAGTAGTCCACAAAAGCCGACAGCGATGTCGGCTTTTTTGTGCGTTTTGTCCTGGTTTGGAGGTCGCTTCATTGTAGGAGCCGGCTTGCTGGCGATGGATTCAAGTGCGCCGAGTGAATTCAGGCAACACGCGTTACCGTTAACGACCATCGCCAGCAAGCCGGCTCCTACAATGTTGGGCGAGAGTAAATCCAGCCTTTCAAGGCAAGAGGATGGACCTGCACGTCAGAAGCCACGAATAATTCTGGACTTGAGATCCGTATGGAATCGATCGGCATTCGTCCTGTTGACGCTATGCACCGACTCACTGCCGGTCATCGATTCCAGTGACATCGAGCGCTTGAGCGTCGATTCGTTGCGATAAGCATCGATGAAGAACTCGATGTCCCGGTCGCTGGTCAGCTTCGGCCATTTGTCCAGGTACAGCGGCAGCTCTTTCGGGCCGGTCTTGTACGAGCCGCTATGCCGATCGCGACTGTGTCGACCAATCCGCCACTAAAAAAGGAAGCGTCCTACATACAAGCTGTTTCGTTAGCGACTTAATTGCCGCCTTTGGGTTTCGCCAGGAGCATGGACGTGCAGGTCCTGGGCGACCACGGGTTGCTTATGCCGCAGGAAGTTTGTTAATGGAACTGACAAAAATATTCTCGCCACAGAACCGGCGTCTGATCAGGTTCACCTCCCCGCTCAAAGACCAGCAAGCACTGCTGCTCGAGCAATTTTCCGGTGCCGAGGGGCTGTCAACCCTGTTCAGTTTCGAGTTGTCGCTGCTCAGTCAGGATGCCCGGCTGGAACTCAAGTCATTGATCGGGCAACCGGCGTCACTCGAGATTGAGTTGGCGAGCGGCGAGGCACGTTACATTCATGGCTACATCAGTCGATTCAGCCTGCACAGCAGTGACGGTGGCCTGGCCTACTATTCGGCCACCTTGAGCCCCTGGCTGTGGATGCTGTCGCGACGCTTCGACTCGCGGATCTTTCAAGAGCAAACCATCGAAGACATTCTGCGCACGGTGTTCGCCAACTATGGCGTGCTGCCCAGGTTTGAGTTCCGTCTGGAGCAGCCGCTCAAGTCGCACAGCTACATCACGCAATACCGCGAGAGCGATCTGGATTTCGTCTTGCGCCTGCTGGAGCGTGAGGGTCTGTTTTTCTACTTCGATCATACGAAGGACGAACACCGCCTGATCATCACCGACCACTCACGCAACCTTGAGGCGCTGGCCCGGCAACCGCGGATCCGCTACCACAGCGCCTCGGTCACCGAGACCGCCGATTCGATCACTCAATGGAGCAGCCATCGGGTTTTGCAGTCCGGCGGGATGGCCATCCAGACCTTCGACTACCGGCAACCGCGCAATCCGCTACCGGTGAGCATGCCCAGCCTCAACGCCCAAGGTGAGGTGCCAGCCTACGAAATCTACGACTTTCCCGGTCACTACAGCCACGGGATGCCCGAAGATGGCGAAGCGCTGGTGCGTCATCGACTCGAAGCCCTGGAGGTACAGAGCAAGAAGTTTGAGGGCGCCAGTAACTGTCGCGCCATGCTGCCCGGCTATACCTTCGAACTGACCCAGCACTTCGATCACGATGGTGATCCCGTGGATGATCGCCATTTCCTCCTGCTCAAGGTGGAGCATCGAGGCGGCAACAACTACCTGACGGATCAACCGGCGAGTTACGACAACAACTTCGTCTGCATCCGCCACAAAATTGCGTATCGCCCACCGATCATGACGCCGCGACCGACGATTTCCGGGCCGCTCACCGCCATTGTGGTGGGCCCGGAAGGCGAGGAGGTGTTTACCGACGAGATGGCCCGCGTGCAAGTGCGCTTTCATTGGCAGCGGGAGCAGGATGCGGCACAAGGCACGACCTGGCTAAGGGTCGCCATGCCCAGTGCTGGCTCCGGTTTTGGTCATCAGTTTTTGCCACGCATCGGTCAGGAAGTGCTGGTCACGTTCCTCGGCGGCGACATCGACCGCCCCCTGGTGACGTCGGTGCTCTACAACGCCGACCATTTTCCGCCGCACTTCAGTAACGCCACGGGCTTGCCGGGCAATCGAACCTTATCGGGGGTCCGGACCCGGGAACATCAGGGCAAGGGCTTCAACGAATTACTCTTCGACGATACACCCGGTGCGCTGCGCGCCCGGCTGGGCACGACCCATCAGGCCACGGCGCTGAATCTGGGCAAGCTCGTCACGCCGCGAACCGATGGGCAGGCCCAGGCACGCGGTCAGGGCGCTGAACTACGCAGCGATGCCGCGATTGCCCTGCGGGCGGCCCAAGGGATGTTGTTGACCACCTACGTTCGCCACGATGCCCAGGGCTCACAGCTGGACCGTGAGGAACTGCTCAAGCTCTTGGCCGAGTGCGGCGAGCTGTTCCAGTCCCTCGGCCAGACCGCCGCCGCCCGTGGCAGCCGGCAAGTCGACCCCCAAGGCATCGAGGCGTTGCGCCAGTCCTTGAACCAATGGCCTGCCCCTGCCAGCGACAGTCCGGGTGAGCCGGTGGTCGCGGTGGCAGCTCAAGCCGGTATCGCCAGCGCCACGCCACGTTCGCAGGTGCATTACGCCGGTGAAAACCATGACACCACCGCCCAGGATCACCTGCAGTTGACCAGCGGCTCGGCCATGCGCCTGCAAGCCGGCAAAGGGATCAGCGCCTTCGCCCAGGACGAGGGCATCAGCGCCATCGCCAATCGCGGCAAGGTGCTGCTGCAAGCCCAGGACGACGACATGGTGCTCAACGCGCAAAAGAGCCTGCACCTGTCGGCGGCCGAAGGCGAGGTGCTCGTCACCGCCCCCACCATCCGCCTGGTGGCCGATGACGGCAGCTACATCAGGATCGGTGGCGGGGTCGAGATTGGCACGCAGGGCAAGGCCATTGTGCATGCCAGCGAGCATGACTGGGTGGGGCCGAAAACCGACAGTGCCTCGGTGCCTACGTTCGGTCGAGACCCCGCCGCGCAACGCCTGGTCATTCATTACCCCGGCCACGGCGACGACAGCGCCCGACTGGCGGCCGGGCATGCTTACCAAATCAAACTGGAGGACGGCAGCACGGTGCAAGGATTGACGGACTCAAGCGGACTGACGGAGCGGGTAGAGCGCGAGCTGATGCATCAGGCGCAAGCATCGGCGTTGCGTGGCAAAGAGCAGAACGGTGGCGACCAATGAGCAGCGAAGATATGTACTGCGTGGCGCAACTCACCACCCGCCTGATGCCCAACTGCAACACCGAGCGCAAAATGGAAGTGCCCGCCGACCTGCCGGGCGTGGTGATCTTCCTGCACGGCGTGAATGACCCCGGGGCGTCGTATGAGTCGGTGGAAACCGGGTTGTGTCAGGGGGTGAATGAGCGGCTGGATCGACCGGATCTGAAGGCGGGGCGGTATGGGGCTGATTACAGTGAGGCCAAAGAATTGCCACTTGATGAACGGAGTGCTGATCAGAAGGCCACACTCGATGATCCTGATACCTTTCTGTATCAACGCGACACGGACGATCCGAAAACCCGCAGCTTGATGATCCCGTTCTACTGGGGCTATCGCGCCGCACCGGAACACGTTAAGCGTGATGACGCCGGTGATCCGTTCAGGATGCGCAACCAGTTTCAGGATATCCGGGGCAATCGCCTGGACCGCCACTTTGCCAAGGCCGGTGGTTTTTTTGTCAATGCCACCAACAACCTGGAAGAGATGTATGGCGAGGGCTTCAAGGCCAACCGGAAAACCGGCATGGTCGAATTTGCCAAGCCGAACAATTTCCTGCTCTTCGCCAATGCGCCGCTGCGGCATTACTTTGTGCTGGCTGCTCACCGTCTGGCAATGCTGGTCAGTGAGATTCGCCGCGTCTCTCCCGATGAAACCATCACCATCATGGGCCATAGCCAAGGCACCCTGATCGCGTTACTGGCGCAGGCCCTGTTGGTGGACAAGGGGCAGCGCTGCGCCGACACCCTGATTCTCGTGGACACGCCTTACAGCGTGCTGCCCAAGGTCACCCCCCAAGACCATGACACCCTCGCCACCCTGATTGGTATCGTCACGGCGGTCACGCAAACGCCCCATGCCCAGCCAGCGTTATCCGCGCTCAGGGAAGCCAAAACCTATGGCGGTCGCAGCGGCCCTCGATGGTCACCGACGCAAGGGACCCGCAAGGACAAGATCGGCAACCTCAGCGTTTTCCCCGAGCGCGACAATCGCGGCAAGGTGTACTTGTATTTTTGCCCGGACGACACCACCGTGGCCCTGGACGACGTGCGAGGCATCGGTACCTACGGTGTGCCGGATGCAACGCCTGATGGCCGGCCGGCGATGATGGCGCTGCAATCGATGGGCTTTTATCAACGCCTGTGGACCAAGCGTCATCGTGACGGCGAGCCGGTGCTGGTGGGCAAGCCGCCGCAGCCGGAATTCATCCGCGCGCCAGGCGAACACCGCTACCCGGGCGCGTCCTTTGTCACTGGATTGGCCTCGCAAGCGCCGATAGCCACGGGGCAGGAACGCCTGATCAATGCCGAGGCCCTGAACCCGCCCCATGCGCCGCAGATGTTCGGTGGCGAAGCGATAATCGGCAGCCCGACGACTGCAGGCTTGGACAAACCGGATGAAGTTGCGAAGAGCATTGCGCTGGGCAAAGACACCGCGACCTTTTTGTGGATAAAAATGCCCGCCGAGTATGACGCCCCGAACACCACGCAGCAGGAGGCGCTGAGCCGATTTAACGGGCTATCCGACGATCCGGAGGACCATACGCGCGCCGTACGAAAAGGCGCGGCCTGCTCCAGTTTCAGCTCTTGTCACGAGCGCGAGGAGACCCCGCGAGAGGCCCGGGCGCGCATGGAACATGACCAGGGGACCTGGGGCGCCAACTCCTACCACTCGGCGATCCTGCGAAGCCCGGAAAACCAGCGTTGGGTCACGGCGATGGACATTGCGATTGGCCAGGCGCAGTGCCTCGATGACCCGGCCATGCGCGAGGTGTTGGTGGCGATTGCGGATTGGAAGATGGATGAAGTGCAATACAGGATAGTTAATAAACTGCCGGGGTGGTCGCGGCTTAGTGCTGAGGCTCAGGCGCTAGTGAAGTCCAGTTACCTGTATTACCAGGAGGGCATATTTCCGCCCTCCGATCTGGTATCGCTAACACCCCCTACCCTGCTTGCCGGCACCGCTAAAAAAGGAGGTGCCTTGTGAGCGATCCTCAACACCGCCCCCGAACTTTACCGAAACTGAAACCCTATCTCTGGATCGCCAGCGTGCTGCTGATCCTTTGGTTCGGATTCGTCTGGATGGTCCACTTCAAGGCACAGGAAACCAACGTGGAACTTCGCAACCTCAACCCAGTACTGCGCTGGGGTATCGCCGCCATCCTGGGTCCCTTGCTGCTGATTTTCAGCGTTCACTGGTGGGGCAAAGCCGTGGCCGGTGAAAAAGCAGGACTTGCCGCCTATAAAGCCAATGTCATGGCGCAAATCACCGAGCAGCAAGCCACGCAAGTACGGACTTATGCGTTGGAAATTCGCGGGGTAGGACTTGGGATCTACCAGGATCACCAATCGGAAATCTGGCAATTCATCAAGAAGAAAAACGACAACTTTGCGTCGATTTACTCACGAGATCCCAAGGACTATAAGGCATCACTGAGATCCAGAGAAAACTCCAGAGATATCAAAGTCCGTGTGGCGTTCAAGTATTCGGCAGGCGAGTCAGTGGCGTACTGGCCAATCCCGGTGTTTTCCATCGCGCCGCCCAAGCAACCTTCAGATACAGGGGCTGCGAGCAATATCCTCGGCGGTCGCAATGCCGCGACACTCGGAGTCACGCTCTTTTTGTGGCAGGACGCGGAGAATACGACCCATGCCCAAGGCATGATCGAGCGATTGTTCCAGTTCTTTGATGACAACCCCGAAGTGCCCCAGGCCTTGATCGTGAGCGAGGACGGCGACGTCACGCGAAACGGTTTACGCGTGGCTGGCACCCCTGGGTTGCAGAACGGCCATGTCGTCCCCACGGTGTACGAAAGCATGACCGGGCTGCTGGTCACTCGCACTGATCGGGTGGATCGGTACATTCGCCGTTTTGCCACCCACGAGTCTGAGGACAACCAAAACAAAAACACTGACCTGGGCAAGCTTTGGGCATTTTACTGGAAGCATTCCCGTGAATTTCGAGATGTGTACGAAGAGGCGGAGCGTGCCAAGGGTTTTGCAAACCCCGATGCCCCCGGCACCATGTCCACCGCCTACTGGCAATCCCAACTCCCCACCCTCTGGCAAACCATAAGTAACCGCGGGCCAGGCTATTTCGAACCCTCCCCATGGCTACCCATACGCTGGGCCCAGCACCAGGTCAAAGAGTTCGACGCCGCGCCGGTGCTGGGTTACCTGCACCGGCCAATCAAGGTCTCGATGCAGGATGAACAGGGTCAGCGGCTCAAACCGGCGTTGCAGGCCAAGGCCCTGCAGGCAGGCTGGCTGCAGGCCGTGGAGACGTTGCCCAAAGGGCAGAAGCCGGTCCGCGTGTTCTATGACACCACCGACAACCGGGACGCTGAAATCGCCCTGACCAATGCCTTGCACGGCCTGAACACGGACGGCCATGGCATCGAGTTGGGCAATGTTGACGAGGGTTACGACATCGGGCGGCGCCTGGGCAATACCGGCGTCAGCGGGGCC